>NZ_CP172882.1:2147500-2459166 GCF_050529585.1 Enterococcus sp. DIV0876
TCCTACAACCCCAACAAGCAAGCTTGTTGGTTTGGGCTTTTCCCGTTTCGCTCGCCGCTACTCAGGGAATCGAATTTTCTTTCTCTTCCTGCAGGTACTTAGATGTTTCAGTTCTCTGCGTCTACCTCGACTGTGCTATGTATTCACACAGACGTAACATCCTATAAAAGATGTTGGGTTCCCCCATTCGGAAATCTCTGGATCATAGCTTACTTACAGCTCCCCAAAGCATATCGGTGTTAGTCCCGTCCTTCATCGGCTCCTAGTGCCAAGGCATCCACCGTGCGCCCTTATTCACTTAACCTTTGACCTTACGGTCGGTTTTTCAAGCACTTCTTCTAGCGATAGAAGGTTACTTGACTAAAATAAGCGTTGAACTTATTAAAAAACTCTTTTTTTGTTCAACTCGGTGTGTGTTACTTGTTTTGATTTCTTCAATATCCAGTTTTCAATGAACAATACATAACGACCAATGTCGTTAATGGAGCCTAGCGGGATCGAACCGCTGACCTCCTGCGTGCAAAGCAGGCGCTCTCCCAGCTGAGCTAAGGCCCCGGGTATTTACTTGAGAGTAGACCTCTCAAAACTGAACAAAGGCAAACGATGTGTAGTCTTCCGAAATATTCCTTAGAAAGGAGGTGATCCAGCCGCACCTTCCGATACGGCTACCTTGTTACGACTTCACCCCAATCATCTATCCCACCTTAGGCGGCTGGCTCCAAAAAGGTTACCTCACCGACTTCGGGTGTTACAAACTCTCGTGGTGTGACGGGCGGTGTGTACAAGGCCCGGGAACGTATTCACCGCGGCGTGCTGATCCGCGATTACTAGCGATTCCGGCTTCATGTAGGCGAGTTGCAGCCTACAATCCGAACTGAGAGAAGCTTTAAGAGATTAGCTTAGCCTCGCGACTTCGCAACTCGTTGTACTTCCCATTGTAGCACGTGTGTAGCCCAGGTCATAAGGGGCATGATGATTTGACGTCATCCCCACCTTCCTCCGGTTTGTCACCGGCAGTCTCGCTAGAGTGCCCAACTAAATGATGGCAACTAACAATAAGGGTTGCGCTCGTTGCGGGACTTAACCCAACATCTCACGACACGAGCTGACGACAACCATGCACCACCTGTCACTTTGCCCCCGAAGGGGAAGCTCTATCTCTAGAGTGGTCAAAGGATGTCAAGACCTGGTAAGGTTCTTCGCGTTGCTTCGAATTAAACCACATGCTCCACCGCTTGTGCGGGCCCCCGTCAATTCCTTTGAGTTTCAACCTTGCGGTCGTACTCCCCAGGCGGAGTGCTTAATGCGTTTGCTGCAGCACTGAAGGGCGGAAACCCTCCAACACTTAGCACTCATCGTTTACGGCGTGGACTACCAGGGTATCTAATCCTGTTCGCTCCCCACGCTTTCGAGCCTCAGCGTCAGTTACAGACCAGAGAGCCGCCTTCGCCACTGGTGTTCCTCCATATATCTACGCATTTCACCGCTACACATGGAATTCCACTCTCCTCTTCTGCACTCAAGTCTCCCAGTTTCCAATGACCCTCCCCGGTTGAGCCGGGGGCTTTCACATCAGACTTAAGAAACCGCCTGCGCTCGCTTTACGCCCAATAAATCCGGACAACGCTTGCCACCTACGTATTACCGCGGCTGCTGGCACGTAGTTAGCCGTGGCTTTCTGGTTAGATACCGTCAAGGGATGAACATTCTACTCTCATCCTTGTTCTTCTCTAACAACAGAGTTTTACGATCCGAAAACCTTCTTCACTCACGCGGCGTTGCTCGGTCAGACTTTCGTCCATTGCCGAAGATTCCCTACTGCTGCCTCCCGTAGGAGTCTGGGCCGTGTCTCAGTCCCAGTGTGGCCGATCACCCTCTCAGGTCGGCTATGCATCGTTGCCTTGGTGAGCCGTTACCTCACCAACTAGCTAATGCACCGCGGGTCCATCCATCAGTGACGCAAAAGCGCCTTTCAACTTTCTTCCATGCGGAAAATAGTGTTATACGGTATTAGCACCTGTTTCCAAGTGTTATCCCCTTCTGATGGGCAGGTTACCCACGTGTTACTCACCCGTTCGCCACTCTTTTTCTTTCGGTGGAGCAAGCTCCGGTGAAAGAAAAAGCGTTCGACTTGCATGTATTAGGCACGCCGCCAGCGTTCGTCCTGAGCCAGGATCAAACTCTCATAATGATTTGTTTGAACGATCCAAAGGATCGTTAAGCTCATAAAAATTAACTTTTGCTAGCTATTGCTTGCATGTATTTGCTTCATATAATGAAGCGTCCTACACATTGGTTCGTTTGCTTGCTTTGTTCAGTTTTCAAAGGTCTACGTTGTTGCGTTAGCAACTTTTATATCATATCAGAGTGACAAGTGATTGTCAACACTTTTTATAAAAGTTTTTTCAGAAGATGTTATTTAATTTCAACATCATTCACAACGACTTAATTATCATATCACTTGAAACGTTATTTGTCAAACACTTTTTTGATAAAGTTTTTTGATTTAAACGCATTTAGAAGTGATTTGTTTTTTATGACTTTGTTATAATAACACTTGTAAAATCATTCGTCAATATCTTTTTTGAAAAAGATTGAAGAAAAATTTATGACCACTGCGTTAACAAAGACAAGTAATAATATAGCAATTCTAACCAGAAAAATCAACTAAAATCACAGTCTTTTTTTGAATAATTTTTATACGCGAATCTTTCCTCTTTTTTATCATGTATTGTTCGCTTAATCAGTCATCCACACTGTTTTAGACCTTGCTTTTTGTAAAAAAAACAAGAGAACGCTATTTATCAAATCAGCGTTCTCTTGATTCTCTATCCTCTGATGTCAGAATTGGTATCTTGATTCTAAAAATAGTCCCTTGACCAACTACACTCTCTGCTGTGATTTTACCTTTGTAACTTGCCAATAATTGTTTGGCAATCGATAATCCAAGACCATTTCCGCCTTTTGTTCGTGCACGAGCTTTATCTACTCGATAAAACCGATTGAATATCTTCTCTAAATCTTCCGCAGTGATTCCTTCACCAAAATCTTGAATGGCGATCATAAATTGATCACGCTCTTTGGATATTGATAAATGGACTTCCTTGCGCTCAGTCGAATATTTGACTGCATTGTCCAAGACAATAATAATGATTTGTTCAAAATGATTCCGATAAATCTTCAAAATCAATTCATGATATAAGTCATCATCTAACGTAAAAACAAAATCAGGGTACAATATCTTGAAATTGTTAAACACTTGATAAACCACTTCTTTGGCTTTGGTCGTTTCATTCCCATAATGTACATCCACTTGCTCTGCCCGAGAGAGATCAAGCATTTCTTGCACCAATGTTTTCATACGGCTGATTTCTTGCAAACTAGCTGAAAGAGATTCATCTAAAATTTCCGGGTCATCTTTTCCCCAGCGCTGTAAAAGATTCATATGCCCTTCAATGATTGCAACTGGTGTGCGCAATTCATGTGATACATCCTCCACAAAGCGCTCTTGTTGTTCAATATAAGAACGCATACGATCAAGCATTTCATTAAAGATGTCTGCTAAATCTGATAATTCATCGTTGGAGTTTAGCTCTGGCATATGGACAGTCGATTGAGGATTTTTGCGGACGGTTTCCATTGTATCTCGCAGCACTTTCAACGGTTGCAGGAAATACGCAGATAAAAAGAAACCTAATACACTACTCAGTATCAAAGAAACAATTTCCAAAATGATCAACGTCAGCAGTAACTTACTGCGAATCTCATAAAACGAGGTCAACTCATAAAATGTTTGGGCATAGCCTACTTTTTCTCTTGTCTCTTTAGAATAAATGGGCTGGATCGATAAGAAACCAGTGATTCCATCAAGCGTGACGATAGTAGGTGCTTTACGTTCGATATCGATCAATGCCAAATCGTTCTCATGGGTTTTGAAAACCAAATCTTGGCTAAGATTATAAACAAATAAACTTAATGATGACTGCCCTAGCTCCGAAATAAATGAATCGATTTTCATCAGATTTCCATCGATCGTAGATGTTCTATCATAGATACTGGTTTCCCCGGTATCATTCTTTGTCAAATTACGATACGTACGTACCAATGTCAATTCTTGGTCTGAATTTGCCAAACGTGAAGCCACCTCAGACATTGTTCGTTCGACGTTATTCTCTTCTTTGGCCACGATCAGATTGACAGAAGTTTTATAAGTAATGACCGCGAAAATAGTAAAGACAACGAATATAAAGAAAGAACTAGCGAAGGCCCACTTCACTGTTAAAGAAGGCCCCTTCAGTTCTCTTAATCTTTTCATTCCATTTTTTAGGTTCACGAGCGCATCACATATCCTGTACCACGAACTGTTTGAATATAGCTTTCTTCCCCTGGTACATCGATTTTATTTCTTAGGTAACGGATATAGACATCAACCACATTGGTCTCAACTTCTGTCTCATACCCCCATACTTTATTTAACAATACATCACGTGCTAATACAACATTGACGTTCTCCATCAATGTCAGCAACAATTCGTATTCCCGTTTGGTTAATTCGATGACATCTGTGCCACGACGAACAACCCGATTCTCTTTTTCGATCGTTAAATCACGATATGTGATCGTTGTTTGTTTTGCCACGTTTTTATCGCCTTCGATATCGATTCGGCGCAATAAAGCTCTCAGACGCGCCAACAATTCTTCGATTGCAAAAGGTTTGACGATATAATCATCCGCACCATGATCCAACCCCGATACGCGATCAATGACAGAATCTCTTGCGGTCATCATGATGATTGGCGTATTTTTACTTTGACGGACACGACGACAGACTTCAAGTCCGTTCAATTCTGGCAGCATCAAATCTAGCAAGATCGCATCCCACTCATTATTCAACGCCGCATCTAGCCCTGTTCGGCCATTATAATGAACCTCTGTATTGTAACCTTCATGTTTTAATTCTAATTCCACAAATCGAGCTAAGTTCTTTTCATCTTCAATGATTAGAATATTACTCATGATTGATAGCTCCTTTATTGGTTATTTCTGCTTAAATATCAGACATTATCTGTCTTATTTTAGCATGTATCTAAAAAATAAAAAAGAGATTGACCAAAAGTTCTCACTTTTGGCCCTTCTCTTCCTTGAAACGAGCAAATGCTTACGCTTCGTCATACCAAGAATAATGGAAAATACCTTCTTTGTCTGTACGTTCATACGTATGTGCGCCAAAGTAATCCCGTTGTGCTTGGATCAAATTAGCTGGTAAGCGATCTGAGCGGTAAGAATCAAAGTAAGCGATCGCTGAAGAGAACGTAGGAACTGGTACACCCGCTTGAACAGCATATGCAACCACTTCACGTACTGATTGTTGATATCTTTTTGTAATATCGATGAAGTACTCATCCAATAACAAGTTTTCGATATCTGGATCTTTGTCATAAGCATCCGTGATTTTTTGTAAAAATTGTGCACGAATGATACAACCAGCACGCCAAATTTTTGCAATTTCACCAAATGGCAGATCCCAATCATATTCTTTTGAAGCTGTACGCAATTGTGCAAAGCCTTGGGCATAGCTCATGATTTTGCTAAAGTACAACGCTTCGCGGATTTTGTTGATAAATGCTTCTTTGTCACCTTCAAAAGCAACAGCTTCAGGTTTTGGCAACACTTTGCTTGCATTGACACGTTCTTCTTTATAAGCAGAAATATAGCGGGCAAATACAGATTCTGTGATCAACGGTAGTGGGACGCCCAAATCTAAAGCACTTTGACTTGTCCATTTCCCTGTTCCTTTATTGCCAGCAGCATCAAGAATCACGTCGACGATTGGTTTTCCTGTCCCTTCATCATCTTTACGTGTCAAAATATCAGCTGTGATTTCAATCAGATAGCTATCTAGTTCACCTTTGTTCCATTCAGCAAAAATATCTGCCATTTCATCTACAGATAGCCCTAAAATATTTTGCATCAAGTCATAGGATTCAGCAATCAATTGCATATCACCATATTCAATCCCATTGTGGACCATTTTTACATAATGCCCCGCACCATTTGGACCAATGTAAGTCACACAAGGAGCACCGTCTTCAGCTTTAGCCGAAATTTGTTCCAAAATTGGTGCCACCAATTCATAGGCTTCCTTTTGGCCCCCAGGCATGATTGAAGGCCCCTTTAAAGCACCCTCTTCCCCACCGGATACACCAGTACCAATAAAGTTGATCCCTGAGTTCGCCAACTCTTCATTACGGCGTACTGTATCTTTAAAGAATGTATTCCCGCCATCGATCAAAATATCACCTTTATCTAAATGAGGCAATAATTCTTGGATCGTTGCATCTGTTGCAAAACCAGCTTTGACCATCAGCAAGATACGTCGCGGTGTTTCAATCGATTGCACAAACTCTTCTATCGTATAAGTTGCTTTGAAATTTTTATCAGGATGCTCTTTTACTACTTCTTCGGTTTTTGAACCCGTACGGTTAAACAATGCAACAGAATAACCACGGCTTTCAATGTTTAAGGCCAAGTTTTTGCCCATAACAGCCATACCGACAACGCCGATTTGTTGTTTTGTCATCTTTCATCCTCCTAAGATTTTATTATCTTCATCATTATAGCGCAAATAGGCTTGCTTTTGAACCATTCTCTATCGAACCACAAAATTTTTTTCAGAAAAATTACAAATTAAAAAAAAAGAAAAAAACCACAGGCTCCATGGTTAGCCTGTGGTTTTAAAATCCTTTTTCATAAAAAGGGTTATGCTTCTTTTGTTGCAACGTCTTTGCCATCGTAATGACCACAGTTTGCGCAGACATGGTGGCTTTTTTTCATTTCACCACAGTTTGCACATTCGTTCAAACCATTGATCGTCAATTTGTAATGTGTACGACGTTTTGCTTTCTTCGCTTTTGAAGTTCTTCTTGCTGGTACTGCCATTTTGCTACACCTCCTTGTTAATGAACGCAACCTTGAGGCTGCAATTTATTCCAATCCTACGCATTATCATCATCTGATTCATTGAATAGTTCCGATAGTTTTGCAAGACGAGGATCAACTTGTTGAGCTTGCGTTTCTTTTTGTTTTGCAAAGTCTTCTTCCGAAAGAACAGCCCAATCATTGCCTGAAGGCATTTCTGTGCTTTCTTTTTCCTTCTCAGTCAAGACTCGCAAAGGAATCGCAAGTAATAAATTATCCGCTACAGATTCGTCAAGACTGATCGTTTGTCCCTCGATCAATAACACTTCTTCTTCGACGATCGTTTCATCGCGGCGCTGAAATTGCTCTGGTGTCATGAAACATTCATCGACAGTGAAATCAAAAGCTAAAGCGACTGGTTCTAGTGAACGGGTAGACGGTAAGGTCATCGTCGTTTCAACTTGATAATGCAATAAGTATTCATGCTTGCCAGCACTAATAAACCCTTTTACTTTGACTGGCGACAAATCAATGATTTGCTCATCACGTTTGATCAGTTGATTTTTTAAGTCCAATGTTTCATCGAACAGTAGTGGCTCTTCTTGGTATTTTTTTAATTCCAATAAAGACCATTTCATTCTTATCACCCCTAAGCAACAAAAGCAATTATACAGGGCTTCTGAGGCTTTGTCAATGAAATTTTCTTGACACCTTTCTCAGAACTTTTGGTACCGTTTCAGCCTTTTGATACCTGAAATAATAACCATAAAAAAGAACAGGCAGTTTATTTTACGCTGCCTGTTCCAATTGCTCATTCAACTCAACTTAGATGGCAGTTGTTTCGCCACGGTATACGATACCACGACGTGAATCGAGCGTAATCAATTCGCCGTCTTTGATTGTTGTTGTTGCATCTTTCGCCCCAACGATCACAGGTAGATCTTTTGCGATCCCTACAACAGCCGCGTGAGAAGTTAAGCCGCCGTCTTCAACAATCAATGCAGCAGCTTTTTCGATAGCTGGCATATATTCTTTGTCAGTTGTTGGCACAACTAGAATCATGCCATCTTTCGCTTTTGCAATTGCTTCTTCAGCAGAATGTGCGATCACAGCATTTGCGACAACTGATTTTTCACCGATTCCTTGTGCTTCTAATAATTTAGAACCAATCAATTGAATCTTCATCACATTTGTTGTACCGCGTTCACCAACAGGTACACCAGCAGTGATCAAAATCAAATCGCCTTCTTTAGCGAAACCTAAATCAACAGCTTGTTTAGAAGCCAATTCAAACATTTCGTCAGTTGTTGTTGGTTTTTGTGCAACTGTTGGGTAAACGCCCCAATTTAACATCAAACCGCGTTTTGTACGTTCGTCAAATGTTACTGCCAAGATATCTGCATCTGGACGGTATTTAGAGATCATTTTCGCTGTGTAACCAGACTCAGTTGCTGCAACGATTGTTTTAACACCTAAGTTTTTCGCCGCACGGGCAACGGATAAACCGATTGTTTCAGTTACATCTGTTTTATCAAATTGATTGATTTGGAATGTGCTGTTTTCAGATAATGATTTTTCAGCTTCGATATCGATACGTGCCATTGTAGCAACTGATTCAACTGGGTAATCCCCATTTGCTGATTCACCTGATAACATCGTTGCGTCTGTACCATCAAAGACAGCATTGGCAACGTCTGATGCTTCCGCACGTGTTGGACGTGGGTTTTGTTGCATTGATTCTAGCATTTGTGTAGCAGTGATAACTGATTTTCCAGCCGCATTACATTTTTTGATGATGCTCTTTTGAACCATTGGTACTTCTTCTGCTGGAATCTCAACACCCATATCACCACGAGCAACCATGATACCATCAGAAACTTTGATGATTTCATCGATATTGTCGATACCTTCTTGAGATTCGATTTTAGAGAAAATTTGGACATGGGTCATGTCTTTTTCTTCTAAGATTTCACGAATTTCAAGTACATCTTGTGCTTTACGTACGAATGAAGCGGCAATAAAGTCGATATCATTATCAAGACCGAAACGGATATCATCCGCATCTTTTTCAGTAATACCTGGCAAGCTGATTGATACGCCTGGTGCATTCACACCTTTACGAGATCCCAACATACCTGCATTTTTCACAGTCACAACTAATTCACGGTTTGCTTCGTCTTTTTCTGTGATTTCCATGTCGATCAAACCATCATCAAATAAGATATGTCCGCCAACGTGTACGTCTTCAAATAAACCAGGATATGTTACAGCAATTTTTTCTTTTGAGCCTTTGTGTTCTGGATCCATTGAGATGCGTGTTTCATCACCAACGTTGAATTGGATGTATCCAGCACGGCCAAAGTCAGCTTCAGTCGTATCTTGTACAGTAGTCCGAATTTCAGCACCCTTTGTATCTAAAAGAATACCTACATCTTGACCAACTTTTTTGACGGCTTCACGAACCATTGTCATCCGTGCCAATTGTTCTTCATGGTCCCCATGAGAGAAGTTGAAACGGAAAACATTCGCACCGGCTTCAATCAGTTGAGAAATAATCTCCACACTATTACTTGCTGGTCCTAATGTACTAACGATTTTTGTTTTTTTCATTACTAAACGCTCCTATTCATTTATTTAAAATAGCTAAAAAAGCTCTTTTTAAAAGTTCTGTGCGTTGCTGCGTATGCTTAAAATGAAATTTCTTTATTTAACTCATATAAAGAAAGGTCTGGTTTATGACGGTTATTTTCTAAGGTGTCGATGATATCTGAAGCAATCATTTTGTTGTCTTCGATACCAATACACAATCCGCCTTTACCTTCTTGTAATAATTCAACAGCATACGCCCCGAATTTACTTGCCAAAACACGGTCGCGGGCACTTGGTGAACCACCGCGGACAACGTGACCAAGAATAGATACTCTGGTATGGAAGTCGCCATATTGTGATAGTTTATCCGCAAATTCGTTTCCGCCCATCACACCTTCAGCAAGGACGATCAAGCAATGTTTTTTCCCGCGGTCGCGACCTTCGCGAATACGATCAGCCACTACTTGCATATCAAAATCATGTTCAGGGATGATTATTTCATCCGCACCACCAGCAACACCAGACCAAAGTGCAATATCTCCAGCACCGCGGCCCATGACTTCAATCACAAATGTCCGTACATGAGAAGTCGCAGTATCACGAATCCGGTCAATTGATTCTAATACCGTATTGATTGCAGTATCGAATCCGATTGTAAAGTCCGTACCTGGAATATCGTTATCGATCGTTCCTGGAATACCGATAGCTGGGAAACCATGTCGTGTCAAAGCCATCGCACCATGATATGACCCATCGCCACCAATAACTACTAGACCTTCGATACCAAATTTTTTCAATTGTTCAATACCTTTTAATTGGCCTTCTTGTGTCGCAAATTCAGGATATCTTGCTGAATACAAGAATGTACCGCCTCGTTGGATTTTGTCGCCAACATCAGCAACATCCAAACGACGAATATCACCAGCAACTAAACCAGCATATCCATAATTGATACCATATACTTCAAGTCCGTCAAAAATCGCCTTTCTGACAACTGCGCGGACCGCTGCGTTCATGCCTGGTGCATCGCCGCCACTGGTTAGGATTCCAATGCGTTTCATTATTCTTTCACCTCATCAAAAGATTTTGTTAGGGAAGTCCCTGTTTGATACTTTTCAAGTAATAACCACGAGTAATATTCTACCATCATTCAAGACAAATGTCTTGGGATACTAGGAAAAAGTTGAAAAAAGTGTAAGTTTGATTGCCATTTTCCGAAAATTACTTGAAAACAACATTTCCTTTTCCTAATAATTCTTCAAGCTGTTCCACAAAATGCTGATCGTGACTGACCCAATTCGTTTCCTTCAACAATACTTTCTTTCCACTTTGTGCATAAAACATTACAACTGGATTCGTTCCCTTGTGTTGTTTCATCACATGTGCCAATTCTTGCATTTTAGATGCTTGTGCTTCAGCAGAAATTTTCAAATAACAGGTTAGCTGTCCCATCTTATTTTGCTCATTTTCTGCTAAATCTATTTTATCAGCAATTAGCTGAATTTCACCATTGTAACGACTTACCTCAACTTTCCCTTCAATGTATAAAACCGCGTTTTCTTCAATCAATGAACGGACTTGTCGATAAATAAGGGGGAAAATCGTGACTGATAATTCTCGACTCGCATCTGTTCCTTCCACAAAGGCCATCTGTTCACCTTTTTTCGTTCTGATTTCTCTTATTTTTCGCACATACAGTAAGATCCTGACCTGCTCATTGGGCACCAAATTTGCAATATCTGTGACCTGCTTAAATTGTTTTAATTTGTGAAATTGTTCTACTGGATGTCCGGATAAATACACACCCAGGTATTCCTCTTCTAGTGCTAACTTCTCTTCTATTGAATAATCAGAAATCGCCGCTTCTTTTAAAGCCATCGTTTCCAACAAATCAAGGCTGCCACCGCTATAAGCAATATTTTGGATTTTGCCTTCTAATTGAATCAATGTCTGCTTCCGATTCTTAGTCAACTCATCAAATACACCAATGCTGACCAACGGCACCAAATAGTCGAGCTTGAGCCATTTGCTGTTGCGTTGATTGAGGCGTAATAAAAACTGATCCATCGAGCTATATGGTCCCTGTGACTTACGTTCATCGATAATGTCTTGGATCATATCCCTTCTGATCCCTTTGATACTACTAAATCCAAAGCGAATCGTGCCATTTTTTTGTAATTGGAAACTGTAGTTGCTGGTATTGATCGTTGGTGGAAGGACCGAGACGCCATATTTGGCTGCCTCGTTCAAGTATTCTTTCATTTTGCTCGCATTGTTGCGTACAGAATGAAGAATCGCCGCAAAAAATGGTGCTGGGTAGTGTACCTTTAAATACGCCATCTGAAACCCAATCACTGAATACGCAAAGGCATGAGAGCGGTTGAAACCATAATCCGCAAAGCGTTCGATATAATCATACACAAGCGTCGCCTTATCGGCATCGTAATGATTCTCGATAGCACCTGTAACAAAATGACGTCGTTCTTCATCAAGAATATCTTTTTTCTTCTTACTGATAGCCCGCCGCAAAATATCCGCTTGCCCCAAGGTAAAACCCGCCATTTTTGACGCCACTTGCATGATTTGTTCTTGATAGACAATGATGCCATAGGTATTTTTCAAGATGGGCTTCAGGCTGTCATCTGGGTAAACAACTGGCTCTTGTCCCTTTTTACGCTTGATAAACATATCAATATTTTGCATAGGCCCAGGGCGATACAAGGCATTGACTGCTGCAATATCTTCGATGCTTTCTGGTCCTAATTTGCGTAATACATTCCGAATACCCGCTGACTCAAACTGAAAAATACCAGCTGTATCACCTTTTTGAAAAAGCACCAGCGTTGCTGGATCATCTAAGGGGATTTCTTTTTGCGTAAGCTCTTTGTTTGTCATGCGTTTGATTCCTTGCAAGGTATTGTCAATGATCGATAGATTACGCAACCCCAGAAAGTCCATCTTCAGTAAACCTACCGTTTCTACGTCATTCATGGTAAACTGCGTCAGCCAAATATCATCACTTCCTGTTTGCAAAGGAACTAAATCTAATAAGTTTTTGTCACTGATCACCACCCCGGCAGCATGAGTAGACACATGCCGCGGCAATCCTTCTAATGTTTTCGCCACTTGAAACAAAAGCTGGTTTCTTTCATTGAATGCCACCAATTCACGCAATTGATTCGATTGTTCATAGGCCAACGCCAAGGTCATTTTCAAAGCATTTGGGATGGCTTTCGACCAGCGATTGGCTTCACTTTGCGAGAGGCCGAATACGCGGGAAACATCGCGCAAAACCATTTTTGCTGCCATCGTACCAAATGTGGCAATTTGGGCCATATACTCTTGACCATATTTTTGTCGCACATACTGCAAAATTTCGTCTCTGCGATTGTCAGGAATATCCAAGTCTATATCAGGCATCGTATAGCGCTCTGGGTTCAAAAACCGTTCAAAAAGCAAATCATATTTGATAGGATCAACATCTGTGATCGACAATACATAGGCAGTCAAAGCCCCTGCGGCCGAACCACGACCAGCACCAGTAACGATTTTTTGCCGATGGGCAAAATCCATGACATCCCAGACAATCAAAAAGTAATCATCAAACCCCATTTTATGGATGACCGACAGCTCGTAATCCAAGCGTTCTTGATATTCCTTGGTCACATGCGCCACTCTTTGCGGCAAGCGCTCAAAACATAGTTGACGCAAAAATGTTGCGGCATCTTGTGTTTCTGGTAACGGAAAATGAGGCAGCAAGCGTTGATGCAATGGGAGTTCAACACGACACTCTTGTGCGATGCGCTGATTATTCCTCATTGCCTGGGAATCAGAAGCAAATCGTGTACGGACTTGCTCTGGCGCTTGTAAATGGTTGACGCCAGAGTCCAGTTCTTTGGCTTGACGAAAGTCTTCGATCTGTGTGCCAGATTTGATATGCCCCATCACATCCACGGCAAATGCTTCTTCTTGAAACAACGCCGTGACCTCCTGATAGCTGCAAGCTTCAATACCTATTGATCTAAAGGGTTCAAAAGCCGATTCCAAGGACGCTTGTTCACTTTCCACACCGTAAAACAGGCTGTTTGCATCAAACAAATCTTTCAAATCTTCCAACTCAGTATAGGTTTTTCTATCATCGTTTGTTTGATTTGAAAGAAACCCGGAACCATTAGGCAGCACACCAAAAAGATCATGCAGCGAAGACTCATTGGCTATGACCAGTTCATCAGTCGTCATTTTTTTACTGGAAAGGCGCATCAACCTTTGATAGCCCTGCAAGTTTTTGGCAAATAAATAAAGTGGAAAGGTCATTGTTCCTTCCACGAAATGACAATCAAACAACACACCAAAGATTGGCTGCATCTGTTGTAATTGGCACTGCCGAAAGAATTCAACTGCGCCATACATCACATTTCGATCCGTCAAACCAATTGTCTGGTAGCCCAATTCTTTGGCTTGTGCAATATATTGAGGAATTTTGATCGTACTTTGAAGCAATGAATATGAACTTAACGTAGTAAGCTGAGCATACATTGAAATTCCTCCTTAAATGAAAGTTCTCTTACGAACGGATAGTAGATAAATTTGAAAAATAAAATGAAAAAGTGAAAATCTTTACAATAATTTTTTTTGTGATAAACTTAAGGCGAAAAGCAAGCTATGCGGAAAAGAGGTGTCGTCATGCGTTACTTAGTCACTTTATTTTGGACTTTCGTATTGGGCCAGGTTGTTGGTTATCTAGGCAGCTCATTAGCCGGAGCCACTTACGATTTTCAATTAACTACAATCATCTCTTTGATCACTGGTGTGGTGATTATACTAATAGGAACAATCGCACCTGCGCCTGAAAAGACAAGTCATTAACACAAAAAAACCAGTTACTACCATTGTAACTGGTTTTTTTTTCTTTTCAACTATTGACTGATATCTGTTTTGCGGAAACTCTTGCGGAAATTAAAACTTGAAATGATGATATTGATCAACACAAAACCGCTGGTTACCCAAAAGACTGCAGGATAACCAAAACCGGCAGCGACCGTTGATCCAACCATTGGGCCCAAAACTTGCCCAAAGTTCGAAAACATTTGGTTGTAGCTGTACACACGGCTCACACCTTCCACCGGGGTGATTTTGCTGATCAATGTATTAATAGAAGGCATCAATGCGCCTGTTGAAAAACCTAACATAAAACGCAGCGCACCTAATTGAAAAGGCGTCGATACAAAGCCCATTGGGATGAAACATAAGAAAGATAAAACCAATCCGCCTAATAAGACTTTGTGGTTGCCATAGCGATCACCGATTTTCCCCAAAAACGGAGAGGAAATGATAGCAGAAACACCGGCAATCGATACAATCAACCCGCTGACGAAGAGCACATTATTGGTATCTCCGCTTAAATCACGGATATATAAGGTCAAAATTGGACTAATACTTGTCACACCTAATTGCAAAATCAAAGAAGTAATGAACAAGCCAATCAACAATTGTAAATTTTTGATTTGACTAAATATTTCTTTGATTGAGAGCATTTCCCCTTTTTCAACCGGTGTAAAGTCTTCTTGTACTAAGAATATCGTCAACAATAACGTGATCAACAATACGATCCCTGTGATGATAAAGACATTTTTCATGCCAAACCACTCAGCTAAAGCACCACCCATTGATGGTCCAATCAAATTACCTGCAATCGCACCTGTTGCCAAAGTACCTAGCGCCCATCCACTCTTTTCCCGTGGTGCTTGTGAAGCAATCAATGCTGTGGCATTGGGAATGTAGCCAGACAAAATACCTGTAAAGAAACGCATGATCAACAACCAATAGACATTCGGAACAAAAGCCAGAGAACCCATTGTGACAGTCATACCAGCAGCTGCTCGTATCATCATCAATCGACGACCTTTTTGGTCAGCTAAATTTCCCCAAATGGGTGCCACAATAGCTGCTGCAAACGCCGTAACAGAAATAGCCAGACCAGAAAACAACTCAATTTGGCTTGTAGGCGCACCTAATTCTTCTATATATAAGGGAATAAATGGCATGACCAGACTGAAACTAGCACCTGTAAAAAAACAACCTACCCAAGAAATCAGGAGGTTCCGTTTCCAATCGATTTTCATGTATAAACCTTCTTTCACACATACTATACCGTATTGTGCTTAAAAATCAAATAAAAAAAACCTTTCTGCATGAAAATTACAGAAAGATTTTTCTCATTAAATTCAACTAATCAACGCTAAAATGACAAAGTTCATGATAAACAAGACGTTTACTACCCAAATAATCGGTGACACTTCGTTGAATTTCCCTTTAACGACTTTAACCAATGCATAAAAAATGAATCCAGCAGCTATACCGTAAGAAATGCTGTAACATAGGCCCATAAAAATGGAAGCAAAGAATGCCGGTACTGCTTCTTCTAAATCTGTCCAGTTGATATCAGCAAATGAGGCCAACATCATCACCCCAACCAAAATCAAAGCAGGCGCTGTAGCTTGCGCTGGTACGACTGAAATCAAAGGTGAAAAGAAACTACTGATTGCAAACAATACAGCCACAACGACAGAAGTTAGTCCTGTCCGTCCGCCAGCCCCAATACCTGCTGCTGATTCAACATAAGTAGTTGTATTTGAAGTTCCAACAATTGCCCCAACGGATGTTGCAATGGCATCTGCAAAAAGCGCCTTATCCATCTTCGTATTGAACCCTTTGCTGTCTTCCAACGCTTCTTCATCTTTCTTAGAAAAAATACCAGTCCGGCGTCCAGTACCAATAAATGTACCAATTGTATCAAACGTATCAGATAAACTAAACGCAATGATCGTCATGATCACCTGAGGAATTTTAGCAGAATCACTAAATAATGAACCCATACCTTCTGATCCAAATGCTGCCCCAAATGTAGTCCCTAATTCATTGATTGAGCTTGATAAAGAATTGCCTTGAAAGTCAATAGCACTTAAATCAACCACGCCCATCAAAATCCCGATGATGGTGGTACTTAAAATACCAATGATGATCGCACCACGGACATTTTTAACGACCAGTAATGTGGTTACGACTAAACCAATCAATGCCAAAATAATCGGCGCGTTATTAAAGTTGGCCAAGGCAGGAACAATCCCACCATTGAAATTAGCACTGATAATCGTGTCACCTTCAACAGTAGAACCAGTAACTGCAGCTGTATCACCCGAGAAGCTCAATAGATTTGCGTTCTTGATCCCGACATAAGCCACAAAGATGCCGATCCCCCCGCCAATAGCATGCTGCAAACTTTCTGGAATGGCATGAATGATCAGTTTTCTGATTTTAGTGATCGTGATCAAGATATTGATCAATCCACAAATAAAGACCATTGCTAATGCTTGTTGCCATGTATAACCCAAACCAAAGACAACTGTAAAGGTGAAGAATGCATTCAATCCCATGCCTGGCGCTTGGGCGTAAGGTACATTCGCGAATAACCCCATCACCAAAGTACCGATAACAGAAGCAATGATCGTTGCTAGAAACACTGCTTGGAAAGGCATGCCAGCAGCTGATAAAATGGATGGATTAACGAATAAAATATAACTCATTGCAAAAAATGTGGTTACCCCAGCCATTACTTCAGTTGACACTGTTGTATGATTTTCCTTTAACTTGAAAAACTTTTCCATGTAAATTTTCCACTCCCGTGTTCATAATTTTTAGTCTTTGAAAAGAAATTAGGAATAATAGCACTTCTCATCGAACAATTACAAATTATATAGGACAATCATTCGCTTTTCAATAAAAAATGTATAATATACACTACAACAGAAGTTAATGTTCGTGTTTTACCCTCATCTATTATGAAAGAAAATATGAAAAACTTTCATACATTGTGAAATATCAGAAATATGTTACACTTAAGCCACTACCATAATAGAATGGAGCGAAACATTTGAAACCAAAAATCATTGCTATCGACCTAGATGGCACCACCTTAAATACTGAATCTCAAATTTCACCTAGAACAAGGGATGTCTTAGGACGCGCTGTACGTGCTGGACACTATGTTACGATTGCCACAGGACGCCCTTTCCGTATGAGTGATCAATTTTATCAAGAACTTGAATTAACTACACCTATGGTTAACTTTAATGGTGGGTTGGTTCATAAACCGCGCCAGATTTGGGCACCTGAAACCGAGCATGCGATTTCCAGAGAAATTGCTTTTGAGCTGATGGCGCAACGTGAGCAGCTAGGTCTATCTTTTGTTGCTGCTGAAAACCGCGAAACCTTTTTTATTGACCGGTTAGATCATTTTGACCAACACTTCTTTTCTTATGAAACTGTATCTGAAAAAAATCTCCTTGCCAATTTGACAACTGATCCAACTTCTTTATTGGTCAAAACCCAAAATGAGTTAGCCGAATCTGTATCATTACGGATTCAAGACCAATTTGATGATGCTGTCGATGTACGCACATGGGGCGGCCCACAAGCTATCTTGGAAATCGTTCCTAAAGGTGTTCACAAGGCACTGGGTCTTTCTGTGATTGCCAAGTCCATGTCACTAGGTCCTGAAGATATCATTGCTTTTGGAGACGAACACAATGACTTGGAAATGTTAGACTATGCTGGTTGGGGCGTTGCCATGGCCAATGGTACCCAACAATTGAAATCGATCGCAAACGATGTGACTGATAAAACAAATGGTGAAGATGGTTTAGCAGACTACTTGGAAAAATATTTAGCATTATAAATAATGATTCATAAACAAAAACGGAGGCTGCGCATCAGCCTCCGTTTTTTATGCAATTATTTCATAGATGATTTGCTGTGACTGGGGAATCTCTTGATCAATAAAGAAGACCTTATACCAAGTGAGAAAAGTGAAAATCGTCCAAATTTTTCGTTGCAGATTCACTTGATTCTTTCGATGATCATCAAGCATTTGTAAAATTGCGGCTTGATCAAAAAACTCAGCTGCAAAATCAGCTGCAAATAATGTTTTAACTGTAGTATATCCAGTCTCCTCCTTCAACCATGATTTGATTGGTACAGGAAAACCAAGTTTTTCTCGATTGGCCCATTCTTTGGGTAAATGACGTTTGGCAGCTTGCCTAAATACATCTTTGGTATTATTCTGATTGATCAAATATTTGGTAGGAATTGTTTGTGCAAGATTCATCATTTCAATATCCAACAATGGTACCCGCAGTTCCAAAGAACTGGCCATGGATAGCTTGTCTGCCTTTAATAAAATATCTTTTGGCAACCATTGATGTACATCAAGATACTGCATCTTGTTGACTTCATCCTTCAGCCCTTCTGCTTTTTTATAAAAAGGTGCAACAATTTCAGCAACTGAAGGTGCATCTTGGTATGCTGCTGTTAAAAGTGTGGTTGCTTCTGCTTCTTCAAAAATCCTTGCTTGACCGATGAAAAACTCTCTTGCTGGGGCAGTCGCTTCAAATAAATGAATGCGGCCATGGAAATTTTTCATTTTTCCGATTTGATGGCCTAAGCGAAAACGCATTGTTTTGGGTAATTTCTTTAATCCTTGTGCAAATACCCGAATCGCCTTGGAATTTGTATGAAATCCATAAGCAGCATAACCCGCAAACAATTCATCCGCCCCTTCACCCGACTGAACGACCCGGACTTGTTGCGCTGCCAAGTTTGCTAGGAAGTATAAAGGTACACAGCTAGGATTTGCATCTGGCTCATCCAAATGGTATTGAATCAAAGGAAATGCGGCAAAAGACATCTCACCATCAATCACGGCGGCAGTATTCTGTAAATGAAGTTGCTCCGTTAATTTTCGTGCTTCAATTGCCTCATTATATGTTTTGTCATCAAAACCGATAGAAAAGGTGTGGGTAGGACGCAATACTGACGCCACATAACTAGAATCAACGCCACTGGAAAGAAAAGACCCCACTTCAACATCACTGATCGTATGGACATCGATCGAGGCTTGAACCGCTTGGTCGATTTTTTCGACCCATTCATCTTTCGAAAACAATTGTTTCTTTGTGTAATCGACATCCCAATATTCTTGGATCGTTAACCCTTGCTTATTATAAATAAAATAATGCCCCTCTTGTAAACGATACACACCTTTAAAGAAGGTTTCTCCATTCAATGGGGAATATTGAAAAGTTAAATAGGGTTTTAAAGCCGCTTTATTCAATTCTTTTGTGAAATCTGGATGCGGCAAAAAACTTTTGATTTCTGAGCCAAACATGAATATATCATTCATTTGGGCAAAGTAATAGGGTTTGATGCCAAAATGGTCTCTGGCACCAAACAATTCTTGTTTCTGCTGGTCCCAAATTGCAAAAGCAAACATCCCACGAAGTTTTTGCAATACTTCTGTTCCCCATTCTTCATATCCGTGAAGGACCACTTCCGTATCAGCATGGGTACTAAAGGTATGACCTGCAGCAATCAATTCTTTTCTAAGTGATTGAAAATTGTAAATTTCACCATTGAAGATAATGACTTTACTGTGGTCTTCATTAAAAATAGGTTGAGAGCCCCCCGCCAAATCAATGATCGACAATCGGCGAAAACCTAACGCTACTTTATCGTCTACAAATTTTCCCGCACTACTTGGTCCACGATGCACGATACGTGCCATCATTTCCTCAATGATATCCGCTTTTCCGTCTTTTGTATTTACAAATCCAACAATTCCGCACATAGTATCACGTCCATTTTATTTTACATTTTCATTACAGTTACATTACATTTGTGACCAATATAGCATACAAAAACCGAGAGGGAAATTACTTTTTATTAAAATCTGGCAATCATTACATGAGGGGAAAAAATAAAAAACTTGCGAAAAGCGTTCAAATCAACCTTTTGCTTTTTATCATTCATCTAACCTTACAAAATTGTTAGCTTGTAAGAGAGGATAAACAGGTCATTTCTTAAGAAATTGTTTATCAGCGTCAAAGTGATTGAGTTTTTGTTGGACTAAAACAGAGAAAGGTGTTATTCTAATCATGGAATTTCGTTATCAACTAACCGTTGCCTTTCGTCTCAACGATTAAGAAAGGAGAATGACAAATGACATTCTATAACACAGATATGCAATATCGCGTCACACTTGATACGAAGTTGAATCTATTTATTGTCTTTGACAAGAAAAATGCGAATCACTTTGCTACAGGTGTTACGATCGAACAAGCTGTACAAGAATTGAATAAAACTGCATAAGGAGTTCATCCAAATGAAGGAAAACGATTCGTACTAAAAGCACCTCGCTAAAACTGATTAGCAGGTGCTTTTTTGTGTTCTATTGGGGTGTAGATTTAATCCTTATTCAAACCTTGATCTTTGGCTTCTGTTGCAGCATCACCCGAAGTCTTATCTTTCTTCTGCCCAGTCTGGGCTTCTTCTAGATGCATGGTCGCATCCACGGATTCTGCTTTAAGAAACACATTCAAGCCCTTTACTGCCGTTTTGGTCACCCGCATGATGTAATCTTTCTCGTATTCCGCCATCGGCCACTCTCCTTTCTCCAAACATCCCGTCAATATGGCGTTATAACGCTATGTACAGATTCTACCATACATGATCAAGACTAGATAACACAATGGAACGTGATTCAGCCAGTCACTACCTGTTTTAAAGACAGGATGCCTTCTAACTAAACCACGTTCACTTCTTCATGCTGTTTTTTTATGCTTTTGCCACCAGACCCTGATTGCTATAATCAGCAACAGACCACCCAATCGTCCATAAAAATGATTCATCTGCTCCCCTAATTTAGGCATTGTCCCATCAATCTCAGGTTCTTCACTCGCCGGTGGCAGGGGTGATTCTGGTAATTCTGTATCTGGTGGTACCGGCGGGTCTTTTTCAGCGTTTGTTTCCGAGATACTGATTCGTCCCTCAACGGAAATTTGATGTGCAAAGCCGATCGGGGAGAAACCTAGCAAAAAAATGAAGCTAGCCAACAAGAAATAACCCCTATATGATTTCACAAATGAATCACCTCACTTCGATGTCGTACGTATCGGCAAAAATCCAGCCACATATTCCTCTTTTATCCACGCTGTTTGCTTGTACTGTTGAGTTTACCTGATTGATCTTATAATAGATCAAAATGCAGTTTCATGGTATAACGCGGAGACAATTCAGTCGTAGTAAGGTTTGTCGTATACTCGCCAGAAAAACCAAAATACCATTCATCTTCTGCATCGAATAAGGCTGGATATGGATTGGTATTCACGTAACCTTCGCTAAGATTTTGATTGCCTAATGACAAAGCACCTGTTAAGAATAATTCTAAATCTGGTGCAACGATTGCCGCATCACTTGATGATACTTGATTAAATTCAGTCATCGTAACGTGATACTGCGCTAGACTACTCTGATTCACTATACGATTTGGGTTAGCTACATTTCCTCCTACTGGCCGATTCCAAACCTCAAAAACATTGGGTCCTGTTTGCCCTTCTTCGGTGACAAACCAACTAACAGAAGCTGGTACCGTAATATTATAATCTGTGTCATTGTGGTAGATTGCGCCATTGACTGGAATTTCACGGTTTGCTGTACCTGGTTCATCTTGTCTTGCCTGTGTCTCTTCTGCTGAAACAGGGATCGCAATCGCTAGAACTGCAAATAAAATACTTGATATACCGATAATTTTTTTCATTTTGATAATCTCCTCTTTTTAGTTTTCTATAATGATGACCAGACTGAAAGTATATTGATTGAACTGCTGATCTTGTTCATTGGGATCAAATAACGTGACGGTTGCCACTGCCTCATGCTCTCCTTGATGAAGATTTCTCATTAATTTGTCTTCACCGACAAAATGGTCTGGTGGTATGACACCTGATTGATAGATGATTTCATCGGTTTCTGCCAGACGTATGTCCGCTTCCAAATAGAGAATGTTTGTTGCCGGATTGACAATATTTAAATCACCAACACTTGCACCATCAGCAAAAGTTGGACGTGCATTCAATTGAATCGACACTTGCTCTGTACCATTAGATCCAGGCTCATCGCGATTTTTTGACGGTACACCTTGTTGGACCCCCGCGCCAATAATAATGCGCGAATCATCTTTAGATCCAAACACCCCACAGCGATACAAGCCAAACAACACCAACAACAAAAGCAAAAACAAGAGTAGCCATTTACGTTTCTTTTCTTTGGTACGTGTACTTCTTGGATTGTTTTCTTTCACGCAGCAGTCTCCTCTCTAATCGATCAGTACAGTGAATGTAAAGCTGAAAACAAGGGTTGGTTCTTTCCCAGCAGTTGTCAAATTTCCAAAATATTCTCCGCCTAACGTAAAACGACCAATCGATGATGCGGGACTCTCATGCGCCACGTGCTGACCATCTAAAATACCTAGTGACGTCTCCGGAGTAGATGCATTGACACCAATGATCGATTCAGTAAAGCGATTATTCGGCAAGTTAGTTGAATGCAGCAAGTCTAAACGAATAGGATTCTTTGAATCTGTTGGATCAGCAGTTGCATCTAAGAAAGTCAGCCCCGCATTTTCTGTTTCCTTGACTTCTTTAAGGGAGACTTCGACCGGATAATCAGAGTGGTTTTGCATCTCATATTGCCCATTGTTCTGATTACTCGTTCCAGCAGCAATCATCCCGTTGGTTTGTTCATTTACATGAAAATCCATTTTTGTTGGAACAACAACATGAATATTTGTAGTACTTAGATAAGCAAAATAAATCACAGCATCTCCCCAAGGGTCATTGGCAGGCCAATCCATCAAGGTTGCTGTCAATCCATCGCCTCTCGTTGCAGATTCAAATGTAGTTAAGTCTGATCCCCAACGAAATTGCCAAGGCGTATAGCTGTGGATCTGGGGAAATTCACGTGTAAATATTGCTTCACTGATCCGTCGAACAACTTCTGTAGCAGGGTGATCTTCTATTTCAGCTCCGGCACTCGTTACATGATAAAGGGTAATGCGGTAAGTACTTGTACTGATATCCAAATTATTGATCGGATGCCCATCGGTTGTTGTACCCGCAGCTTGAATATTTGGATAACGTGCAGTTCCTTCATTTGCAGCTAATTGGAAAAGGCCATTAGACGCATGATTGTTACTGAACTGAACATTTGAACCAACTGTCAAGCGGGTATACTGATTGTCTTCTGTATAAATTGCGCCACCATCGCCGCCGCCAACTCCTCTAGCAGCTGCATTACTATGAAATCTTCCATTTGTAATACGAAGACTAGCACTTGCTTGGGCACTCATGGCAATTGCACCACCATGAGCCGCCGAATTTCCATCAAAGGTTCCGTTCAACATGGTGCATCGTCCATGAAGGTAGAGACCACCGCCACGCTCACTCACCCAATTTCCTGTTATGTTGCCATTATTTAGTGTCAAGTGCCCGCTCGATAAGACATATATGCCCCCGCCATACCGAGTGTGATTTCCCGAAATCACGCCTCCATCAAGATCAAATTGCCCCCCAACATACACACCGCCACCATCTCCATGTTCAAACACATTTCCATTTTGTGTGCCAGCTTTATTTGCGGAAACTTCTCCACCTGTCATTGTTAGATCTCCGAAAACATGAATGCCGCCACCTGTCTCTTTGGCTTCATTCATATGAATCAAACCGTCGTCCATTGTCATTGTTCCTTCAGTACGTATATAGATTCCCGCCCCATTAGCGGATGTATTTTCACCAATGGTTGCTCCTTCCATCGCAAGAGAGCCTCGATGGACATGGATACCGCCACCGCTGACTGGACTGCTGTTCTTTTCAATCAAACCACCCTTTAAGGTAAAAGATTTATTGTTTTGACCATTGAACATCACACCACCACCAACTTCTCCTGCAGCATGATTGTTAGCAATCGTTCCCCCAGACATGAAGATATTTCCCCAAGAATAAATACCGCCACCATTTGCCGTAGCATGATTTCCCATTACATTTCCACCCGAAAAATTCAACTGTGCTGAGGTGACTAAATAGATCCCCCCACCATTTCCACCATGATTATTGGCAATCGTTCCATCAATAAAGTCAAACTTTTCGCCGATATAGGCACCACCACCATCATTTGATGCACGATTATTGGTAATTTCGCCGCCAGACATCTGAAACATGCCACTAGGATGTGTAGCAATCCCACCGCCATGATAGGCTCGATTCCCATCAATTGTTCCATTTTCTTTCATCAAAAAAGTGCCCTCGTAAACATATACGCCGCCGCCTTCTGTTACGGCTTGATTATTGGTCACTTCACCGCCAGGCATCGTCAAGGTCCCCCGAGCAAGTACATAGATTCCACCACCATGTGTCCATGCAACATTATTGTCAATGACCGATGTTTCAGTAATCTCAACCATCCCACCGTATTGGTAAATGCCGCCGCCACAGCTGTTTGTACTATTACTGGTTATTCTGCCGCCGCGGATCACACATGTACCCCTTCCCCCACGCAGGTTGGTACGCATTCCACCACCGCCACTATAATTTCCAGCAATTTCTACATTATTCTGAGCGATCAGACCACCTTCAATCAGCACGTCATAATTTCCTGAAGTCATATCAAAACAAATACCGCCACCACCACTGTAATTTCCCGTTCCCTTAACAGTATTATTCGTGATGGTGCCATTAGACATATGAAAGCTGCCATTGTTCATGTAAATGCCGCCACCGCCGCTAAAATCAGCGACATTGGTTACCTGATTTCCTTCTATTGATCCACCGCTCATTTGTATGTTCGTATTGGTTTCTGCACAAATGCCGCCACCACGTATTCCTGCGGTATTGCCAGTGATATCTCCGCCTTCAAAGATAAATATTGCATTTATCCGAAGAAAGACACCGCCCCCACCATTTGACGTACTGGTCGTATTGTTAGTCAGAGGCGCACTATTCGTATCGATCGAGCCGCCAGTCATCGTGAAACGTCCTGCTCGTGTCGTATTTCCATCAACAAAGACACCACCTCCACGGTTATTGTGGACACTATTGCCAGTAATACGCCCACCTTCCATGCGTAACGTGCCTTGCGGGTTCACGTAAATTCCACCCCCAACATCTTGGTAACAATTTTTGATCACTGTTCCATCTTTAATGATGAGTTGGCCAGCCGCAGTAGAAAGCCCGCCGCCAGTTCCAGAACCATCAAAGATAATATGTTCAAAAGTGACTGTATTGCCCGTTCCAACTGCAAAATGCCTGCTAGTGGTTCCTTTAGTGAGCGTTACCGGTCGATCAGTCATTTGTGAGCGAATCGTGATGTTTTTTTGTACAGTAATCTCTGTCGCATCAAAAATAATGTCATTCGCAAGTAAAACTGTATCGCCGCCTACCACCTCACTCCGCCTGATAAAGGCATCTAATTCACTTCTCGTCTCTCCTGTAAACACATGTTCTGTCCCGGAAGTCTCTTGTGCTTGCACAAAAAATGTGTAGTAATCTTGACCAAAATCCGTATCATTGTATACCAATGCACAATAATATCCATGGGGCATGAGGGTTTCTGCTACCAAAAATTGCCAGCGAGGTTTGTTTGCTGTATCCTTTTTTTCTTCATAAGCGGCGATAGCTGCAGCAACCGCTTCTTTTGTTTGCGGCTGCTGATCATATGCTGTGTAAGTTGCATGTGTATTGTCAGATTGTTTATTGTTTATCCCTTCATCATTCAACTCAGATTCTGTTTCAAGTGTGGGTTGTAATGAATCTGTCTCCTCGCCTTCACTATCTCTGCTGATTTCTTTGTTACCTTCACTCTCGTCAGATTGCGATGCTTCGATCAATGGTTGATCTTCATCGCTCGTCTCGTCCCTCGCAAAGAATGACTCATTGCTGAATAAATCAGGGATATCTATCGCGATATCTGGTTCTGTTTGCGCATAGGCTTCCAGTCTTTGCAAAGGAATCGATCCGAGCATAATCAGCGCTATGAGGGCAATACGACTTATTTTTCTGATTATTTTTCTTTCACGGCGGCGCAAGCAATATTTTTTCAATTCGACGTCCCCCCTTTCTTACAATTGGCTCATTGTTCATGTTGAATTGTCATGTAAAACGATATTTTACATGATCAAACTACGCATCAATCCTTGAGATCCAAGCGCGGATACATTTCTGATACGCTATAGAGACTATTGCCAAATCAACGTCAATTAGCACATCTGACAAATCAAAATGAATGATCTCCAAATAAAATAGCAGATACTTTTAAAGATATAAATTCATTTTTTTCGTCGGGCGACGAAATTTTTGTCGATGTTTATTTTTCAAAAAAAAAAAGAGCTTTAAAAACGTTGATTTCAACGCTTTTAAAGCTCTTTTTTTATAAGGAGAGTACAGGCCTAAAACCCCCTTTACTATCATTGATTTAAAGGTGATTTTTGGCGACAAATGCAAAATCGGTGCAAAATTATTTCTTTTGATATCTTTAACATATTTAATTGCAAAATTATTTTTGTTCCCCTTTACAAAGAGAACAAACGTTCGTATACTTTCTGAAAGGAGTGATTTTAAATGTTTGAAGATATGATCGCAGAACAAATTGATTCAAAACTTGCCAACGATTATGCTGCTGTTTCTGATGATGATAAGATTTTCTTAGATTTACTCATTCTTGGGGTGTTAGCTCAAAGCGATAAATCCATTACCGTAAAACGTGAACGCATTGTAAAAAATGGTAAGTTTTGCGACCGAATGATAATTGAATCTCCACTTAAACTTAAAAATAAGAGGTAATTTAATATGAAATCAATGAAAGGAACTGTTTCAAAGATACGAGTGTTGAAGATGTCGAGAACCCCTTTAGTGCGTTTCTCACTTGATGGAGTAAATTGTTTGATTGCGGCTCATAGCCTAAACTTTTTGGCAGATGTCGATGAGGATATGAGAATTGTGGTTGGTGGTGAATATAATGATCGGAAACAGTTTGTTGTCCGCAAATATTCAGTAATTGGCAAAACAAAGATTATGATTGAGTTTGAAGCAATGAAAGAGATAGTTTCTAGGTGATCACATGCAAAATGAAATCCCATCCGCACACCAACGCACGTATGCATTTGAAAAAAATTACTACGAGTTATCAACCTATCCTAGGCCTGCTCATTTCCAATTTGAACAGTTTGTAAAATCTATGGACAGCACAGGCAAGCGTTACTTTAGCATACCCGCACAGTGGACGGTATTAAACGAGCCGATTGCAGCTGTGTTTATATTAAGAGATAACCAGTATTTGTTTGACCACTTTAGGACACAGACTGAGGTTATTAGGCGGTATGATCCGGATAAAGAGTATACTGTAGATGGCAAATAAGAAGCTTATCCAATTTTAGGATAGGCTTTTTTTATGCTAACTTTCTCAAGATAATCAAGCTTATCTATTTACACACCACCAAATTGGTGGTATATTAAATATATAATCAAGTAAGAGATAAAGGGGATAATCAAAATGGCAAAATCAGAAATCTTTAGAAAAGCGTGGAAATTAGCTAAACGAGGAGCTTTTTTATTCGGCGGAAGCAGCAAAGAATATTTTGCGGAAGCATTGAAATTGGTGTACAGAAGCGAAAAAGCTATTTACACTTTAGAGATTTCTGGTGGATCTCGTAAGCACAAGTCTTGGGTAGCTAAAGTAAACGGAACAGATGCTAAATGGGGATTTGCAAGAACATTTGTTGAAGCAGCTGATTACGGCGTTTATAAATTGGAAGATGGCGTTTATAACATCAAAGATGCAGCGAAAAACGACCAACAGTTTTTATTGGTAGCTAACGGAAAAGCAATCGAAATTGAAAAAGAAGAAGTTTTAGCAAACTTATAATATAGGAGGGAGTATTATGGAAATCTTTGTATTAGATCACGATACTATTATCTCGGAAGAATTTGCAAGCGTTGAGGAAGTTTTAGAACAAGTTGGTACCGCTTATGAATTTATCAATTTGCAAATTGATGGTGAAAAGAAAACCATTTATAAAGGTGTAGATTATTAATTGAGAGGATCCCCTCCTCTCTTACTTTAGTCAGAAAGAGGCAAAAAATATGGAATACAAACTATTTACTACTTTGTACAGAGAAGCGCATGAATACAGCAGTGTTGATATGTACATCGCTGATCGTGGCTGGCAAGATTGGATGAATGATTTTGAGGATGCCGGTGCAGCATTGGCTTTGATTTACGATCTAGCTACAAATGACTTTGCAACTAATCGTAAGCGAATTACTGATAACCGCACAGAGTTTTCCAGATTATACAACATCCGTCTTAGGACGGTAGAAAATTGGGAACTAAGTGTAACAAAAACGCCAGACCATGTCAAAGAGTTGGTAGACTACACTATCTATGAAAAAGAATATAAGTAACCAACGGTTTGGGCGATTAGTTGCTGTTTATCCAATCGACAAAACATACCAAAACAAAACGATATGGCATTGTGTATGTGATTGCGGCAACGAGATTGATGTAGTCATCAGCTATTTAACCAGCGGTGATACCAAGTCATGCGGATGCCTAAAGCAAGAAATCGATCAATCCAATCTGCGGGCCAAATACGATAGCAAACGTGTAGACGGCATAGCTACTCAATTATTTTCTGATAAGCCTAGGAAAGACAGCAGCACAGGTTATCGTGGTGTGTGTAAGTATTACACGCGGACAAGTAAACAAGAACGCTATCGCGCTTGGATCACAATCAAGGGCAAACGATACTTTAAATCAGGTTTTTTGACCGCTGAGGATGCGTACTACAATGGCCGAAAAGAGTTGGAAAAATTATACTTGCCCAAATAAAAAAGCCCCCTACTCACGAGAGTAAGGGGTATTTGTTTACAATTTTTTAAGTGTATCATCACGCAAAGTAATATATCTGGTCACACTCCCTAATTGAGTTTTGCCACGAGTGTAGACAGTGCCGTCTTTCCCTTTGATCTTGACAACCTCATCGACGGCTATGCGTTGGCCAACTGCGGCATTCCAGCCAGATTTAGTTTTTAGTTCTGGCTCGCAGTAAAAAGTGTCCGCTTTGATTACTTCATAAAATCCTGTTTTGGTTTGATAGTTTACTTTTTTAGCCACTGTGCTGTTCCCTCCTGTTCCGTTGTAGCCCATAACTTCCAATGCTGCATTTACTGCGGCATCCATTTTCTTGGCCATAATATCCATGTCTTTCTGACTATCCACAAAGCCCCATTCAATCAAAATGGCAGATCCTGTTGATGCACGGATCACGTACAACGATGTTGTAGCTTTAGCGCCGCGGTTGACCCATCCAGTCACTTTACATACAGCTGCACAAATTTCTTCTGCTAATTTTTTAGCCGCTGCATTTCCAGCATAGTACCAAACTTCAAAACCGTTTGCTTGTCCATTAAATGCATTCAAGTGATGGCTGACATGGAATGATTTACCAACAGCATTCATTTTATTTACGATGTTAACTAAATTAGCATTAGCCGTTCTACCTACATTGTCGGTTGCATCAACTGCCTTAGTTACCGCTCGAAACTTGTCATGGATTTGTTGGGCAACTTCATGTTCTTTCAAACCACAACCACTTGCCCCAGGAACAATCGCATTATGCCCTCTATGAGAGGTAGAGTTAATATAATTAGTCATGGTTATTCCCCTTTTCCAATGTAAAAATAGTCATCAATTTCTTCAGAAGAATCATCCGTTTTTTCACGTTTCTTCACTTCGAAATTAAATGTTTCATCCTTGCCGGAAGTTGTAAGATCTTTCTTCAAAATGTACGCAGAGTCCCCAGTGTGATTCATGGTATGAGCTGCATCTTGTACGGGATCTACTTCTTTAACAATCTCCGGCTTTGCTACTTTCTCAAAATCCTCAATAAATTTAGCTTTGTTTCTCATGTTTATCCCTCCAATTTTGGTATATAAAAAGAGTAGCCATTATATTGGCTACTCTTTCTTGTCCGTGAATTCTTGGCCGTCACCATAATCTGTTTTTTGTTCATCTTGATACTGGCTACTAGCAATATTCAAGAATACACCTGCTAAAGTTGCGGCCGCTGTGATCGTTCCAACAATGATTTCAGTTTGGAATCCGTACAACCCACCCATCGTTACGATGAATGCTGTTACTGCAGGTACCCCTACAGTCAGTGCTTTTTTTGCTAGATCATATTGTTTATTTGTCAATTTCATCTTATTTCCCTCTTTCTTTCCATAAAGATTTTAATTGTTCACCATGTTCAATTAATCGATCGTTATGACGGTCCAATCGTTCATCATGTCGTTTTAATTCATTATGAATTTCTACACGATCTGATTTACTAGCTTCCAAGTCTCGATTCAGCAAATCCAAGCTATGACTCAACTTTGTTAGATTTTCAGCTATTTTCGTAAAATTACTCATAACCGGTCTTACAACAAAAGCTACAAGTCCAATAATCGTCATAACCCACCCAGCCCATGTTGCTATCTCTCCCACATTTAACAAACACTTCACCTACTTCCTCAAAATTAAGGAACAAGCATTACGCTTGCTCTGGTTCGGATTCTTGAACTTCAACTTCCGCCATCAAATCATCTTCAACTGCCCAAACCTTATCCTGAAAGTCGTCAATATCTTTACGACACTCCTCTCGATTTTGGCGATACAACGTTTGATTTTCAATTTGTTGATTTATATTGGTATTGCCTGCTGAGTCAGTTGTGACAGTCGCCGAAAAATAAATCACTCGTTGTCCGTTGATTTTTGAATCTCCTGTGATACTGATTGCTTTTTTCACATCTAATGCCATGATATTTTCCTCCAATTTTTTGTATTTAAAAAGGACCCTGATTATTCAGCGTCCTTGTTGTTTTCTTCTAATGGTCCAAACTTATCTTTGTAAGCTTGCAGCTCAGTTGCAATTTGATTAAAGGCAACCCGTAAAGTCGCATTATCTAAGTTAGCTTGCGATAACTGACCTGCGATCTCTTTAACTACTTCATTTGCATCTACGTTCATTCTGTTGTTCCTCCTAAATTAGTAATGAGATCAGTGGAAATGGCTTGACGAATATCTCGCATTCCCATTTCTTCTAGCTTTTCTTGATTAAGAAAAATATGACCGGTTGCATAGGTGTTATTTGCAAAAGTTACTTTATAAGATATCTTATATAGATTGTCTTGTTGCAAAGTTTGACCCGTGATAACAATTTTATCCATTAACTAATCCCTCCATTAAACGCTCAAGTTTATTTAACCGCACTTCTTGTAAAACATTCTTCTCAACTAATTTTTTTATCAATGGTAGTAAAGTTACCCATAGTCGATCATACTCAATACCTTCGATTTCTCCAGTATCGTAATTCGTGGAGATAAACGCATCTAACCCAGCACCGCGCAAATCTTCAGCAATTAAACCATAATGTGGTTTTAGTGTTATAGGATCAATGTCATCAAGTCCACCTTCAGTAATATCCAAAGCAGCCATTTCAGACCCATGCTTGTCAAACCAATACTTAGGATTAACAGTCAACAGTTTCATCCCCATATCTTCTGCATCCTCAACTTCAGTAATATTTAACTTGTATTTTGATGCAGAAGTGGATCTTCCAATTGTTCCGGTTGACTGAACAACCATATTTGAAGAAGAGCTATAAGTACGATTGTACACACTCGTTGATTGAATTAACTTGCCATCTCCGTCTACACCTATCCTAAAGTCTGCTGACGATAAACGGGTCTCATTGAAATATGTGTTCAATTCTCCAAATGTAATGTCATTTAAAGCGCGGTTATTATTGATTTTTAACGTTGCGTAATTTGACGGAGCGTCTATTCTACCTGTTTCAATAGCCTTTCCTTCATTGGTTGCCCCGACATACATACCATTGGAAAATGTTGCGTATTGCTCAAACCAGCTGTAGCCGTTCCCCCAAAGGTGAATGCCTGTTTCCTGGCCGTCGTGAAATGAATCGTTGATTTCCAACCTTCCGCCGGTCATATCTATACGACCAAGTAAGTTCTTGCTCGTTTTATTATCATATTGACGTAGCTTGAAATAATCCCCACCGATAAACGTTTCAGCGTAGTTTCTAAAGCTACCTTTAGTGCCGTTTGAGTTCAGGTTATAAACATCAGCAAGAAATTTATGATATCGATAACCTAGTACATACTCTCCTGTAAACCAACGTGGGTTATACGTTCCGTCTAGTTGATCTCCATAATCATAGGACGCTCTTATTCCGTTATTATCAGTCTGGATATTAATCCACCCGGTCACATTTAGTGTTCCTGTATTCGCTGTTATCGCAGACAAAGAACTTGCTACAATTTTGCTCGCATCCAGATTGATAATCTTAGCACTGGAAATAGAAGCATCAGCTATTTTTGCATTGGTAATCGCCGCATCACCGATTTTAGCATTAACGATTGCGCCGTCAGCGATTTTAGCTGTGCTTACTGCCAGGTTACCAATCTTAGCTGTTGTTATTGCTGCATCACCTATCTTCACTTCGGTAACTGCCAAGTTCGCTATTTTAGCATTAGTGACAGCCAAATTTGCTATTTTACCCTCAGCAACAGATAAATTGGCTATTTTTGCAGTAGATACAGCCAAGTCAGCTATGTGGGCGGTCTTGATTACTCCGTTTTCAATAGATGTTTGGCCCGTGATTGTGATTTTGTTCCCGGCGATTATTATTCCTTCAGTGGACACGTTGATTGCGTTGATGACACCATTCTTTTGTACTCGTAGGTCTATTTCATTTGAGAGAACTAATAATTGAGCAGCTGTTTCTTCTCGATCAGTAACATCTACAACAGATACATCATCCCACCATACGGTCCCTACTTTATGAGAAGCGGTTAAAGTAACCTTCCATTCAAAAATACCTGAACCAACGGTATAGATTTGTTTTATTTGTGTCCATTCAGGTAAAGGTCCGTCCCATCCAAGAGAATTTATAAGAGATCCATCAGATTTGGCAATCCTTAATTTTTGGTTACCCGAAATACCATCTGCATCAGCTGTCGTTTTTACCCAATAAGATACTTCATATTTTCTTCCGGGTGTAACTGGTATATTGACTCTTTGACCTATTGCGCGACCCATGGATCCAGTATTATCTATTTTAAGAGCGTTTGATCCTGAGTGTTTCTCTGTAGAATCGATAGTAAATCCGCTGGCAGTAGTCCATCCGATAAATTCGTTCTCAAATCCACCATTTGTGAACAAATTTGATCCACCATTAGCTATTTTACCTACAGTCACAGTTAATCCATTAGCTGTAGTTTCAACGGCTGTAGCTTTTGTCAGCGCACTGTTAGCCGTTGTTTCAACAGCAGAAACTGTTGTCTTCAAACCGTTTACTGTAGCTTCTGTGGTTGTTGCCTTGGATAGGGCGCTATTTGCAGTGGTAGTGGTTGATGCAATTAATTGTGTATGTCCATCTACCGTGTCGGAGATCGTGTTGACTTTAGCTGTAGTCGCGCTATCTTCAGGCGCAAGAGAAAATCCCGTTGCTATAGACCCCTCTTCAATCTTAACCTCAGCAATAGTAGGATATGAAACCCATAAATATTCAGCGCCATTAGGTGCAGTAACTGTAAATTTTGATTCTGTCGGTACACTACGAGATATAAAAGCGTAATCTTTGTCTAACCAATTGTATCTCCAGTTATCTGTTCCCGTCTTTTGAAAAGTATATTTCTTTCCTGCAGTTACTTTGATTGCTTCTTTCATTGTTGATGCGCCAGCTAAAGTAACGGGAACTGGATATACTACTGTTGTAGTTCCTGGATTAGTTCCGTTGCCGCCTAGACCTTTGTTGACTAATTCGCCCGTTCTAACTAAAAGGTTTCTACCACCAAAGCTAGACAAATCCTCTTGCACACTACTAATAGTCCGAGTAACCCCATCCACGGTCTCTTCTAAATTGTTCGCCTTTGATAATGCACTGTTCGCAGTTGTGGTTACAGAAACAATTTTGCTAGTATTACCATCTGCGGTTGACTGAGCTGTATTGGCTTTTGTTACTGCAGATTCAGCCGTCTCTTTAACTACTGAAATAGTTTGTTTTACACCTTCAACGGTTTGTTCAATATAAACGCCTTGATTGATCGTCGAGACTGACTTAGTTATTGTCAAGAATACGTTGTATAAACTAGCGTGATTCCATAGGGTCACCATAGGTTTTCCCGTTGCTTCATCTAGATATATACGAGGATGATTAGATCCCGTTCCTAGCTGATCTAAAAGCTCTAGAGTCCAACCTTGTCCGCCAGTCCCAGATGTTTGATTTGGTTTTAGACGAACTAATAATCTTGTTATCGAACCGGTTGAAAGTGTCTGGGCAGATATCTCATACATGTATCGATCGTCTAGTCCCGCACCGTTTAACTCTTTTATTTCTTTAGGAGTCGCAGTGTTGACTTGATAATAAGTGTTCCAATTAGCTGTATTTTTTTCAACGCTAGTCAGAGTTGTTTTCATGCCGTCAACTGTTTGTTCGGTAATATTGGCCTTGTTTAAAGCCGACTCAGCCGTTGTTTGAACAGAGGTTATTTTGGATGTATTTCCATCAGCAGTAGACTGTGCCGAGTTAGCCTTAGTCAGGGCACTATCTGCGGTAGTCTTGGTAGTCGCGATTAGCTGAGCATGACCGTCTACTGTATCCGATATAGAATTTACCTTGGTTACCGTTGCTAAATCTAAAGGATTAGGTTCCCAGTCCTTTATATTTTTACCCATAACTAAGAAAGCTTCTTTTAGTCGAATCTTAATTATAGAACTTTCTGAGAAAGCTATTGTAAATGTCATGCCCGTTAAATCCTGATCTGGAGATATTCCATCTAAATTCATTAATTTCCAAACACCAGATTCGGTGACATCCAAACTCATTGATGGACTATCTTTATAAGTAGAACCATATGAACTTCTAAGAAATACATTGACGGTATTTGCGGTAGACGTAGTGAGATTCTCAATATAATACCAGATACCTATCGAATATGACGTTTTTCTTTTCACCATTTCTGGAGAAATAGCAAATACATTTTGACTCATAGTTAATCTAGTAGGGGTTGCTGTTGTCTTATTTAGAGTTACATAAGAGCCTGAAAAAGCAGCATTTAAAGTTCCACTGATGCCCCATCTAGTACCGTCAGAATACAAAGAACTATTTATAAGAATATTTCTCCGTCCTTCTTCTACTTTAGATAGATCCTCTTGAATACTGGTAATATTTCTTGTTACGCCATCAACCGTTTCTTCAAGGGTATTAGCCTTATTTAAAGCACTGTTGGCAGTCGTTGTAATTGCCGTGATTTTGCTACTATTTCCATCAGCAGTACTCTTAGCGGTGTTTGCTGTATTTAAAGCGGTATTTGCTGTCGTGGTAGTGGCAGTGATCTTACTAGAATTCCCATCAGCCGTACTTTGGGCGCTGTTGGCTTTGGTTAAAGCACTATCGGCGGTGGTCTTAGTAGCAGTCAATGTCGTCTCGATACCATCGATAGTATTGGAGTTGGTGTTGGACTTACTTAATGCCGCATCAGCTGTTGTCTTAACGGTTGCTATCGTTTGCGTCTGCCCATCTACCGTTGTCCTGACCTCATTCAGTGTTTTAGTCGTAGAATCGACATCAGTCTCCAGCTTGGTCATGGTTGAAGTGATTCCCTCAACATCCTCAATTATCGTCTGTGTTGTTCCCTCGACTGCTTGAGCTTTAGAGTATGCATCATTGGCTTTGCTCTGGGCTGTTAAAATATCTGCAGCATTCGCGGCAATCGCGTTATTAGCCTCTGTTTGGACCGAAACTATCTTATCCGCGTTCTCACTAATAGCTGTATTCATCTCACCAGTGTCAATCACGATCTGATCAATCACAGCTTCAGAGTTTGCAAAATCCTCAAACAGCTTACTTAGATCAATCGTATGTTGCCCAATCTTTTCATTAGCAGCTGCTATATCCGCTTCGGCTTGAGCTACTTTTTCAAGCGCCGCATCTCCGGCTTCCTTAGCTTCATTTGCTGCCGCTTGTGCCGATTCGCCAGCTGCTTGTGCATCATCTGCGGCTTCTTTTGCACCCTCTGCCGCTAATTGAGCATCTTGGCCAGCTTTTTTCGCGTCTTCAATAGCTTTGTCAATCTCAACAAACTTACCTGTCGACATGATAAATTCCCAAATTGCGCCATTCCAGATATAAAATTCAGTGTCCTCTCCGTTCGGCTTATACCACATATCCCCGACTCTTGTTGCAACTGGCTCTCCTAAGCCATTTTCTCCAAAAAGGCCGTAGAAGATCATATTCTTCCCGTTAGCAGCAATAATCGCTGACCCAGTTTGGTTTTCGATTTCTTTAATCGACGTTTGAGTATCATTTATGATTGTTGATAATGTCGTCCGTTTTTCTCCGATTTCTATTTCATCATAGGCTTCACGAATTACGTTCCATTTTGTTCTGATTACTTTAGCAATCGTATCAACACCCAATTTTTGGTAATACACTCGAACATCATCGCATAATTCGACAGTTTCAAGGGTTGCGACATCAGCGTAATCAGCAGTCTGAGACAAATCCAAAAAAGACACCTTTATAGATGTCTTCGGGATTCCTATTTCATTGTTTTGGATATAGTCTTGTGCCAATTGTTTTAGTTTAGCTTTTGTCGGTACTTCGTCGTGCTCAAATTCATTACTAAAATCCACTGGCAGCACATTACGATTTGGGTATTCATTGATATTCTTACAATCAACCACATATCCATCGATGGTAATGATCTGTTCGTTTTCGTCATCATCCGTATAAATAGCAAAAGGATAAACAGTTGTGTATGTCTTCATGATATTACGTTCTTGCTCAAAATCCGTAATGTTACGACCGTACGCCAGAATGGTGTTAGCGGTTGTTCCGCGTTTCTTCAACAAACTGATGTGATAGTTGTCAAAACGATATTCGCCGCCCCACACGTCTAAAATAGAGCCTTCCACGCCTCCTAAAGCTTGACGAGGATTCTCCACTTTATCAATACGCCAGTATGTTTCCCCTATTGTCGAGATATCAGAATCAACTATAAAGGGATTACTGTCTAAAATAGACGATTTCCAAACATTTATAGCATTCGTCCCATTTCCATTTATTGTCACTTCGGGTTTCATAGGTAATTCTTGGCTCAAATAGCTGACATGTTCTGCATAAATCTCTGCTTTTCCTTCATGGTCCGGTACAATACGTTTGATCCGAAATCGCTGCGCGGTTAATTTCGGACTTGCATCAGCTTTGATTATTCGGTTTTCTTGCAGCAACGGATAGATTTCATCATCAACTAACACTTTGCCCTCAAGAATAAAGCTACCATTTCTTTCTTCTGTAACAAAAGCTTCTGTTACTGTTTTTATTGGACCTAAGCCAAGACTAAAAAAATCTGTTTCGTTTGCCTCATACAAAATTGGGTATGTCACACAATCACCTCCCACCTCGGGATAATCTTTATCTCTGTAACTGTCCCTGTAATCAGCACATTATTTAGTCCAGGATTAATTCCAGGCAAAGGATACGTAGTGATCTTGTTCCACTGTGGGCGAGTACCATCAAGAGATTTCACTTGATCGTATAAAACATCAATAATCACACCACCATCGATATCCTTTAGATTATATGTTGATTTACCAATCTGCAATGTAATGTTGCCAGTCCCTTTGATAGTGATTTTCGGGCGAGCAATCCGTTGGGTAGGATTATCAATTGATGTGGATAAAACTTGTTCATCAAAACCGGATTTTAAAAACTTGTAAGGCTTAACGCTAAATGTTAATATTGTCTTCCCGTGTTCGCCGATATTCGCTTCTACCTCATATTCATCAGTATAAATTGCTTGATAAATATAATCTTTATCTCCGCTAAAATATAATTCTTTCCAACCAACATTATTCTTTAACCAATTAGAAATTTCTGTAGCTCGTTGCTGTTGAGATGCTTCAGTAGGCATTAAGTAAGCAGGAAAACTTTTGGACACATTTTTCAACTTGCCATCTGTTAAATAAAGATCGCCATCTTGTCCATTTATTTCCACGAAATCACCTTTGACCTCAGGAGAGGAAAAAGAGATTTCTGTGTTGATATACAAATCAAAATCGCTTGACTTATGATTGTCTATTTCAAAATAGCCGTATGTCATTCTAAAGATCCTCTCCCTTCTATTTCAGTCAATACTGCTAATTCCTGAGCTGTTCTTCTGATATCGTTTTTAGTCTCCCAGTTTTGGGGATAAACATTGATCTGTGGATTTAAACGACTAATTGCATTTAACATCTGTCTCAATAATTCGGTCATATTTCCAGTATCTAAAGTGATGGTTTGTTTTGTATTTACAACCTCCATAGACCTTAAATTTCGAATTAATGAAGAGTCTTCCGGAATACCAACACCATCCGCATACCTAGGCACTCCGAGCTTTCGCATAATTGATTTAGTGACACTTGCCCGCGCCACTTTGGTTCCGATTGGCGCATTGGGAATATATACGTTTCTTCCTTGCGGAATAAACGGTGCTTGACCAGGAAATTGAACCAACTCTTTGTATAATGGCCCAGATTGATCGTTGACAATCATGTCTCCACCCGGATGGTAATTTGTACCTGTTGCATTCGGAATGGCTGTCTGCCCTGTTCTACGACCTCTGTACTCGACATCGATTACAACGTTTTTACTATAGACTTGAGCAATAGCGTTTCTTGCTCTCTCAACTTCACCGTAATCAGCAGTTGCATGGAGGTGTTTAGCTCCAACTCTTGTTTCGTTGTAACGATTTAATTTACTACGTGCCTGTTCAAAGTTGTTTACCGCGTTTGTATTATTTCCTAATAATTTTTTCAAAGCAGGCGGAAGTTTATTGTATTTTTCGAGAGCAGCTTGCGTTTGTTCAACCGTTAGCTTTGCTGGATCATCCGCAATTAATGTTTTTAATTGTGGGGATAACCCGTTCCATTCTTCAAGTTGACCTTTCGATTCCATCAACTTATAGACCGCATCAGCGTTGGTTACCCCTAACAGCTTCCTGTCAGCATTATATTGATTCCATATACCCAAATCATTGATAGCATCATATAAATCAACTTGAGCTTGGTCACCATCAACTAATAGCAATTTGTCAGTCAAGTATAAATCATTCCACTTGCCAGACTCTCCCATCGCAACAGCAATTTCTTCTTTTGCATTTGTGGAAATATCAGCGTTTTTAGCCATGAATTTTAATTGCTGCCAACCATCATCTGTCTTGGCTATTTCGACTAGCGTATCCGCCATGTTTGTGCGGACTTCACCTGTTTTAGGATCCAACGCTAATTGATTCCACTGGATATCTGCTTCTTCAGTGCCTTTTGCCAACATATCAAGGTTCTTTGTTGTATCGTCAACACTCGAATTAACCAGATCAGATACTTCGTCCACAGTCCATCCGTACTGTTCCCAAACCGCGGACATTTGCTCTAAACTGTATCCCTGTTCAAGTCTCAATCTCGCCAAACCAAGTATCATCGATTCAGAACTATTTCTATGCTCTTTGTCAAGTTCAGCAAGCAATTCTTTTTGGCGTTGCACGTTGTCTTGTGTTCCCTCAATGATAGTTTTCCTGTTTTGTTCATATTTTTCTTGTTCAGTATTTAAAGCCTTGCTAACACTATTTGCTCTATCTTCTAGTTGTCGATCTGTAAGTTTCGATAACTTATCCTGGTAAGCTGATTCAATTGCTATCCTCTGTTCAGAAGAGAACCCAGCCAGCTCCAATTGTTTGTCAGACAATTGGCTATAATTAGCCTCAATATATGAACGTTCTTGATCAGATAATTCACGACTGTTTTTGCTTGCATCGGATAGAATTTTATTAATTCTGTCAACTCTTTTTCTAGCCTGATCTACAAGTTGTTCACCATATTTTTTGTCGTTCTCAGCTTGTTGTTTTAAACCGTCTTGAATTTTCTGATTTTCAATACTTTCAGCGTTTTCTTTCTTCCGCTCGTATTCTTTATCAATGGTTGCTTGAATAGAATCAATAATTGCATTATTCGCTTCAATAGCTTTATTAGCAGATCCTTTAACTCCATCGGCATACTCATCAATATAACTAACAGCTTTTTCTCGCAGTTCATATGACTTAGAAATAACCTTGTCCTGTTCTTCGGTTACTTTTGTCCCCCACTTAGCACCAGCCAATTGATGATCATCATAAGCTTTCTTGCTGACGTATGCAGCTGTAGCAATTGCTCCTAATGCCACAACGCCTATTGCAATTGGCCCAGCTAATCCAGCAATAGCAGTGCCCATACCGAGAACTCCACCTGTGGCAGTTCCGACAGCACCTGTACCCGCTGCTGTTGTAGCTGCAGTTCCAACGCCAGTAATAGATGTTGCTAAACCGGCGATTGCTTTCTTTTCTGCTGCGTTGGCTACAAGTTTTACGATTCCTTTTGATAGTTTCCCTACACCAGTAGTTGTTTTACCAATTATTGATATACCACCGCCTAAGAGTTTGAGCGCTGGTCCTGCAGCTGCTGCCATTAGCCCCCACTTTATGATGTTTTGTTGTTGTTCTTTATCAAGTGAACTAAACGATTTAGCTAAGTCTCCCAGACTAGCAATAAATGGTTTAGATGCTTCGAGTCCATCTCTTAGAGCATCAACAAGCGGTCCACCGAATTCAATAGCGGCATCCACCACTTCGTTCTTCAACATTTTCAGTTTGGATTCCGTCGTATCGTACCGCTTGCCAGCTTCTTCTGCTAACGCGGTATTTTCGCCAAATGCCGTATTACCCATTTCTATTGCGCCAGCAAACACACCTGAAGCATTAGCAGCACGTAATAAACTATCGCGCAAACGAACTTCTTTGATGTCCATACTATCCAATACTGCAATTGCAGACGTTCCTTGCTCTTCTGCTTTTGATAAACCTTCGACAAAAGCCATGATTGCACTTGCCGGATCCGATTCAAAAAGATTGGCAAATTCTGCGTTTGTCATTCCGGCCACATCAGAAAACTGGATTAATGACATAGCTGCAGTATCAGCTTCTTTATATAATGATTTCAAAGAAGTAGTTGAAACGCCCATTTTGGAAGCGACAGATTTGAGTTCATTACCGCCAGATTGAACAGCTTTTACCAATTGTTCGAAAGAAACCCCGCCTTCAGCAGCCATAGCCTTTAATTCGTCGAAAGAACCAATACCATTTTCAACAGCAAGTTGCATGTTAACCATGACTTTTGAAAAGGCGGAACCACCAGCTTCAGCTTCGATACCAACTGAACTCAAAGCAGCAGCGAAACCTAAAATATCACCCTCAGACATACCTATTTGTGATCCCGCACCAGCTAAACGTAAGGCCATTGCCGATATTTCGGATTCGGTCGTAGCAAAGTTATTACCAAGATCAACAATCGCTGATCCAAGGTTACTGAATTTATCCTGAGACATTTGTGTAATATTAGCAAAACGAGCCAATTCAGTAGCTGCTGTTTCTGCGCCCATGTTGGTTGATTCGCCCAGGTCAATCATGACCTTTGTAAATGCAGCAACATTTTCAGTTTGGATTCCTAACTGTCCGGCCGCTTCTGCTACTGCCGCTATTTCAGTGTGAGTTGACGGCAATTCTTTTGCCAAACCTCTCAAACTCGCTTCCAAATCGTCGTATGAATAAACAACATTACCGTTAGTGTCAACAACTTCATCTGATGTTTTCTTTACACCAGCAAAAGCAGACTCCCAACTAATAGCAGCTTTGGTAACTGCTGTTGCACCTGCAACTAAAGGCGCTGTTACGCCAACCGTCAGGGCAGTTCCCACTTTTGATACACCAGAACCAAACTTTTGGATTTTCTCGCCTTGTTTTATAAGTGCATCGCCCTGCTTATTGAGCCACCCTGTAACACCTTGTGTTTCCACCTGCATCCGGGCTAACTGTCCAGCGGTATTCTGTAACTGTGTCTTGTAATTTGCAAGCTTGCCATTGGCATCTTGCAATTGAGCCGCCAATCGTTTTGTAGATTCCGTAGCTTTGCCATCTACAAAAGATTCGTCATAAGCTTTCTTGAGGGCGGCTACTTGGTTTTCTTGTGCCTTGATGATCTTAGATAAGCTCTCATATTTGGTGCCTAACTTGCCAAGTTGATTACCGGCCATGTCGGCAATCTTCATATTCGCTTGCATTTCTTTAGCTAGGTATGTGACTTGTTTTTTGGAGTTAGCAACGCCTTTCCCAAAATCCGCATCATCCAATCCTAGCTTGATGACCATATTTCCTAATGGAGTTGCACCAGCCAAATTATCCGCCCCCTTTCACTAAATCTGATAACGGCTTGATTACTCTTTGTTTCTTTTTCTTCGGTGTTTGTTTAAACATAATTTCATACAGATACAGTGTGTCTGTATTTAAAACGTCGTTGATCGTCCAACTTGGATAAAGCTGCAATATGGACTTCACAACATCGACTTGTAGGTCATGGTGTTCGGACGAGTTTATTTTTCGTCCTTTTTTTCTTTTGGGTCTGGTTCCTCTGCTGGTCGTTCATACCCCAAGACGCGATACATAATAATTTCCATGATCAAATCTTTGTCCCATGTATCAATACCGTCTAAAAGAACAGCGCCTGTTAAATCCTTGTCATCAAATAATCCTGCAACAAACTCGGCACGAAATTCGGTCAATTCTCTAGAAGCTGGAGCAATTTCTTTGCCTTTGCTATCCTTTTTAAAAAGTTTTGCTTCCCCATCTGTGTAATCCAACGCCTTTGAATATGGCACGTGGCTTTGTGTAAATGTTTTGCGTGTACCTTTGATCATTAAATCTAAACGGATTTCTTTCCCGATTTCTGACATAAAAAATTCCTCCCAATAAAATAGGAGAGCCTAAGCTCTCCCTAAACAGTTAATGTAATTGATTTGCTCCATGCCGATCCTAAGAAATCACCGTCATGTAAATACTGTGCTTTCTCAACATCAGTAGCGCCTACTCCTAGATTCTCATAAGCTTGGACGTAGAAATAAAGTTTGTCGCCAGTTTCCGAAGCAGGAACATCAGCAGCCGCCAAAGTCCATTTATTGGTTGTTGAGTAACCCATATTAATGGCTTGACTTGGTTGTGATTGATTTGCTCCGCTGTAATGGATCAGATATGACTTGGCACCTTGTACGGCATCCCATGCAATTTCTATGGATCCATCCTCGTTAATCTCCCCAGTAATGTTCTGGGGCGTATTAGGGTATAGGTTCTCCTAATACTGCAGTTTTCAGGGACGCAACTGCTTCTTCTCCCCAAGCGCGTAATACTTTTACAGATTTTTCAACAGTATCAATTTTAATTTTTCGAGACATTGCGTTATAAACATATTCGCCAGCTTCTGGCGTAAAATCCTCATCATTTTTGGTTGCCAATGAAAAACCATCTCGGTTAAACGATCCTGCCACCATTGCAAATGCTACTGGCTCGCCATACAAATCCTCTGCTTCGGCTACTGCAGCCATATAAGGCGGTTCTGTTTCATCGCCAAACCCATCAATTTTTTCTGCCATTTTGATCAAGCCTAAAATTTCTTGTTCAATTTCTACTGGTACGTCTAACAAACCAAAGTTTGCAGCTACGGAACCAGTACCTTTTCTAACCAAGTAATATTCAACATTACCCGCAAATACCTTTACTGCTTCTTTTGATAGTCCGGTTAAATCAAATGCTGTAGGACCACCTTCTTTTTGTTTACCTTCTAGTACATGGATCTCCGCTGTTGTGTCTGGCTCTAACGTTTCTGAAAGTTTCCGAACTGATAATTTATCAAAACCATAAGTTTCCATTTATAAATTCCTCCTAATAAAATAGACACCGATTAATAATCAGTGTCGTGAATTTGTGTGTTTTTTCTGTATCGCCTTGCATCTACAAAGCGTTTTGTTTCTGAGAAATATTCATCAAGCCCACCGCTTAACTGAACATATCCGAATTCCCACATTGTAGCTTTCACTGCTTTAGCAATTTCTTTTGTCAAGATTCTTGATGTTGTCTCAACATTGATTTGGTAACTGAACGTTTGAGACATCTCTTTGTTGGCTGCATAATAGGCACTCGTTGGCGGACCAAGTGGCGTATCAATGATAATAAAAGGCTTGGATGTGTCAAAACTTTCCGGAACTTCATAAAACTTGATTCGACCAGGTGTAACCTCTTTTGCGATTGTAGGATCCACAGATAAAACATTATAGACTTCCATCATCATATCTTTCATCGTGCTAACTCCTCCATATCCGATCGTAGCTTTTGAAGTGCTGACCCCTCTGTTTTATCAACGACACCTTGCAGCTTACCCATCCCTCTTGGACTAACGTATTTGCCAAAACGAGTATAACCAAACTCACTCAAATGGACTAAACGCCAACGGGAACCAGCGCCCCAACCAACTTCAACACGCTTGGGCGGCCCTTTTTTTACTCCAGAAACAATAACTGTATCATGTGTTTCCCCTGTATCTATGTAGCTGGACACAGCTTCTTCAACATCTTTTTTCAGTTCATTTCCATAGTTCTTTAAGGCCTTGTTGATTACACGAGTAGTCCTTGCAGTGCCAAGTTTAGCTTCGATGTTCTTGATAATGTCATCCATACCTTCAACAGACACACTCATGAGGTCACCCCCAAGATGATTTTTAGAAAGTCGTTGTTTTCCAGGTCGGGTGCAAAATCTACAATATCCCACACATCATCTTTGTAACGAAAATCATCCAAAACTACTTTATGCGCATTGTCTGGCAAATAGTCTGTATATGGATCTCTAATCTTGATTGTCACAGCTTTCTTTGTTCCTTTGCCGCTAAGAATGTCCCTATCTTTTGAAGAAGGGTTGTAGACTAAGCAAGTGCAAAAGTACAATTTTTTGTTGGTACTCTCCCCAGGTTCGGGGCCTTCGTTTGGCTTAACCTCAAAAAAAGTAACTGGTGTATTCAGGTCACCAGCTACAATTTCAGGTCTTTCATATTTTACTTTAATCGGCAACTTGATCACCTACCAAATCTATCGAGGCATCCATGATCATCGTTTGAAAATTATCATAAAAGTATTCGAGTGCCTCGTTTCTTAAATAACGAGTACGCTCATAGACCAACTCTTTGCCCTTTTCATACTTTGTAGGGTCAAACTCTCCGATAATTGATTTGATATCAGCAAACCCACTTTCCAGCTGTTTGCCGATGTCTACGTCTTCCGAAGAATGAAAAATACGAAAGCGGGATTTGTATTCATCAATAAAGGTCTGCTCATCCATTTACTGCCACCTCCCTATTCTGCAGTGACAGTCACTTCACAATCCGTAGTCAATCCGTTAGCTGTTGTCGCTGTGATGATAGTCGTTCCTGCACTGACTGCTGTAATTTTGCCTTGTTTTGGCGTAACAGTAGCTATTGCAGCATCTGAGCTTGTAAACGTCACTGATTTGTCAGTAGCTGTTTCTGGGTCAACGGTAGCAGTCAAAGTTTCGGTTCCCCCGACAACAAGAGAGACAGTGGTTTTATTCAACGTCACTCCTGTGGGGGAAATTACTCCCCCGAGCCACCAGCAGGTACTCCATCCGAAATTTTTAAATCCCAAACTGCTGCAACCTTATTATCTTTTGCTTTACCATAAACGAATGTTTTAGCCGTATATAAGTCTAAATCTTCTAACGCCAAGGTCTGATCAAATTTCTTAATTGCAACTCCGCCACCGACATACGCATCATAGCGCCCATTCACGAAACTCAAACATTTACTAGTAGCTTGTGCTTCAGATTCAATAACTTGAATATTGAAAGGTGTGTTTTTAGCATACAGCCCGCCGTTAGTAACAATAGTGAATGCAATATCTAAATCTGTGCTATCTTCAGGTGAGATTACTAAATAAAGTTTGCCAGCAGTATTTAGTCGTTTGCCGTTTTCTTTGACAGAATGGAATTTTTTGATTTTTCCCATCTCCAAAAGATTTTCTTTACCATTGGCAAGTGGATCAATTGTTAATGTTCCTTCAACTTCTTTTTCAGGATATACGCCACCTGTGATTGCCACGTCTTTTTGAACTTGTCGATTCAATCCTACTGGTTGGTCCTTACCAGTACCAGATAAGAAAGCTAATTCCATCGCAACGGCGAAAGCTTCTTGAATTTGTAAACGGACAAACGACTCAATCCAAGCTGGACCAAATTGAGTTAAATCTTTAGGTAAAACAACAAATGCCGTTAATTTGTTTTGAATAGATTCTTCTTCGCTAAAAGTTGCATCTAATTGTCCTTTAATTTCATCAAAAATCTTACCCCATACTGCTACTCCGCTTGTTTCAGACTTTAAGAACTTCAAGCGTAATCCAGCATTTTTCACACCAATTGCTGCCAAAAGTGGATGTTCCGTGACAACATCATCGAAAATTTCATCTATAGTTTCTTGAGGTAGCAACGTTTCTTCTTTGTATCCTACTTCTTTATTGATTTCATTGAAGAATTTACGTTGTTCAGCAGCTAACTTAGCATCCCGGGTAGTTCCTGCAGCATATGATTCAGCAGCTGCTTCACCAGCTTTTTTAGCTTCTGAAATCATTTGGTCCAACATATCACCATAAAGTTCACCAACTTTTTCAGTTGATTCGTTATTTTGTACTGCTTGAATCCATGCTGCTTTAGCATTTTCAAAATCCTTTGATAGTTTAATTGTCATTTCTATGACCTCCAATTTTTTTGTATTAAAAAAGAAACTTAGCAAATGGAGACTCATTGCTAGGTTTCTCAATTTCTGTTTCTATTACATTATCTTTTTTCAAATTTTTAGTAACATCGTTAACAATGCGCTGAACTTGTTCTTCGTTAAAATTTACTTGCACTGATTGTACTTGCTGATTTTTCAACTTTTTAACTTCGTTAATTAGTTTTTGTGGAATTAAGCCGCTACTGCCATCAGCTACCAATTGTGGCCGATCTTCATTTTCAAACATAATTGAATCAGCAAATCCGTTCTCAACAGCCTCTTCAGCTGTTAGCCATGTTTCATTTTCCATTAAAGTTAAAACTTCATCCTTGCTTTTACCCGTTTTTGCTACATAAGCATTTGCCAATGAGTGATTTGCTTTTTGCAAAATCTCACTCGCTTTATCCATTTCATGGTAATCCCCACCGGCTCCCATTGAAACATTGTGAATCATAATCTGACCCACAGGGCTAATTGCAACTTTATTCGCGCCCATTGCAATAATACTTGCAGCACTTCCAGCCATCACAACATTAGCTGTAACTTTACCACTATGTGCACGTAGGCCAGTATAAATCTCATTTCCCATGTCAACTAAACCACCATAAGAATTGATTGTAACTTCCACGTCTTCACCGTTTTCTGGAAGTTTAGATAAAACATCATTTGGACAAGTTGCTTCCATATCAAGCCAATCGTAAAACCATTTATCATCACTTGAAATGATTGGTCCGTTAATTTTAATCTTCACCGTCATTTTCGTTCTCACCTCCTTTTAATACTTTTTCATAGTTCTTTGTCATAATGAGCTGTTGACCTTCGCCGTTCGCTAATGGATCATAACCAAGTGTATTTCGAACTTCATCACGTAAGAATGTTCCGGAAGACACAATCTTATCTATTTGTGTTGCATATTCCAAAATATCTTTTGGTAAGACGTTGGTAACCTCGATACGCTTTCCACTTGTGTACTCTTGACGAGTTAGGATTTTAGCCATTAACTCGTCTTGAAGTTTTTTTACTAGCGGTGCGATACACAATTGACGAAACGCTTTAATATTGGAATCAAGTTCAGATTTTTCGCCATAGATGAGAGAAGTTGGAACCCCTACTGCATTAGCTATATCATCAATCAATGAAGATTTCATTTTATTTAATTCTTCAAGTGATTGATTTGATACACCTTGTTTATTTGTATATTCTTCATACTCGAAACCTTTTACTTTTGGTACAATAGCTACTGAATTTGTTTTGAAAGAATTCCAAACTTTGTCAATGTACTCTTGAAGCCGCTGAGACCTAGGCTTACCGTCTTTTCCTTTTTCGTCATTTAACGACCCTGTTGATTCGATGGATACGGATCCACGAATTTGATTATTTCGCATAGATATTTCTAGGATACGACCAAAAAGTTCTACATAATCATCGAACAAACCTTTCGTAAATTTCTCCAATTCTTCATTGTTGTATTGAAGAAAAATTACATCAGACATCTTGAATATTTTTTTAATTGTATAGTTTTTGACTGATACCATAGAAAATGTATCTTCGTAAACAGCGTACTCTTCACGGTAATAATCATCAGCAATTAACATCTGATTATCATCAGTAAAAATCACTAACACCTCATTTTCATCTAAAAGTCGATAGAAAAACTTTTCCCAAAAGGTTGCTGCTGATATGTCCGAATTGGGGCGCACATTCAAGATGTAATTCCATTCTTCAACATCATCTTTATTCTTGAATTTGACTTCTAACGTTGACATAGTACGAGCCACAAAATCTAGAACAGTATTCTTTGCCATAGTTTTTAAATACGGACGTTGCGCTAAGTTATCAATAAATTCATAGTCTAACATCCAGTCAATTTCATTGTTCTTTTTAAATATATCTAAGATACCCAAATATTTTCACCACCTTTCAATTGGATTAGATATATGGATCACCTTCACTTTCCGGCAAATCGCCTACCTGATTTATTTCGAATCCGTTCAAGCGGTTTCTTCTTGTAACCCAAAGATGTTGTGGTTACTTTAGTGAAATAGACTATATTTCCAGCCATCACATTATTAACATCGCGCTTAACATTTAGATATTGCGGTTTATACATAATGATCACTCACTTCCTGTGCGAAACCCATTCAATCAACATTGCAATAAATAAAATAAACAGAAATATCGGTATTAGAATATACCAGTATTTAATAAAAAATTCCCTTTCGGTTAAATGAATCCAATCACTGAACATAACTTACCCTCACTTTCTAAAAATTAAGGAATATACTCGAAACTACCTTCAACTACTAAAGCACGGTCCATTCCAGTAGCTTCTTTCAGCTCGGATTTAATTCTCTCTTTTTCTTCTTTATTTTCCCTAAAATACATGGAATAGATAAAACCACTAAACTATGTTTTGGTATCAAAAAAATTCTTGCCATTTTTTTCAGCTCGCTTTCTAAAAATCAATTTCATCCAACATGTCAAAGGCATCATCGTAATCTACCTGTTCATCAAGTTCTGTAGCTTTATACAAAGCATGAACAAAAGCTTGAAATCCATCTGTTTTACGTTTAACTTCTTCTTTTTTCAGAAACTGCTTACCCACTTGTGTCTCCTTCACATAAACATTATTGGTGAACCAACGCATTAACGGATTATCACCAAAGATAAATTTATGGTTTGCAAATCCGTCTTCTACGCGAGGAGCTAATAACGGGTGCAAATTAGCAGGTCTTTTTAATCGAACTACTTCAAATCCTTCTTTTTCTAACATTGGTGCTAGAATATCAGCTTTGTAATTATCCATAACGATTACCCTCACTCCGTATTCATCTCTAGCTTTAATGAACCAGTCTACAATGTATTGAGGATTCAAAGACGGCTCATCAATAACTTTCATCAGTCCCATTTTTTCCCATTTCTTGATGGGTGCTCTTTTTTCGCTACCAACGAGTTGTTCTTTGAGCGAGTACCCGTAATGCACATCACAAAATTGTTTCATGGCAAAAGTGAATGCTTTGAAAGCATATTCGAACTTTTTCCGATTTTTAAAAAGCAATCCACATGTTGCAAAATCTCGAACACTACCAAAATCTAAGGATCCAATCGGTACTGTATCTAATTCAAAAAATGGTCGATTAGTCGCCATCATCTCTTCTCTTGTTGCAACTGAATTTTCCATATTATCTTCAAGAAAATTCATACGTTTCGTGACAAAAGCGGTTCGTCCAGATGGTTCTGTCGCCAGTTTCTTATATTCTTTCATAATCCGATTGAATAGGCGCTTACCGCGTTTATTTAGAGGAATTTGCAACGCTGGATTAGCTTTCGGCCATAATTCTGGATTATCCATTTCTTCGATATTATCAATTTCGCACACATAGGGAAACACACCCTTAAACTCTGTCACTCCATTCAGAATGTCTTCACATTCCCGGTACTTGATATCAAAGTAGCCCTCACGTACAAAACCTTTTGTACCAATGAAGAATTGTCTACCATGATCTACCTTTCCGAGACCGCCTGAGAACACATCGACAATATCGGTATTCTCCATTTCATGGTATTCATCATAAATTACAGCACCTTCACGACCGCCATCTTGTGAACTAGCATTACTTGTTTTATATTCAAATACTGATTGTGTTTCTAACCCTGTCAAACTACTTTTGAAGGCTTCAAATTCTTCTTTTAAATCTTCGTTACCTTTTTTATTTATTACTCGATAGCATTCTTGAAAACTTCGTTTAGCTTGTTTTTCGCTATTGGCTACAATTGAAACATCGTAGTAGTCAATTCCATGAAGAGAACTGACAAAATAATTTGCTAGTGTTGAAATAAACCCATTTTTACCGCCACCGCGTCCCATATTTATGACAAATTCATCAAAAACAACTTCATCATCATCTTTGTAAAACAAAAAGATGAATGCGGAAATAAATTTTTCCCATTCATCTAACTCAAAATACCAAGCTTGACTAAACTCAATATAATTATCAATTTGTTCCTCATCGAAATAATAAATATCGTCACGAGGTAAAATTTCTTCTTCTATTAATTTTAAAAGTTGTATTCTTTTTTCGTTAAGGATTAACTCACCGGATTTCCATTTACGAATATATTGATCAACATGCGGGGTAGTAAGCATTTCTATTTCCTACCAAGTAACTTGCTTTTTTTATCAACTTTCACATTTTGCGGTAATAAATCGGTGAGTTGCTTGATAATTGCTTGGTATGTTTTATCTCTATTGTCATAATTTTCGACAATTGGTCTTTTTCTATCATAAGGCATTTGATTTTCGCTTTGCTTAAATTTTTCATATTCTCCGTTTTCGATAATATCTTTCCAGTTATCATCTAGCAAAACTCTTAATCGTGCAGCTTGAGTAATTAGTCCTTCAACCAAACTAAGTTTGTCACGAGGAATTTTGTTAAAAATTTTTTGAAGACGATCTTTTTCTAACTTCACACGTTTTTCCATGTCATCCATACGGTCATTCAGTAAGAAATGTAAACTGCATCCAAGTACCTTCGCTATAGAACTTAACTTCTCAATACTTGGTGAATTTTTACCATTTTCAATGCTTCCGTAGTACTTACTGGAAATTCCACTTTTGGTTGCCACATCAACTTGTGTCATCCTTTTTTCAAGTCTTTTTTGCTTCATTCTCGATCCAACTAACTTAGAATCCAAACTAATCACCTTCTTTCTATTTTCAATGTGTGGGGCTAGGAGGGGGGAGGGGCAAAAAATGTATGCTGCATTTGCAGAATTGACCCCTTCCACCGGTTCCCTCGAGTGGGGATTTGATACAAAACTTTTCGACCGGGGGTCTTATATATCAACGTTTTAAAAATAAAAGTGGTGAGCTATCCCAATTTAGAGATTTCTCACCATTCATTCCGTATCTTGTTCGCCTAAGTGATAATCGATTCGCATATAGATGTTCCGACCGCCAGCTTCATCAATCGTTGGTGCATTATGTTCATCTTGAAACATTGCATCGTCCATGATTATTTCTCCGCTGGCAACCGCTCGTTTAAATGAATCTAATCTTTGAAGTGTTTCGTTCAAGAATTTTACTTGTTGATCTGTGGTTGTAGATATTTCTTTGCTCATTGGTCCAGCACCTCCCCAGTGATTCGATCAATAGATAATACTTTCTGTTTAGGATCATCATTAGTCACATAAATAAATGTAATCACATTGGTTCCTTCACCCCAGTCGTGCTTTGTGACATAATGGTTAGTCATAACCACAACTCCGACTTCCCTGCCTTTGATATAAAGCTTAGGTACTTTCCCATTCAAATCGAAGCTAACGTCTTCGCTATTCAATCTCAACACTCCCTCGTATTCAATTCCAGTAACATGTAAAACAGGACCGGAATCATCATATTTGCAGAATAATCTTTTCAAAACACCTACCACCACTCATCATCCCACTTTCTTTTTTTTGGTTGGCCACGATAGTTCATTCGATCGTGTCGCTTATTGTGACAGTCTTTGCATAACGTCCTCAAGTTGTCTGGATCAAACGCAAGCTCTGGATTTGTTTCCAACTCTTTAATGTGATCGACTTCTAGTATCGAATCATACTGCGTGGTCAGTCTGCCTTCGGCTTTACACCATAAACATTCGTAGTGATCTCTCTCAAGTATTTGCTGTCTTAGGTTGCGCCACTTTGTTGATCCATAAAACCTAGCACGATCTGCTTTGGTTTTGACAACAGGTATCATTGGTCTTTGGCAAGTTGCTCAACGTAAACATTTACCAAGGCACGCTGCACTTGCAAGATTCCATCTACTCCAAGCTGAGTTACATCTAGGCCCATGTGGTCCTTTATAAACGTAGCATTTACTGGTGCCTCAAGCGATCTCTTCATCATGTAATAGTTCATTGCTGCAAGTTCATCTACCTTCAATCCATAAGCTGTGATGACTTTCCAGAACAGATCAGCAATAGCATCCATGTCCTTTTCTTCTCGCAACTGAGTTAGTAGCTTGATAAAGTCGTCTTGTTTTTCTTTAACAGATTTCTTTTTGTAATCCTGTGGTTTCTTCATTCTTATCGCTCCTTTTGGGCATAATAAAAACACCTGAGGTTAATCAGGTGTTTAATCATTACTATCTTGATGTTCATCATTATATTCAAAATTTATTAATAATAACATTTCAAGCAAGTTAAGTATATCTTTTGCGTCCTTAGAATTTTTTGACGTTTTATTGTGCGTTGCGGAATTTCCCTCTGTTCGAATTTTGTCAATTACTTTTTTATTTCTTCTTGGAATATACCCTTCTTCTACTAAAAAATTAATATAATATGTAAATTTATTACCGTCTTCAGCACCATAATAAATGGCTACATTTGCTAATGCTTTTCTAGAAATCAAAATAACTGCGGTATAAGCCTGTATTTTATAACAATCTCTTGCCTCTTTGTACAAATAAGAAACGATCTCTGGTAGGTTTTTAATCTTTCTACCATATGCGCTTCCCGGCATTTGATAGCCACCTTCTTCATTTTCAATCATGGATACACAACCACAAGATGGACAAATCATTGCAAACATATTAGAACCATTTGCAAACATACCTTTCTCCGAGCTGACTTCCCTCTCACAATAACCACACTTATAATCAATCGTGATGTTATACTGACGGTTTATAGATTCCCAAGCGTTGAATATTTTAGGGCTTTCCATTCTCTCACACTCTCCTTTTATCAGATATAAATATCATACCTAACAAAGAAGCAAAAGTGAACAACTAAAAAAGACAGCACTAGCGAATTTCGAAATGAGGAGTTTCACCTCGATTCAAAGTAATGTGCTGCCTTTCTATTAGTCAAAGAAGTTTCGCGATAAGGAGATTACCTCCTTTCGGTATTTGGATTAGTGTGAGTAGTCCAAGCCGACGCTCTCCGTTTCTTCTACGCTATTAATATAACCCGTTTGAATCAAGAAATATACACAGGCTTTGAGGTCGCATTTTGTGACAATGTCAAAACAAACTTAATTGATCCTGGTCTGCTGAATAGTAGTCCATTTCATCTTGTCTCTTCATGCGTTCCTCTCGTCTAGATTCGTACTCATCGACAAACGAAAGTGTCTTGCGGATCTCTGTGTGCCTCTTGCGAATGTATGACACGCTGTATCCTGTTTCGTCCGCTATGTCATATATGTCCATATCCTCGATGTATTTCAATTTGACTATTTTATTATCGGTGCCACTGAATGAATCGATTAGCTCTAACAATTCGGCTTTCTCACATTCAAGTAACGATATTTCCTTTTCGATTATTTCTATATTCTCTTCCAACGATGATGATCGTGAATTCTTTTCTAGGCGTACGTTTGCTAAGTCGCCATTGACCCATCGATCTAATTCCAATTTACTCTTGTTAAGATTCCATTTCATGAAGAGAATTTGTTCTTCCAAATCTTGGTAGTTTTTAAGCCATTGAAACCTCACAAACGCCACCCCTTTTATGGTAAAATAATCTTGTCGTAGGTCACTTACTCAAAAGGTAGTGGCTTTTTTTATTTGTCAAAATGAGCCGCATATCCATTTGCTTCATCCATAATTAAACTTTTTAAATCATTGCCAAGAACTTTCCTGTTTGCCGTCCCGTTAGTTTTGGCTTTCTCTTGCAGCCGACGCTTCTTCTTTTTCACTTTTGATTTAGTCTTTCCCAATAAAATCTTCCTCTCTTTTATCTATTGACTTACCTAGGATAATTCCAAAAAACACCAAGGTTACAAACCCTACAAACATCAATACTGCTAGTGTCATGATCACCCTCCACTCTCGATCGCTTCTCGCACTACTGGATCACGATAAAGCATTTTGTATTTTAGTTTCTCTTGCTGCAGCTGTTGTTCTAGCTGGTTGATCTGCTGTTGCTGGTCAATAATCGTATAGGATAGCCAACTCAAGCCAGCGATCGTTAGCAGTATTATGATGATGGATAGACTATCATTGATTTGCTTATTCCTGTTCTTAATCTTCGTCATCTATATATTGACCTTCTTCCAAAATACTATAAGCCGTAGTTCCATCTGCATTTTCAGTTTCTCCCAGACAGTCATCATCTAAAAAAGCAACATATCCTGTTGGATAGAGAGTTACGCAGTCTTTGTGATAATACTCATCATCCACTTCTATTACTTCATCATCCCATTTGAAATAGTCGGAACATGCTTTACATTTTTCCATAGTTACCTTATCCCTCCATTCATTTATCGCTGACGATTGCGGAATTACTTCTTCCGCTTTTTTGGTTTAGTCCGTTTGCTTTTTCTGATGAAAGTCGGATCTGGATTCCCGCCTCTATATAGATTAATTTGTGCCATATCTGAGTCCCAGTAGTGAAAAGCGTTCCTTCCCAATCCTGCAGCTGAGGCGATCTTTTTAGCCATCACTCTTCCTCCCGTTCCAAAGCCCATTGACTGAATACTTGTAGGACTTCTATTTCTTGTTTATAAGTCAATTCTTGGATACTAGGCACAATCCGTAGTTCACCAGGGTCTAAGCCAACGCTCAAATGCATAATTGCCTCAAATGGATACCAACCCATAAAATCATCTTTAGAATCGCACTTTTTCTTCAACCAATCCAACACAATCTGTTGATTCTCGTTGAGTTGCGGTTGCTTTGGCTCAAAATTTTCTAGCATTACAAATGGGCTAGTGCCCTGAACTTTTTCAATTGCGAACTTGCTACACTTACCAATTAATTTTTTGTTGTTATAAACTAAACTCACATTCATTCCTCGCTTTCTGCGGTTGACACATTTTGTTAAAAAAGGCAAAGTGTTAACATTGCACGTGTTGGTATAGTATTTTTTTGCTTTAAGTTGCAAAAATGACCTGTTTTTTGTAATTTGGTTGCAACGACACATTCTGCTATTTCGTCGGATAGTGGACTTGCTTGTTAAAAATAAGCCAGTGTGTTTGTGATCGCTTATTACCAAATAATGGACTGAACGGCTCTATGGCTTTAAGAACTTCTTTTAGCTTTACCTGGTTCTCATTCCACTTGAAAATAATGGTTCCATTCGGCTTAATAACTCTCATGCATTCAGCCATCCCGCACTTAATATCATCTGGCCAGTTATCTTTATCGAGCTGTCCATACTGACCTTTCATAATGGATTTTTGTCCTGCCCATTTCAGGTGTGGCGGATCAAAGACAACTAAATCATACGTGCAATCTTCAAAAGGCATATTCCTAAAATCTGCTACTATATCAGGCTTAACGTTTACTTTCTTGCCGTAAATTTCGTATTCTTCTTCTCGTATATCCATGTAAGTGGCAAAGCTGCATTCTTTATCAAACCAGAACAATCGGCTGCCGCAACATGCATCTAAAATTTTCATGCTAACCCTCCAGCTTCACAATTTCTCGCCGCTTCTTTTTAATTTTGCTCATTCTCTTGATACCAGTCGGCGTGCTATACCACAAAACAGTGTCAATCTTGATCTCTAGCCGTTTAGCTACTTCTTGCGGCGTTCCTTCAAAAACGAATTGATCTCGTTCATATACTCCATAAATTGCCAATTGGGCCACTCCTTTTTAAATCAATATCTAGCCGTTAAAATATATCTTCAATTGCTGACCTATCCAACGCCCCATGTCCACAGGTACTGCATTCCCTATTTGCCTATACGCATCATTTTCTGTGCCTTCAAATTTAAACCAGTCAGGAAACCCCTGGAGCCGTTGATACTCCAAAACAGTGTATGGTCGGATTCGGTTTCCGTCATCAACTAATCGAGTGCTGCGATCTTTAGCATAGTGCGCCACGCAAGTGGGAGCTTTACCTTTCCTTGTTGTTATTATAGGTTTATCCCGATATCCACCATTCAATCGCTTATAAACATATTCAGGTATATGAATATCTGGATTGTCTTCTAAAATATCTCCAACGGTCACAGGTATTTGATCAATAGCGAGCGGGTAGTCTAAATTATTAAATGGTTTTCTCGTGCCAATCACAATCAATCTCTTTCGCTCTTGCGGTAGCCACCAGTTAGCGTTGACTGGACATTCTACTCTGACATAGTAATCTGGCAGCTTAGTCATACACTCCATTACTACTTGAAATTTGCGCATCCCTGGAACGTTCTCAATTACATACGCTTCGGGCTTTGCTAAAGCTATATGCCTAAAGAAATGTAAGAATAAATCATCACCCGTTCTTGTTCCGCTGATATCGGCAATATTCGAATATCTTGTACAAGGAAAAGTACCGATATAAACATCCGCATCTTGTTGATCCAAAACGGTGATTTGAGTTATATCACTTTGATTAATCGTGTGTTCAAAATTATTTTTCAGTGTTCCCACGGCTTTCGAATCTATTTCATATGATTCAAGAATATGGATTCCAGCCTCAATCATTCCTAGATCCATACCGCCTGCACCGCTAAAGTAACTTTTTGCCGTAATCAATTCATCACTCCTTCAGTTGGTTATTGTGGTGGATAGTGGAATTAATTGAGTAAATCAATCATTTCCTTGAGGTGTTCTTTAGTGATATAAACGCTGGTATGTTCGTCAGTTTTTTCATCGGTTATCATCAACAAATTGTTTTCCCCATCTGTGTGTAGTGTTAAAGTCCCACCATCAACTCCATTAAAATCTTCAAGTATAAATATCTGTTCCATTTGATTTTCCTCTTTTCTTAATTTTTGTATTTCTGTCGTTAATGGCATTTCTTCCCATTTCAAAACAACGTCACTCTTTTTTACTTCTGTTCCATCAATGTCTCTCCAAACGTGATCAACGGTTCCATCTTCTTGGTCAATCATTACTAGCCTTAGTGGGGAACCCATTTCGTCAAATTGAATTACATTTGATCTCATAACTATCTTTGATACGAACTTTTGTGATCTGCGTTTGTTAAAAAAGTTATTGAACATCGTATCCACCTCATTCCGTAATCTCTTCCGATTACTGACTTACTTTAAGTCGCTAGATTTAACGAAAACACCATTGACCATCTTCCCAGTCCGCCCTTTGATCTCGTCATAAGCAAAATTAAGACATTCATATAGATCCATATCGTTCTGCATCGCCAAGATTATTAACGTAACTACGACATCGCCAATACCATCACGCAAAGAATCTCGATTGTCTCTTGCTAAAGCTGCCGCTACTTCTCCTACCTCTTCAACGACTTTCAGCATTTGTTTGCTAGATTCGGCTTTATCCAAGCCTTTACTTTTTGCCCATTGTTCTACTGATTCAACTAATTCATTCATTCTGTTTCCTCCAATCCTTATATCGATATTTCCGACCTTGTTTGTCCGGGGTTCCTTTTCGTAATAGATCAGTCAATGTACCTTTTGCTTTTTTGCATTTTTTAGCAACGTCCGTTCGTGTTCCGGAGTAAATGACTTCCCCCTTATATAAAACTTCTACTATTCGAAAACGAAGATCATCGCTTTTCCAAAGTTCAGCACGCAGCTTATCTCGTTCTTCACGCATTGATGGGCTTATTTCCTGATTGTTTAATTGAGTTAAATACAAAAGCCTTTGTAATTTCAAGACACGTTCTTGCCGTCGAGCTCTAGTAGATTCTTCCTGCTTCATCAAGATCCTCCTTTAGATTTCGCTTATTTCAACACATACTCATAGGGCTCCCATTTTTTATTACCTAACAGCCTGTAGTATTTACCGCTTTTCGCAATTAAAAAGTTATACTCAATCCCCTCTTTAGGGTCAAAACACTTTGCTAAGTATTGATCTTTATTTTTAGGATTTGTGGTAAATGCCTCCCACTGCCATCCTCTTGCATTACAAAATAAGTCAAATAGTATCCGGGCATCTTTAAAAGCACTCACTGGATTATCCATTTAAATCACCACGCTGACTTATTAAGGAAATCAATGTAACCTGGTGTAGCAACTTGATATTCTGATAGCTCTTCTTCAAGAATGTATTGACGGCCATATCTTGCCTTCATGTTTTGCCAATCACTCCAAGGAATGAAACCAACAGTCTTTTTAATCATGCAGCAGACTCCTGTCACTGCTCCTAATTCACTGTGAATATCTAAGCAAATTGCTTGATGATCAGTAATCACTTTTTTATTTATCCTATCTTTAGTGGTCATTTTTGCTTCAAAAACGATTGCTTGCCCGTTTGCAAGAGTTCCTTTGTAATCTGGTTGAGCCTTGCCTGTGGGATAAACAGTCATGGTACCATCACTATTTATTTTCTTAACTCGAAACGGTTCTGGTGTCTTTTCAATCATCGCGATATCTTTGTTTTTATAATACAAACATGCTTGATCAATCAGATTTTCAAATAATCTACCTTGGTCATTGCTTTGTCTATTTCTCCAATTTTTGGTATACATCGCTTCTACCTTCTTCCTGCACTTTTTTAACTAAATCCCCCAAGAACCTATCTCGATCATTTTCACCGTATTGACGGATTGAACGTTCAAAGATACGATCGTATTTTTCTTTTTCTGCTAAACAGCTGAATCTTTCACTCTTTCTCATCCCGAAAAAGAAAACGCCTGTCATACTGTCGATTTCTGCTTTTGTAACAAACCTGATACATCTTTCATCAGAAAATATTTCTGATTTTTTTACACTAGCAGAAAATTTCCCTCTCAATGCTGAATCTATATTGATGATCAGCATCATCTCCTGCATCATGAAAATTTTGTCTTTATTGTCATAACAAGCTACTAAATAATTTTTCGTTTTCAATTTTCTTCCTCCTCATGTTAACCATCATCATTCCTGAATAACTCAATTTTGAAATACCATCCACGATCTTCATCGTAGAGTTTTACTATTTCACCTAAAATTCTGTAATCAGGGAATCTCTTCATGATCTCTTCTGCTCCATCATCATTAGACATGCCCAATTTGTGTAATTTTCTAAAGGACCAATAGTTGTCATTCGTGGTCTCATGCGGCTCTTTCAAATTTCTGCTCTTTGACCAGCGCTTCTGCCCTTTTTTCCACTGACGGTTTTCCCACTTCTCTTGGCCAGTAAGGTAATTGACTAGGCCTTGCATTCCATCTGAATCAAATTGGATGTTCTGGACTTGACGTCGTCCAAGAGGTTCTTTCTTCTTCCCTCGCCCTTTAGACCACAAACTTTCAATATCATCTCTTGATGGGCCATTATTTAAAACGATATGATGATGGATCCTGGTGATATACCCTACCTCTTCATCATATTGATAAGACGTAAACCACATGTACTTTAATTCAATGCCTTCTTTTACATATAGGCGCTTTAATTTTTTCAAAGTATTCTCTTGATCACGTTTAGCATCAGCTGGCTTTTCTGGCAGATGTTTGTTTGAATAGGTAAATGTCGCATAGTAATCTGATTTACCAAAATTGGCATACAAAAATAAGGCAGCTTTTCTCTTGCTCTGTGCCTGGTTCCATCTTGCTTGGGATAACCCAGTTACTTTCTTCCGCCTACCTCTTGATTCTTTGCATGATCTTTCTTGTTCAAACGTTCTGCTATAAAGTCTTATCTCTTTATATGGTCCAGCTTCAACTCTTCTCTCTCTAACAAATGACTTATTCATAACACACCTCAGATTTTACTTTGTCCGTTAAGTTAGTATCTAATACAAGGACGATAAAACGCCGAAATATCAGCGTTTCTTTGCAAAAAATGTCTGAGGATGATATAATTATCTTGTCGGAGATAAGTTATATCATTCTCAGGAGCCGCCTTTATTGGTGGCTTTTTTATTGTTCCGAAAACTGAAAAAGAACCTTTTCTTCCGTTGGTTTTCCAAGATGAAAGACATGATGATAAAATGTCCTTCCGCGTAATTGGAATGTTTCAACTCTGCCTCTTTCAGTTTTCGCTTCGATACTGTATACATAGTTCTCTCCACGTTTCCTCATACGAACCTGCATAACAACTGCAGGCATATCTTCTAAATACTTGATTGCTTTTGACAGCATTCACTTCACCTGCAGCCTTCATTCGTTTTCAAACAAATTAATCTGACCGGAATTGTTCACATCGATTGGGTAGATCACTGGCTCTAAAGTACGTTTAGGCAAACTATGATTTGATTCGCCAGTAATCGTGATACCTCTATGATCACTAGTGATTTCGATACCCAACTTAATATTTAGTGAACGCTTTGCTTCAATATCTTTTTGAGAATCTTGCAGATCAGCAGTGATCGTTTTGACTTCTGCATCTAAAAGACTGGCAACTTTGGCCATCAATTTATCGGATAAAAGCAGCGCCAATTTATCATTATTCATATTGAATCCCTCCCTTTAGGACTAAGTCTGGCAACAGTACTGGAATAGCTGTTTGCAATTTTTGATACTGATCATCAGATAAAATAAAGTACATCGCAATTGTTGGTGCTTCATCGCTGTCGAATGATAAGTTTTCTACCTCACAACTTGATTCGAATTTATTCCAAATGATAGATTTTATCTTTTGTGTATATGGTTTGATGTAACTAATCTTGGTAGCGAAAATAATTTTTCTTTCTTTAAACATCTATCTATCCTCCAATCATTAGTGAAAACACAATAAACAGTAGAACACCATTAAGAAACAAACTCACATAAGCAATGCCTTGTAGCTGACGAGCCTTGTAAAGTGGATTGTTGTGCAGCGTTGCTAACCATTTTTTATTCATTTAAACTTTCCTTTCTTTGATATAGTTTCTGCTCGTCGATTTTCGAGGATAATTCTATGCTCAAAATTTCAATGAGCTTGTTTTTAGTGATATTGAACTTGTACTTTTCAGAACTGAAAAACCTTTTGATATCAACAATCCTGACGCCTTCCAACTCTGCAATAATTTCCGCAACTTCTGCATCGATTAGTGCTGAAGCTTCTTCAATCCGTTCTCTAGCTTTTTCAATACTCTCCATATCTCTAGCTCTTTCAATACTCCTCATATTTTTCACCTCGATTTTATTTAGGGAATGGTTTTGTAACCAAAGGTCCACGTCCGTAATTTTTAATGGATGCTTTTAACTCTTTGATGCCCTTTTCAATTTGAAATCTAGTGGTCTTATCTTTTGTGTTGCGAAGGGCACGTCTCATAGCGGTAAGTTCCCGATTATTTTGGATGCTTTCTTTTTGCAATTTATTCATGTTGTTTATCTCCTCTTCGTTTTTATAATTTTTGTCATGCGTTGCTAAGTTTTCGTTTCAATCGATTCGTGTAAAGTAATTCCTGGCACATTTCCAATTCTCGTTCCACCTGATCTCTTTGTTTTTCACTTAGATAACCTTTTTTGTCGTTTAATTCATCGTTTAACGCTCGAACTTTTTCTTGGCCCCATTCTTGAATAGTTTTTTCTTGGTCTAATGTATAATCCATTTGGCTACCTCTCAATCCGACATAATACTTGTCCAATTTTCCTGCAAATATTTTGCCATTTCTAAAGCGTTAAATTTCCAAGGAAATCCTTTTCCTTTGGAATATCGAACAAATCCACCATTTCGAACATCCAAAATTTCTCTGTTTGGATAAAGAATTTTTTCTTTTATCCAATCTTCATCAGTCGTTTTCAGCTGTTCCTTAAGATCACCCATGGTCCATGTTTTCCCCATCAAATCTTTTTTCTTCAATGACTCGTACTCCTCAACTTCAACAACTTTTAAATGTGATGGTATTAAAATTTGAATTGGCGTTTGGATTTCAATTGTCTGAGACATCATTGCACCTCCATTCTTAATTTTTTTGTTTACTTTTGAATGTCAAAATAATCGATTTCTTCTTATCTTGTTCGTGTACGAAATTTTCGTATTCGTTACCTAAAAAAATTTCATCATACTTAACGCTGAAAGCATCAATATATTTCCTCAGCAAGCTATCTTTTATTTTGGAAGAATCTTTTTCCATATTTTGGATAGTTCTAGAAGTAACATCAAAAAGTTCGGCTAGTTCTTCCTGAGTCAAACCATGCATCACTCTTAGCTCTTTTAAGGTCTTCATTCAACTTCCTCCTCATAGATTTATTTTTGATGAGTCAAATATAATACGATTTTTTCGTATTGTCAACAAACAAATTCGTAATTTTCGTATTTATATATTTACTTTGATTCGATTTTTTCGTATAATATGAAATATAAAGAGGTGACAACATGGATGATAAACAAAGGAATATCATTATTGCAGCAAACATAAAAAGTTTTATTAAAAAAAATAATATAACCCAAAAAAAGTTGGCTAAAGAAATTGGAATTTCTCCATCTACTATGAGTGACTATATGAATTTGCGCTCTAATCCATCTCATGGGGTTATCCAAAAAATTGCCGATTATTTTGGGATTATGAAAAGTGATATCGACACCACTTACAAAGAAAACAAGTCTTCGATAGATTCTATATACAGTCAATTAAATATTGATCGTCAAAAAAAAGTATATGATTTTGCTCAAAACGAACTCAAAGAACAGAAAAAAGACTTATTCACAATCGCAGCTCACTCTGACGATCCCAATAGGAAGTTAACTGAAAAAGAATTTGATGATCTAAATAGATATCTTGATGAAGCAGATAAAAAATTTGATGATAAGTAGGGTTGTGGATGAATGATTTTGAAAATTTATTAGACAAAGTTATGACCGAAGTTCCGGTTATCGAATTACCACTTGAAAACGATACTGGTTTTACCGGTCTTTATAGAAACAATCGAATCTACCTGGATAAAACAAAATCGAATAGAAAAAAGAAAGTTGTTTTGGCTGAGGAATTTGGTCACTACAAACTAACAGTTGGAAATATTATTGATTATAATGATCCTGGTGCTTGGAAGGAGGAATGGAAGGCAAGACGATTTGGCATTGAACTGTTGATTTCATTAGATGACTTGTTGGATTGCGCATTAAATGGTTGTAATAATATATATGAATGCAGCGAACATTTAGACGTTACCCCAGACTTTTTTGAAGATACTCTCCACCATTATTCTAATAAATATGGCAGATATCATTATCATCGCAACTTCAAATTCACGTTTGATAATGAGTTTATTTCTGTTCAACAAATGAAAATTTATGGATAAAAAAATCTTTTGGAAGTGCCAGCTTCCAAAAGATCTGCTCATTTCTGAGTCTTTATAAATATATTATATCAAAGAAATGAGGAAAATAATGAAGAGAATAGTTTTTGGATTGCTATTTAGCACTTTATTTTTTGTTGGGTGCAAAACTGAAAAACCTTCCGCTAATACAAGTGAGAGTAGCGCTACATCTACTGTTATATCAAGTAATGAAGAAAAATTTGAATTTAGTGTCTACCAACCACAACATCACTTGGAAAACAATAACTTCAATTTATCTGGCAAAGCTGACCCTGGGACTATAATTACTGTAATGAAGGATAGTGAAGTAGTAAAAGAGATAGAACCGACTGCCTCTGGCTCTTTTAGTATGACAGCTTCACTACCAGAAACTGAAGATACTACATACAAAGTGTCTGATGGGACTGACACGAAAACAGTGATTGTGAAATCTAAGACAACCTTAGAAAAATTAGCTGCTGATATAGAAGCTAAACGTAAAGAACAAGATAGTGAGGAAGCTGAAGCTGATAAGAGTACTGCTGTTGAGCAAAACCAGAAAAATGATGAAACAACCGAAAGTAATTTAGTTACAACAGGCTTGCTTGACTACCAAGAAGAAGGTATGGATAACGCATCAGCAAATCCTGCAGAACCTGGAGCAATGCTTTATGATAAAACTGAATCTAAATTTAAGGGTATGAACTACTATTTTGAAGGTGAAATAGTTGGTGAAATAAACTTAGAAAACGTTAGTGATGGCAACGCTTGGTTAGTTAAGAATGAAAATGGTTATGTAATGCCTGTTGAATATTATTATTTTTCAGCTAATAAAGGCGATTCGGTAAAAGTTTGGGGAACTCTTTCTGGACTTGGCTATTCAAGCAAAGATTTTGGAGTAGACAATGTAGTAGGAGTTGCTGGATCAATGCATGCTCTTGCTGTAGAAATAAACGGTAATATGGAATACTAAAAAAACACGCCCCTCAAGTTTGGCTACCAGAGAGCGTGCTAAGCAATAAACAATTAGGCTTATTTGCTATGCCTATTGTAACAAAACTAAGGAGTTGAGGCAATTGGCTAGTATACAAAAAAAAGACAACGGTTGGCAATATAGAGTCTCATACAAAGACACAACAGGTAAATATCGGACTAAAACACAAGGTAAGTTTTCTACTAAAAAAGAAGCTTATTTAGCTGCTACTGCAATCGAGAAAAAATTATCGGAGGGTTTCAAAGTATCTGATGGCGATCAAGAGTTTCCCGTTTATTTTAGAGAATGGTATGAAATTTACAGAAAAGGGAAATATTCTAAGGCTAACGATATCGATATTGAGAAATCTATTAAATTTGCTGAGGCTAATTTTAAAGGAATCAAGCTAAAAGATTTAAACAGAAAAATCTATCAGAAAAAACTAAATGAGTTTGCTGCTACTCGAAGAAGCTCTACAGTGTCTAAAATTCATATTTATATGAAAGCAGCTATTCAAGATGCTTTGCAGGAAGGGATTATAGTTAAAGATCCAACTTACAAAGTTTCTTCTCGCGGCGGTGTCTCAGACAAATCAGATCGCGACAAATTCCTAAGTTATAATGAAACCAAGTTACTTACAAATTCTTTAATTTCTGGAATCAAACCAACCTATGTATCTCGTTATATGATCTTATTAGGAATCGCCACAGGAATGCGTTATGCTGAAATTTTAGGGTTGACTTGGAATTGTGTGGATTTTAAAGAAAAAACAGTGCGTGTTGAAAAAACGTGGGACTATGTTTATACACATGATTTTTCGAATACAAAAAATTACCAATCAATGCGCTTGATTACAATTGATGATTTTACTTTAGATCTGTTACGACAATTGAAGAAGCACCAAAGAGAATATTATTTTGGCAGAGTGCTGAAGAATAATAAAAATCTTGTTTTTTTAAATGATGATATGGAATTGATCTCCAACTCCGCAGTAAACAAAACACTAAAGAAACATCAAAAGAAAATTGGAATTGTTCAACCGATTAATTTCCATGGTCTTCGACATACACATGCATCAATACTTATTTACCAAGGTGTTAATTTAAAATACGTTTCTAGACGTTTAGGTCATAAAAAAATTGAAACTACGTTAGGTATTTATCAACATATTCTTGACGAAATGGAACAAAAAGAGTCTCAAATCGTCAGTACGACAATGGGTGAGCTATTTGCTTAAATGCAAAATCTCGTGCAAAATTCGTGCAAAATGATTCTATTTTCTCTAGTTTTCTTCCACTTTCTTCTATTTTAAAAATCACAAGAACCCTTGATATATAAGCATTCCTTATATAATCAAGGGTTCTTCTGGTTTCTTCATAAGGAGAGTACAGGATTTGAACCTGCGCGCCGGGATGAACCGGGTCGGCGGATTTCGAGTCCGCTGCATTACCACTCTGCCAACTCTCCATAACAGTTATTTTCGCTATTTTCATCAAAAAAGTCAAGGGTAATTTTAAATGAACGTATCTGCTTTTGTATTTTAAAATGCAAAAAACCGTTATCAATAGCGGTCCAATAAAGCAGGACAGATAACGGTTACCTATCATCGATAGAACATTTAGTTAAAAATATATGTATCTGTTTTCGCTAAAACACCTTGAATCGTTTCATTGATCACCTTGATTATTTGTTCATCAGAAGGGGCGATGATGCCAGCTGACATTAGAGAAGCTACACCGGTAACCACGATCCATGCACCATTATGCAGTGCCTCTACAGCATCTTCAGAAATATCTTGATACTTAGGTTCTGATTGAATCAATGATTTGAAGTAGCCAGATGAAAATTCATGCATCATTTCCCCACCGCCATAGTCATCGATAAAAAGGGCGATATAAAGATTATGCTTTTCTTGCGCGAAATGAATGTAGTTCAAACCTAGATCAACAAGTTTATCACCAGTTCGGACAACTGGAAAAACGTTCTCTGATAAATCTTTGAAAACAGCTTCAACCAATGTGTTCTTTAAGTCCTGCATATTGTTGAACTCTAAATAGATTGGTTGTGTAGAAATCCCCATGTGTTTTGCGATATTTCGAGCCGTAAAATTACCGAATCCCTCTTTGTTGATCAATTCGTACGCGGCCTTCAAAATGTGTTCTCTTGTATAGACCTTCCTTCGCATCAAAAAATCCCCCTTTTTTTCTTTATTCAATTGTACATGAGAAATAGAAATAATTAAAATGAAACACATTATTAGTTATCTTATCCATAACTATAGGAAATTTTATCGGACAAACCAACGAAAAAAAGCAAAAATGCTTTTATTCACTTCACGTGCTCTGCTCTGATGAGCCTGCAGGTATGTTTCGTTCTTGTTCTATCAAGAAAGTCATTGTACACTAAGAAAGATAGATGATACTTGTTGCAAAACGAGTGATAAAGGAGCTTAGCGATGGTGGAATCAAAAGAATTATTGTTGGAAACATGCCTGTTGGCAGGAAAAATCATGATGGAAAACGGCTCAGAAGTCTACCGAGTAGAAGACACGATGAATCGAATTGCTGCGAACTCCGGTGAAGCAGGCAGCATTAGTTATGTCACTGCAACGGGTATTTTTATGGGCTTGCGCAGCAGTCATTATGCACAAGTTGAAAATGTCCATGATCGTGTGATCAACTTAGAAAAAATCGTTGCAGTCAATCGGCTGTCACGAGAATATGCAGCCCAATCATTGTCGCTTTCTGAATTGCATCACGCGTTAAAAGCAGTCAACCAAACAACACCTAGCTTCTCAATGCCGCTTCAAGTACTGAGCGCTGGGATCGTCAGCAGTACCTTGATGATCATTTTTGGCGGTATTTGGTTTGACTTTATCCCGACATTTTTGATTGGGAGTATCGGTTTTTTGATTGCCATTTGGGTCAAAAAAAGTATTGATATTCGTTTTTTGGATATGTTTTGTGCTGCATTGGTAATTGGCAGCTTGTCGATTCTTTTCGTTCATTTTCAACTCGCCTCCAATGTCGACAATTTGATCATAGGTGCTGTCATGCCATTAGTCCCTGGGGTGGCGATCACCAATTCTTTTCGTGATATTTTGGCTGGCCATCTGATCAGCGGTATGGCCAGAGGCACAGAAGCCATCTTCACGGCTGCTGCGATTGGCGTCGGTATCGCGACGATTTTTACATTAGTAGGAGGGATCTCATGACGATCTTGGTCCATGCTACCTTTAGTTTCTTTAGTACTGTCGCCTTTGGGATACTGACAAATATACCGAAACGGGCATTGTTGGCGACAGGTGCAGCAGGAACGATTGGCTGGATGATTTATTGGGGATTACAACAGCAAGGTTACGGTATTGGCAGCGCAAATTTTTTGGCCGCATTGGCCGTTGGTTGTGTCAGTATCTTTTTTTCTAGAAGAAAAAAAATGCCGATGATCATCTTCAATATTCCTAGTTTGGTTCCTTTAGTGCCGGGTGGGCCAGCTTATCAAGCGGTGAGAGAATTTGCATTAGGTGATAATTTTGTCGGTCTTGAAAATTTGATGGTTGTCGTGATCACAGCAGGTGCACTCGCGGGAGGCTTTATGATGACGAATGTTGTTGAGAAGCTGCTGATGCATTGGCAAACAAAACGAATGACCAGACGCGAGCTGAAGTAAAAGTTTATAAATTAGATAAGAAATCTATCTAAATAATAATTTTTTATAATTTCAGACTTTAGTACAATGCATTCACTCCGGGTTTCTTTTATAATCATGACAGAACTTACAAAACTGTTTGATGAATGTCATTTGTTTTACTGGCTTTTTTTGTTCTCACCCATTATAGTGAAATTAATGAAACATAAAGGAGATGAAGTCCTGTGAGTATCGCAACTTCCCGTCGAATCATAAACATGATCTCAATCATTGGTTTAGGTTTATCCATCGCATTGACGATTTATTTTATCAATTTAGGTGTCTTTAAAGATATCAATGCTTTAAGAGGTTTGGTTGGAAACTCGGTGATATTGGGCCCAATCATCTTTATCTGTTTGCAAATTTTACAAGTCGTTGTTCCAATCATTCCGGGAGGCATTTCCAGTGCTGCTGGCGTTTTGATTTTTGGCCCATACATGGGTTTTGTGTATAACTATGTAGGGATTTGTATCGGCTCCGTTATCATCTTTTTACTTGGACGTCGTTACGGTAAGCCATTCATCCTCAGCATGATCAGCGACAAAACATATGATAAATATATCGGCTGGTTAGACAACCAAAGTCGATTTGAAAAACTTTTTGCTTTAGCGATTTTTCTACCTGTAGCACCAGATGACGCCCTTTGCTTAATGGCTGGATTGACCAACATTTCGGTAAAAAGATTTACCTTGATCATCCTTATAGCAAAACCAATTTCCATTTTCTTGTATAGCATGGCATTGATTTATGGTGGTACATTCTTAACAGGCTTATTGGGTGGTTGATCGATCACTCAACCCTTTTGTTGAACCAACTGTGAGGAACTATCGCAAGTACCCAAATTGATTTGGGCTTGTCGTTGGCTTTCCCTATAGTTGGTTCTTTTTTATTTGCAATTGTTATATACTTAATTACAACGACATTTGTTAGGATGAGACGCATGAAATATTTAAAAAACAGTTTGATCAACACGTGGGATTTTCTAAGATCTAGCGATGCTTATTTTCGAGATGTGTTATTGATGCACGGCGCACTTTTATTTTTGGTGATTCCTATTCTATCGGCTTCAACAAAATTTGTCTTGAAGCGTGGCGGATTTCCTTACTTGTCTTTTGACAATATTGGAAGTATCTTCACGGAACATCCAATCGTTCTTTTCTCTTTGACAGTAATCTTGCTGTTGATTTTAGTTGCAGTATTCTTTGAATTTACTTTTCTATTACTGAGTGTTTATTTTATAAAGAAACAGCAACCCATCAGTTTAAAGCAATTATTACAGATGACATTGGCCCAAATCAGGAAATTAAGGCCAATGACTTTCTTGTTTTTCCTATTTTATTTTCTATTGATATTGCCTATTGGCGGTTTAAGTTTCAATTCTGATTTATTGGCAAAAATCAAGATCCCAGCCTTTATTATGGACTTTATCTTTGCCAACCGCGTGCTAATCATTGGCGCTGTACTCGTAGTCTATGTGTTGTTAGTATATCTGGGTATCCGAGTCATTTTTGCCTTGCCGGAAATGATATTGCGGGACTTGCCGTTTCGGCAAGCAATCAAAGAAAGCTTACAGGTCACCAAACGTCGGTTCTTTGCGATCGTTGGTCAGTTTGTCTTCATTGGCGGCAGTATTCTCTTGCTTTCTTCGATAGGATTCACACTTTTGATTGCGCTGCAAGCCTTGATTGAACGCTTTTTTTCTACCTATTCATTGTACAGCGCTGTGTTTATCATGACTTTTTTACAATTTATTTTGTTGCTGAATATTATCTTATCAACAGTGGCTATTTTTTATATTATTGTCGACTTCATGGATGATGAAGGGTTTTTGCCGGCCATTCCTGCCAGCTTTCGTCAAGAACCATTGGCATCAAAGAAATTTCTAGGATTTGAAGGGTTCTTATTTACCTTTATTACCGTACTATTCGGAGTGGGTGTGAGTCTTTACAATATGAACTACCTGACTTCCGCTGCCAGCGCTCAGCCGCTGACGATTTCTCACCGTGGCGTCAGTGATGGTCAAGGGGTCCAAAATTCCCTTGAAGCATTACGCTTTACAAGTGAAACCTATCATCCTGATTATGTGGAGATGGATGTACAGCAAACCAGTGATGGTGCCTTTATTGTTTATCATGACTTTTCATTCCCACCCTTGACTGGCGCCAAGGGAAAGCCAGAACAATCCACTCTAGCCTATGCCCAGTCGTTGACTGTATCAGAAAACGGAGAAACTGCTAAGATTCCAACGTTTGATGACTATTTGGCCTTAGCAAATCAACTTGATCAAAAGCTGTTGGTTGAGATCAAAACGCAAAAAAAAGATGTGGCTGCGCTCGTAGAAAACTTTTTGGGTCAGTATCAAGAAGCGTTGCTTGCAAATGGTCATATCATGCAAAGTTTAACCTATAATGTGGTAGAAGAACTGAAGTCGCAAGTACCTGAATTGGTAACAGGCTATATCATGCCCTTCAACATTGTTGGGCCGCCAATTACCAGTGCTGACTTTTTGACAATGGAATTTAGTACCATCAATCGTAATTTCATCGCCTCGGCTAAGGCAGATGACAAAGATGTCTTTGTTTGGACACCAAATGATGCAGATGCAATCAGTCGCATGCGCTTCTATGGGGCAGATGGGATCATTACGGACCAAATGGGTATTTTGAACCAAGAAGTGCAGATCAATGCAGATGAGTTAACTTATTCAGATAAACTGCTAAACTTCGTTATCGGAGTGGGCTAAAAAAGCAAGACTGCTGATGTACAGAAATCATCAGCAGTCTTTCTTATGCCGCGTGAATCGCCGCATGGATATTCGAAAATGTTACGATCATTCGGTGGTTGCTTTCGAAGACCAAATTTTTGTCTTCTTCTTCACAAGTAGTGACAATGATCAATGCCGTATTCACATATAATTTTTCTACCACCCCAACCACTTGTTTCTTGGTACCCACGGGTTGACAACGATAGGTCTGTCCAATCTCAATCTGTTCCATATGTTCACCTCGATGATCTTTTTTCTTACTCATATAATAACAAATAAACGGCAAAATGAAAACGCTTTTTAAACAAATAAAGTATTTTTTTATATTGGCATTTGACCTAACATTTAGATGACAAATTCGTTCGCTACTTCTCACAAGGGTGTTCGTGGCTATTGGCTATTCTTGATTTATACTAAAGAAAAACCCATAAGGAAGTGAGATCATGCCAATGATTCAAACGTTCGTTATTTTGCTATTGTCCGCAGGGTTGCTTTTTGGATTAAAAGAAAATCATTGATCCTTCTTACCAACCAAGTTCATTGCTTAATAAAAAACAAAAGTCCTGTTGCCTTACACATAGATGTGTGGCAACAGGACTTTTATCCTTACTTACGCTTACAAGCGTTCATTCAATTCTTTGGCTAGATCTTCAAAACCTGGTTTGCCAAGTAAGGCAAACATGTTTTTCTTATAGGCTTCTACACCTGGTTGGTCAAATGGATTGACCCCATTCAAGTAGCCAGAAATTGCAACTGCGATTTCAAAGAAGTACATTGTATAACCTAAAGTGTACGCATCCATCGTAGGGATTTTCACCAAAAGGTTTGGTACATCACCATCTGTGTGGGCCAACAATGTCCCTTCAAATGCTTTTGTATTTACGAAATCAACTTCTTTCCCTTGCAAGTAACCTAAACCATCAAGGTCAGCTTCTTGCGTTGGAATCGTGATCGATTTACGTGGTTTTTCGACTTTAACGACTGTTTCAAAAATATTCCGGCGACCTTCTTGAATGTATTGACCAAGTGAGTGCAAATCAGTTGAGAAATTGGCACTTGAAGGGTAAATTCCTTTTTGGTCTTTTCCTTCAGATTCACCGAATAATTGTTTCCACCATTCAGAGAAGTATTGCATACCTGGTTCATAGTTGATCAACAATTCAGTCACTTTCCCTTTACGGTAAAGAATATTCCGCATAGCTGCATATTGGTATGCTTCATTTTTTTCAAGGTCATCTGTCGCATATGCATCACTCGCATCAGCAGCACCTTTCATCAAGGCATCGATATCTGCGCCTGTTGCAGCAATCGGTAATAAACCAACAGCTGTCAATACAGAGAAACGTCCGCCGATGTCATCTGGAATCACAAAAGTTTCCCAGTTTTCTGCATCTGCTTCAACTTTAACAGCACCTTTGGCTTTGTCTGTTGTTGCATAAATGCGTTTATTGGCTTCTTCTTTGCCATATTTTTCGATCAAACGTTCTTTGAAGACGCGGAATGCAATTGCAGGTTCAGTGGTTGTACCTGATTTAGAGATCACATTGACTGAAAAATCACGTTCGCCGATGATATCGATCAGATCTGCTAAGTACGTAGAAGAGATTGAATTTCCTGCAAAAAAGATTTGTGGTGCTTTGCGTTCTTCTTTACCGACTAAGTTATAGAATGAATGATTCAAGAAATCGATTGCCGCTTTGGCACCTAAATAAGAACCCCCGATCCCAATAACAACTAGCACTTCAGAGTCAGATTGGATCTTTTCTGCGGCTTTCTTGATACGCGCGAATTCGTCTTTATCGTAATTTTTAGGGAGATCGATCCAACCTAAAAAGTCGCTGCCAGCGCCTGTTCCTTCTCGTAATTGTTTGTCTGCTGCTGTGACTTGACTTTGCATGTAACCCAATTCGTATTCATTCACGAAAGGTGCTACTTTTGAATAGTCAAATTTGATGTGTGACATGATTTGTCCTCCTTGAAAAAATAGTTTTTCATACATTACCTACTTTACGTTTTTTTTCAATTTTTTTCAAGTAATTCCTAATATATCACCTGTTAGGTATTTTTAGACAAGTCCTTGGGCAAACATTGCTTTAGCAACTTTTTCAAAGCCTGCTATATTGGCACCCAACATGAAATTATTTTTTTGCTCAAATTTTTCTGCAGTATCACGGCAAGATTCGTAAATGTGTTTCATGATTTCATCTAGTTTTTCGTCTACTTCAGCCTTTTCCCATTGCAACCGTTGAGAATTCTGGCTCATTTCCAACGCAGACACTGCCACACCACCGGCATTGGCAGCTTTACCTGGACAATAGTAGATCCCCGCATCAATGAAATATTCCGCAGCTTCTAAAACGCTTGGCATATTCGCACCTTCCGACACGACTCTGATGCCATTGGCTTTTGCTCTTTTGGCTTGCGCTAAATCGATCTCATTTTGAGTGGCACAAGGAAAGGCCAATTCAGCTTCCGTTTCAAAATCCCAAACAGATGCTCCGTCGTGGTATTCCGCAGAAGGACGTGCTTTGGCATAGGCAGTTAAGCGTTCCCGTTTGACTTCTTTTATGTCTTTCAATAATGCCAAATCTATCCCATCTTTGTCATAAATAAATCCTGAAGAATCTGAGCAAGTCACAGGGATCGCGCCTAATTCTTGTAATTTCTCAATCGCATAGATTGCTACATTTCCACTACCAGAAACAATCGCTTTTTTACCAGTAAAATCTTCACCAAGGTCTTTCAAAAGATGTTTTACAAAGTAAACTGCACCATAGCCCGTTGCTTCCGTCCGATTTTTACTACCCCAAAAATCAAGTGGTTTGCCCGTCAAAACACCTGCGTCATATTGTTTTAATCGTTTGTACGCACCGAATAAATACCCGATTTCCCGACCGCCAACACCGATATCACCTGCTGGTACATCTAAATCAGGTCCGATATGTTTTGATAATTCGGTCATAAAACTTTGGCAAAAACGCATGACTTCCGCATCAGATTTTCCTTTGGGATCAAAATCACTGCCGCCTTTGCCACCACCGATGGGTAAGCCAGTCAAACTATTTTTGAAGATTTGCTCAAATGCCAAAAACTTCAAAATACTCAAGTTGACACTTGGATGGAAGCGTAAACCGCCTTTGTAAGGTCCCATGGCAGAATTGAATTGAATACGATAACCGCGGTTGACTTGCCAGTTGCCCTGATCATCTTGCCAAGGAACGCGGAATTGGATGAAGCGTTCTGGTTCAGTCAATAAGCCTAGTATATTGGATTCGATATATTCTGGATGCTCCTCTAAAAAAGGAACAATGGTCGGTAAGAATTCGTCGACTGCTTGTAGAAATTCCGTTTGATGCTGATCTTTCTCGTGGATTTTCGTTTGAATTTCTTGAACATATGCTGAAGCTTTTGTCATAGTGCATTACCTCCTTTAAGATATTCTCTATTTTATAGAAATTTTCAGAAATTGCACGCTTTTTCTTTATAATTGTCAGAATTTTTTTTCAATTCTTTTCGAAATACTTCTTCTACAGCTGCTGCACCGGATATGTTACAATGCCAAAGAGGTGAAAAAGATGAATAAAAACTACGATGTCATCGTTGTTGGCGCTGGTACCAGCGGGATGATGGCTGCCATCACGGCGGCGCAGCAAGGTGCACGCGTATTGTTGATAGAAAAAAACAAAAAAATTGGCAAAAAACTGTTACTGACTGGCGGCGGTCGTTGTAATGTCACCAATAATCGCCCCGTGGATGATTTAGTCGCGCACATTCCAGGAAATGGCAAATTTCTTTATAGTACCTTTTCACAATTCAATAACTTCGATGTCATGGCCTTCTTCAATGATTTAGGTGTTGCCTTAAAAGAAGAGGATCATGGCCGAATGTTTCCAGTCACCAATAAATCAAAAACAATCGTAGACGCTTTACTTGAGGCTATCAACGAACAACATGTCACACTAATGACCAATACAGTGGTCACCAAGCTGATTCACGATGGACAACAAATTCACGGTGTTAGAACAGAATTTGAAGAGTTTTCAGCCCCCAGCGTCATTTTAACGACGGGCGGTCGAACCTATCCATCCACCGGTTCGACGGGAGACGGCTATAAAATGGCCAAAAAAGTTGGCCATACGATCACCCCCTTATATCCCACGGAGTCGCCATTGATTTCAGAGGATGCTTTTATCCAAGAAAAAACATTGCAAGGCATCTCATTGCAAGACATTGATTTGACCGTCCTGAATGCTAAAAGAAAACCAATCGTTACCCACACTATGGATCTGCTGTTTACCCATTTCGGTGTATCTGGACCGGCAGCACTACGCTGTTCTTCCTTCGTGAATCTTGCGTTGAAAGACGGACCCGTCTCCGTGGTGATCGACTGCTATCCGCAGCACTCTATTGAAGCATTGGCAACCGACCTTCAACAAGCTGCTCAATCGAAGAAGCAGTTGAACAATGCATTAAGCGGATTCCTGCCCGAACGATTCATGACCTTTTTGATAGAACGACTCGGCATGAACGACCTGATTGCTGAAAAAACTTCCTTTGAAGATTTGACCGCACTAGCAACTTTGATGAAAGGCTTTGAAATCAATATTGTTCGAACTTTCCCTATCGAAAAATCATTTGTTACCGGTGGCGGTATCCATTTGAAAGAAATCAATCCGAAAACAATGGAAAGCAAAAAAATCAATGGTCTTTATTTTGCTGGCGAATTGATCGATATCAATGGCTATACTGGCGGCTTCAATATTACAGCGGCCTTTTGTACGGGGCATGTTTCCGGCAAGCATGCAGCTGAAACAGCCAGTTATTTTTCTTACTAGATTGCTTTTTTTGATCGCAGCTCCTTTTATGAGTCAGTTCATTGAACTGGCTCTTTTTGCTTATTAGTTGGTGTTTTTGGTCAGAAGGCGTACACTAAAACTATCTAAATAAGGGAGTGAATCTGTCATGAAACGAATATCCAGAGGGAAATTTGAAAAAATGCAAAAATTAGCGAACGATGATGGCGTAATTGCTGCATTAGCGATTGATCAAAGAGGTTCAATGAAAAAAATGATGAAGGCTGCTACCGGCCCTGATAACTTTACAATGGATCATATTTACGAATTTAAAAAATTGGTTTCTCAAGAATTGACGAAGTACGTCAGTGGGATCCTATTGGATGAGGAATACGGATTCTTAGGGATCGAAGCCAAAAATCCGCAAGCAGGTTTGATTTTGTCCTATGAAAAAACAGGCTATGATGTTCACACACCTGGCAGACTACCAGAAATTTTACCGAATGAATCTTTACAGCGTCTTGTCAAAAAAGGTGCAGATGCAGCGAAAGTATTGGTCTATTATAATCCTGATGAGTCACAAGAAATTTTGGATATCAAACATGCTTTCCTCGAACGTTTAGGTACTGAAGCACAAGCAGCCGATATTCCATTATTCGTCGAACCTATCGTTTACGATGATGAAATCACCGATGCATTATCTCCAGCATTTGCCAAAATCAAGCCTAGCAAGGTTATCCGTACGATTCAAGAATTGACCAAAGATCAATACCATATCGATATTTTGAAAGTTGAAGTACCGGTGCAATTCAATTTAGTGGAAGGATTTCAAAAAGATGGTTTAGCGGCTGTTTATACGCAAGAAGAAGCGGCGAACTATTTTAAAGAAGCCAGTGAAGCAGCCACACGGCCGTTCATCTACTTGAGTGCAGGTGTACCAGCAAATGTCTTTCGTGATGAATTGATTTTTGCTGGACAACATGGTGCTAAATTCTCAGGTATTTTAGGGGGTCGGGCGACTTGGCGAGACAGTGTCGACATCTATGGCAAACAAGGTGCTGACGCTTTAGTTCAGTGGTTAGATACCCAAGGCAAAGAAAATGTGGAGGAATTGAACGCTATCTTGAAGCAATACGCCACACCTTGGTATGAGTGCTATGGTGGTTTAGACAATATTGAAGTTTTTGATCTTGATGTGATGGCATAACCGAATCACTTTCAAAAGGCGCAAAACAAGTAAACTTGTTTTGCGCCTTTTGCTTATTCTGCTGCCAAAATATCAACAAATTTTCCCTTTGTCAAAAGTAAAAGATCCTCCGGTGCAAGCCCCATCTGCAAGCCACGTTTGCCTGCTGACACAATGATCTCCTTTAGGTCTTGGGCACCTGTATCAATAAATGTCGGAAATAATTTCTTCATCCCGATTGGTGAACAGCCGCCTCGTATATACCCGGTGGTTTCTTCCAAATCTTTAACATGAAGCATCTCCACTTTTTTGTTTTGACTGACTTTCGCGATTTTCTTTAAATCTAACGCCGCATGCCCTGGAATGACCGCCACCAAAGGGCCTGTCTTGTTGCCAACTGCAACCAATGTTTTGTATATTGCTTGCGGATCATCCATTTGTTCTGCCACTGTTGCAGCATCTAAATGGTCTTCAGACCAAGCGTAGGCATACTCTTGGTACTTGATTTTGCGTTGCTCCACCAACCGAATCGCATTGGTCTTTTGCATTTTTTTTGCCATGTTATCCCTCTTTTGTATCTATGATTCTGGTTTTATCTCGAATTCATCCAAGTATCGTTGCATTTGCTCCACCGGTATTTGACCAGGAGCGGATGCTTCACTTAATGAAGCAAAGGTAAAAACTGACCCTGTCAATGAGCCGCTGACACGACTGATTTTGCCTAAATCACCCATCGACATAACGGCTAAAGGCAATTGATTAAAGCCGCGGGCTTTCGTGATGATACCCATTAAGCGCAGTACATCTTGCATTTGATTTGGCATCATTGCCAATTTACCAATATCTGCACCAAACTGATTCATGATCCCGATACGTAAAATCAAGACCGCATCTTCTGGTGTTCGCTCAAAATCGTGATTGCTTAAAATCAATTTGACCTTTGCTGATTTGATGTTATGAATAAATTCACGTCCTAGAAATTCCGCTTTCTCTAATTCGATATCGATCCAATCGATCAATCCCGATTCAGCTGCCGCCATGCAGAGTATTTTGTATTGGGTCAGTGTCAATGGTCGCTGACCGCCTTCTTCAAGCGTACGAAAAGTAAACAGCAGCTTTTTTGATTTCAGCGTCGTTCTGATGTGTGATAAAACATCTAAGACAGCTTGCACGTCTTCGACATGTTTGTAATGGTCAGCCCGCCATTCGATAACGTCGGCATCAGAATCTTGTGCAGCCAATGCCTGTTTGATGATTTCTTCATTGGTTTTGCCAATCAATGATACACATATCAATGGACGTTCCCCATTATTGATTGTCGGAATTTCTTTTGCCATCATATTCACTCCCTATGGATTTGATAGAAGAACACTTTCAAATAATTTCCTTCATTGAAATGACGATCGACTGCAAAATCAGCTGGCAAGCGATACGTATGCAAACATGCAAAGGAAACTTGCGCTGCATGTAATGCATCTTCAATCAGCTCTTGAAATTTGCCGATCGGTAAATTGGCCGCATTTGTGGAGGCAATCAAAAGTCCATCATCTGCTAAAATCTCTAAGCTATCTGTCACCAGTTCGCCATAATTTTTCGCCACCGAAAAAACTTTCTTTTTGTTACGGGCAAAACTTGGTGGATCTAATACAATGGCATCAAAGCGTAAGTTCTTTTTCTTGGCATATTGAAAATAGCCAAAGACATCCATCACGTGGATTTTTTGCGTTTCTGGATCAATGCCATTGACACTAAATTGTTCCCGTGTTTTTTCTAAACTGCGTTTGGCTAAATCGACACTGGTTGTTTGACTTGCGCCTCCCATGGCAGCGGCAACGGAAAAAGCCCCAGTATAACTAAACATATTCAATAATGTTTTGCCGCTGACTAAGCCTTCTACAAGTTGCCCCCGGACTTCTTTTTGATCCAAAAAGATGCCCGTCATCAATCCTTCATTCAAATAAGTGGCATAAGTGATCCCGTTCTCCAATACTAACAATGGTTCTGGTGCTTCTTGTCCATACAGCCATTGCGACTCAGGCAAATCTGCTGCAAAGCGGATTTTTTCATAAGCCCCAATGATTTCTGGAAAAATTGATTGAAAGGCTGTGACGATCTCGGACTTATGCTGATAGAGGGTATCGTTGTACCATGAAAATACCGCGTACGTTGCATAAAGATCAATCGTCAATCCGCCGACCTGATCGCCTTCGCTGTTAAACACACGAAATGCAGTGGTCGTTTCATCTTGATAGTAATGGTTGCGTTTGCCTTTGGCTTTGGCGAAGCGCTGTTCAAAGAAGGACTGATCGATGCTGGTCTCTTCAAAGGATAACACCCACCCTATCCCTTTGTTTTGTACGCCTAAATAACCTACCCCCATCACGTTTTGCTGCGGGTCCAAAAATTTGACCCATTGATTGGTTGTTTTGACTTGTTGCAGATCCTCACTTTGGATCAATGGATGACGTTTGCGAAACTTCGCCACACCTTTTTTCGTTAAATATATATTCATCTTGATCGGCTCCATTCATTCTTCCTTCAAGTATAGCAAAAAGCCGTTTCTTTGTCTGTATTCTTGAAAGTAAAGAAATACTTAATTCGGCTTGAGGTCAATGAATAGATTTGACACCTGAAACGCTGGCTAGTAAAATGTAGGGTGATGTAAAATCGATAACTATTCGTTTATACAGGAAAAGAGAGGACGATTCCTTTGAAAAAAAATAAAGTATCCACAATCGTGAATACACGAATGGGCTTTTTCTTCTTATTGGCCCTATTATTTTGGTTAAAAAATATTTTTGCTTATCTGGTGGATTTTCACCTTGGAATTGAAAGTGCGGTACAGTATTTCATTCTATTCATCAACCCGATAGCGACAACTTTACTTCTATTGTCGATCGCTTTGTATGTCAGGAGAACGAAAGCCGCCTATATCACGATGATCTTGATTTACTTCTTGATGACACTGCTGCTATTTTCCAATGTGTCTTACTATCGTGAATTTACCGATTTTATCACCATCAACACGATGTTAGGTGCGGGTAAAGTGGCTAGTGGGTTAGGCGAAAGTGCCATTCGGTTGTTTAGACCTTATGATGTCTTGTACTTTATCGACTTTATCATTTTGATTGCTGCCTTGGTCATGAAAAAGATCAAAATGGATACACGGCCTGTTCGGGCTCGGATGGCATTTGCTATGTCGACACTGGCAGTGATGGTCTTTTCTGCCAATCTATTTATGGCAGAAGCCGATCGTCCAGAATTATTGACGCGGACATTTTCTCGTGATTACTTAGTCAAGTATTTGGGCATCAATGCTTTTACCGTTTATGACGGGGTACAAACTTATCAAGCTTCGCAAGTACGGGCAGAAGCAAGTCCCAACGACATGAATGAAGTGGAAAGCTATGTCAAATCACATTACGCTGAACCGAATGATGATTTATTCGGTATCGCAAAAGGCAAAAATGTTATCTATATCCATTTAGAAAGTACCCAGCAATTTCTGATCGATTACAAATTAAAAGATGAAAATGGCGTAGAACATGAGGTAATGCCATTCATCAACAGTTTATATCACAGTGATAGTACTTTTAGTTTTGATAATTTCTTCCACCAAGTCAAAGCTGGGAAAACCAGTGATGCCGAAACATTATTCGAAAATTCATTATTTGGATTGAATCAAGGTGCATTATTCACCCAACTTGGCGGCAAAAACACCTTTGAAGCAGCGCCTGATATTTTAGGTCAAACTGAAGGCTATACAAGCGCCGTTTTCCACGGTAATACGGGTACTTTCTGGAATCGGAATGAAACCTATAAACGTTTTGGTTATGACTACTTCTTCGATGCGTCATATTATGATGTCACGGATGAAAATTCATTCCAATACGGATTACATGACAAACCATTCTTTGAACAGTCAGCACAGTATTTAGAGCATTTGCAACAACCGTTTTATGCCAAATTCTTAGCCGTATCGAACCACTACCCATATTCAGAGTTTACCAATGATGAAGGTGGGTTCCCACTAGCTACGACTTCTGATGAAACAATCAATGGCTACTTTGCCACTGCCAATTACTTAGACAAAGCCGTTGAAGAATTTTTCAACTATTTGAAAGAAAGTGGCTTATACGATAATTCAGTGATCGTTCTTTACGGTGACCATTATGGTATTTCAAATTCACGGAATAAAAATTTGGCGGAACTGCTGGGTAAATCAAGTGCCAGCTGGTCAAATTATGACAATGCGGCCTTGCAACGTGTGCCTTATATGATCCATATTCCTGGCCAAACCAATGGCGGTATCAATCATACCTATGGTGGTCAAGTCGATGCATTGCCAACACTGCTTCACTTATTGGGTGTCGATACGTCTAATTATATTCAATTAGGACAAGACTTATTCTCAGATGAGAACGAACAACTGGTGGCATTTAGAGATGGTGATTTTGTGACACCTGAATATACTTATTATGGCGGCACATTATACAGTAACAGTACAGGAATGCCGATCACCAATCCTTCTGATGCATTGCAGCAGCAAGTCGATGATTGGAAAGCCAAAGTCGACAAACAATTATCTGTCTCTGATCAGATCAACAATGGCGACTTGCTACGATTCTATGCTAAAAGCGGGTTGACAGAGGTCGATCCAGACAGCTATAACTACAAAGACGGCTTGCAGCAAATGCTAGACACCGAATCAAGTTTAGGAGATAAATCAACCAGCGTGTTCTCCCAAAACGGTGGCAAGTCAACTGTGGACCTCTACCAATCAAAAACCTATAAAGAATATGAAGAACAGATCCAGCAGGACAATAGTCAATCAAAAGACTAAGTACCTCTTCACCCACCAAGAATTGATTGGTGGGTGTTTTTTTGTGTAGAGCAAGATGTCCTGTTGTTTTCTTTTTTTTACTATAAGAACTTCATACTTTATTCAAACTCCCATTTTATACTATATGTAGGGTGAGGTGAATGAAATGAGAACCGTGAAATTTGCAATAGCTAGTCTGTTTTATCATAAAAAAGCGATGACGCTTTATACACTTGTCTCTTTTTTTGCGATGCTCGGTTTGATCGTTACCTTTGCATTGATTTATTCTTTGGATCAAGTCCTTGCTCAAACCAAAGAGCTATTGTTTACAGATGATCTGCAAACGAAAGTGGCCAATGAATTACAACCGATCACGACACTTTATCACCAATTGTTCTATTTGATTTTTGGGGCCTATCTACTTGTGATCTCAGGTTTTCAGTTTTATTACCAATTACATAAGCGCAAAGAATATACCGCTTGGCTGACAACTGGTTCTTCTACCCGTCAATGGGTAGGGATGCAACTAGTTGAAATGTGGGTACCATTAGTGATTGCAGCTATTGCTGCCTTTTCATTACTGATGCTCTTTCAACCTTATTTTCAACAAGAACTCTTAAGCGGTCACATCTTTGCATTAGACCGAGAAAATACATCCGCACATATTTGGCAGAATATTCAAAGTGCACAAAACGAGGAATTTGGTATCACGATCCCTCAAAACAATCAAGTGTTTGTCCAAAATGTTGAGCTGAACAGTACCGCTTGGTTATCGATCATGTTTCAAAGTACCCGCCAAGCAATCTTTTCTTTGATTGCCACAGTGACTAGTGTCACCTGCTTAATGGTCTGCGGACATTGTTTGTATTGGAGGAAAAAGCAATGGAAAAACCAACTCAATTGATGCATCCTTCTGGCCTGTATTTTGTCTTAGAGGAGAATCATCAGTTATTATCTGATTTAGCGCTTTACATTACGCAGCAGCAAGCTGCATTGATCAAGCCGCATTGGTCGTCCGTTCCTTTTTTATCTTTAAAGGACAACTTGGCTTTGGCCGCAAAAAAGAATACCACTATGGAAGATGTGCTTCCGTTTTTGCGTTTAGATCCTTCGATTGCTAAGAAAGAGCGCGAGACATTGTCTAGATTGGAAGAGCTTCAGATCCAAATTTTGCAAGCACTCTTGTTAGAAAAAAAGATCTTAGTGATGGAACAAGTCCTTGATAATTTGTCTACGAGCGAGATCCAACTATTGCTGCCTATGTGTCAAGAATTAGCCAAACGTTTTGATTTGTGCATTTTCTTGATTCACGAAGACCAACGCTTTGCCCATACACATTATATGAAAACATTGTAGTATACACCCAAAAGACGCTGCCTTTTTAATAGGCAGCGTCTTTTGCTTATGATTCATCTAACTCTACATCCGGAAATGAAATTCTAAAAGTAGTTCCTTGCCCCAGCTCGCTTTCAACAGCGATTTTTCCTTTGTGCAAACGTACCAATTGTTCGACGATCGATAATCCTAAACCAGATTCACCGAATTGACGATTTTTCCGAGATGGATCGACTTTATAGTAACGATCCCAAATATTTTTGACTTGTTCTTCAGACATTCCGATACCTGTATCACTGATTTCAATGATTGTTTCCAAATATCCTTTCTCAATCCGTACATGGATCTCGCCATCTTCTGTAAACTGGATAGCATTTTGTAAGATATTGACCATCACTTGTACAAAACGGTCATAGTCAGCATAAACATCGATCGCCTCTTTTGTGTCCAAGATCAATGCGTCTCTAGCCACCTCTGCTTTACTTTCTAGCTGAGTCAAAAGATTTTCGATGGTTGCTGTTGCATTGAATTTTTTGATGACCATAGAAATTTGATTGGTCCTGATTTTTTCGTAATCCAAATTTTCATTGACTAAGCGAATCAGCCGGTTGGTTTCATTTTTCATCAGGCGAATCGCATTGTCTCTTTGGTTTTCTGGAATCGCATGGTATTCCAACCCTTCCAACAAACCATTGATAGTCGTTAAAGGTGTCCGCATTTCGTGGGAAGCATCTGCCATAAATTGACGACGACGCTCTTCTTGACGTTCTATTTCTTCCTGCGACTCTTTCAAAGAATGAGACATGGTATTGAAGTCTTCGGCTAATTCATCAAATTCATCTCGATTGTGTACGGGTAGTTCAATATCAAAGTTCCCATTAGTGATTTCTTTCGTAGCACGTTTCATGCGATTGATCCGCCTTACCTGGAATGTTGCAAATAGATAACTGATCAATAAAGATACAATAATTGAAATCACGAATACTTTGAATAAGTTCTGGTTAAACGCACTAACCAAATTCAAAATACTACTTGCAGACTGCGAGACGACCATCACACCGTAAAATTCCGTACGATTGATAGAAAATGGAATCAAGACATATGACGTAAGCTCTTTTTCTCCAGAAAGATTTACATTTGCAGTCATTTGCAAGCGAGCACCACTTTTTAATGACGCCCAATCGCTCTCAGAAATCGTAAAATCAACATCTTCTGAGGCATTCAATGGATAGAGTACTTCATCTGGATTTTTGAAAAAGGCAAATGAAATATCTTGGTTGCTCAATATATTTTCTGCTAATTGGAGTGAATATTGCAAGTAACCATCTCGCGTCAAGTTTTGTTGTAAATACTCGGAATCACTGATTTGTGAAATTTTGGCTACCGAAGAAGCGTACCCCATCAGCTGTTCATAATTACGTTCCTGCAATGTTTGTCTGGTCATTTGTGTGAAAGCTACGCCTATCGTCATCAAAATAACCAGGATCACAACAAAGAATGCGACCAATTGCTGGTACAAATAACGCATTAGGCAACACCTGCATCATCAAATTTGTATCCTACGCCCCAAACAGTTTGAATGATTTGCGGACCTACTTTTTCTATTTTTTGTCGTAATTTTTTGATATGGGCATCAACCGTACGCTCATCCCCAAAGTATTGATAATCCCAAACCAATTCCAATAATTGTTCGCGAGAAAAGACTTGCCTTGGTTTTTTGGCCAGAGTATATAACAAATCAAATTCTTTGGGTGTCAATCCTTCAATCGCAACGTCATTTAAGTATGCTTCTCGTGTTTTTGTATTCATCTTGAAGTGATCTGTCACTACGTCAAATTTGTTGTCTGACGGTTCGGATATGGTTTTCTCCACCATTTCACTTCGTCGATGCAATGCTTTGATTCGTGCAATCAATGTCAATGGACTGAAGGGTTTTGTCACATAGTCATCCGCCCCCATCTCTAGTCCAATGACTTGATCACTTTCGGAATCACGTGCTGTTAGCATAATGATCGGCACCGTACTTGAGACTTTCCGTACTTCTCTTGCCACCATCATGCCATCCATTGACGGCAAGTTTAAATCTAATGTGATCATATCCCATTTATCGGGATCCGCTGTAAACGCATCTAAGCCTTCTTTTCCATCATATTTGAAGGTTGCTTCCCAGCCTTCATTCAAGAAAAACATTTGCATCATTTCCGACACAGACTCATTGTCTTCAATCATTAATATATTCATCATCTTCACCTCTATGTTCTTTATCAAAACGTTGTAATCTTTCTTCGATCAATCCAAATATAGGCACGATAAACCAAGGGATCGCAATCATTTCCAATAGGAAAAAATTGGTCCATTCATGCCATTTCAATACGCCGCCAATAACAGTCATCAACACGCCAAATAAGATAAAATAGCGACTGCTGACTTTTTGGGCGTAGCGCCAATACGTATCATTTTGTTTCGCAAGATATGAGCGATAACCGTAAATAAAATTGATTTTTTTTGATGGAAAGATGAAAAAAATCAACCCGATCAATAAAAAAATCATACCAATCACTAAAAAAATCATTCTTTCACTCCATTCTTACTTTAGTATACTCGAAAATGGCGTATCTACCAACAACTTCACGATTTATTCACAAAGGTTTGCCTTTTTTTCAATCTTTGGTAAGATTGTGAGTAGACCATGAAAACGATGATTAGGAGCAATAAAAATGACCTATAAAGCACTTACTTTTTTTGACTTAGATGGCACCCTTTTGGATGAACATGCGCAAATCACTTCTGAAATTGCTGAAGCGATGGCTGCATTACGTAAAAATGATGTCTTGCCGATCATTGCCACCGGCAGAACAGAGCCAGAAGTCCTTGCGATCCGCGAAGCGGCTGGTATTACATCGAATATTGTGATGAATGGCGCTTTTATTCGCATTGATGGCAAAGAGGTCTACTCTGATACACTATCCAGCGACCTTTGCCGCAGAATGTATGCAGCAGCAAAAGAAAACGGCGATGAATTATGTTACTACAATGAACGTGGCTATCGTGCAACTGGCTATACTGAGGAAATGATTGGTGCGTATAATTATGTACGGAGCCCATTACCAGAAATCGATCCCTTCTATTTTGAAAACGACCGAGTCAATATGCTTTTGGTTTTAGGTGTGGGCAATGATGCCTACTACAGTGATCGTTTTCCTGAACTGACCTTTTATCGAAATACACCATTTTCGATCGATGTTGTCAAAAAAGGGACTTCCAAAGGGACTGGCATTCAAACATTACTGCAACTGCTTGGACTGGACAATCTACCGACTTATGGCTTTGGTGATGGCAGCAACGACATTGCCTTATTAGAAGCCTGTGACCATAAGATCGCGATGGGCAATGGAATTCAAGAATTGAAAGAATTGGCTGATTTTGTTACTTTAAAAAATACGGAAGGCGGTATCGTTCACGCCTTAAAACATTTTGATTTGATCTGATTATTTGCAATGCTGCCAATCTATGTTATACTAATGGTTGGTAGCGATACCCCTTTTATCAAGGGGATGTTACGGATTCGACAGGCATAGTTGAGCCTGAATTGCGCTTCGTAGGTTACGTCTACGTTAAAACGTTACAGTTAAATATAACTGCTAAAAACGAAAACTCTTACGCTTTAGCTGCCTAAAAACAGTTAGCGTAGATCCTCTCGGCATCGCCCATGTGCTCGAGTAAGGGTCCTATTCTAAGTGGGATACGGTTGATCTTTCCGTCTGGAAGGTCAAACAGAGATCATCAGACTAGCAATACAGACTGCCTGTCACTCGGCAAGCTGTAACGCGAACCTTTAAATGAGTGGACTATGAGCGTAGATTTTTAGGTAGCAATGTGTTTGGACGCGGGTTCGACTCCCGCCATCTCCATAATTTTTAAAGCTGAGTAAAAGATGAATGTCCATCTTTCCTCAGCTTTTTTGATGCTCATTGACCAATCTGTACGCTTTTTGGCTTAAACTGGCTATCTATCTCAAATGTGTGCGGTTTTTTCAGCTGCAGCAACGCTTCATCCAAACTGATTAAATACACATCTTGAGTTTCATATGGGTTAAAATAATATGCACAATTTGTTAAATCGAAAACTGCTCGATATTGCGTGTACTCCGATTCCCCCGTTGGTTCAAGCATGACACCTTTGGGAATCGTTACATTGTTCAACAGATGAAAGAGGGAATTGATCACTTCAGAAACAGTTTGTCCAACCTCGACAAACTGTTTATTGTATACAGTACGAACAAATCGTTCAGGAGAAGTCCATCCTCCTGGCAGGATGGAACTGCCATTGCCCAGTCCAAAAGGGTTCACTTCAAAACCATTTACCTTTTTTGATCCAACTTGCGCTGGACTGGCAGATAAATAGTTGCTAAGGTTTTTTAGATGCCACGCAAAATCTGGACTATTTGTCATTACACCTACTGGATTATCTTTTACTTCAATAAACCCACGATTTGTTTCCACCACAACGCATTCTCCAGAAGGATCTGTAACAATAAAATGTAAGGGAAGGGTTATGCCTAACAATGATAGTTCTGACTGAACTAAATTTACTGATGAAATTTTATGACGCAAGTCAGGGATACTTTCCACATGTCCAAGTATCCACATAATGAATTCATGTGGTGCAAGGTTCAGCTGACCCTTCTCTAAATGTTCACTATAAACAGCTTCATTGGCAAAATAAAGTTCAGCTACTGCTAATCCCTTCTCATTCACACCATCTATGAAAACATATTCTTCCATTTGTTTACCCGTTCCCACAAACCCGAACGTCGTTGTTAAGCTGCCGCCTAACTGCAACTGCCATTCATAATCGCTTGGTATAAAAATGGGCTTTCCTTCTAACAAAAAAGCAAAGTCCATCGTCCGCGCAAAAAATGTATGTTCAAGCGCCTTTAAAGTTAAGCTTGTACACATTTTCAACAACCCCCTTTTCCTTCATCATATCGTTCTCTTTAGATAAGCACAAATAATTGAGCAAAGCAAACATAGTGACGTCAGCCAACGATTCAACCTATGAAGCAATACCAAAGAGTAAGAACCATTCTCTGAGGTTTGGGCGTATGATGTACTCTACAAGGAAAAGTCATCTATTAGTCATTCACGGATAGGATGATTCCTATATAATAAAAAAATCAACTTGAAATCGCTTTATCGACATGCTATGATAAAAAATGCACACGTTAACATAATTATAAGGAGGCCCTTTATGTCAATTATTACTGAAGTAAAAACGAGTTATTACCGCATCCCCTTACCCGAAATAATGGAAGATGCCAAACATGGTTTGCACACGCACTTCGAAGTACCCATTGTAAAAATCCAAACAGATGATGGTAGAGAAGGTGTTGGCTATACCTATACAGGTGGATTTGGCGGTGAATCCATTGCCAAATTAATTGATAAAGAATTAAAACATATCTTAATGGGGAAAGATCCGGCTTGTGTCGAAGCCCTATGGGAGCAAATGAATTGGGGTATCCACTATGTAGCACGGGGAGGCTTGGCTAGTTTTGCTATTGCTGCTTGTGACATTGCATTATGGGATCTTCGTGGGCAAAAAGCCCAAGAACCTTTATACAAACTATTGGGCGGCACCAGTAATAAAGTAAAATGCTATGGTGGTGCAATCGATTTAAATTTCCCACTAGAGAAACTTTTAGCCAATAATCAAAAGTATTTAGATATGGGCTTGCGGGCAGTCAAAATCAAACTTGGTCAAAAGACTTTGGCAGAAGATATTGAACGGATCAAAGCGGTGCGGGAATTGATTGGACCTGATGTCACATTTATGGTGGATGCCAATATGAGCTGGTCGGTCGAAAAAGCGATCAAAGCAGCGAAGCTGATGGCACCTTATGATATTCTCTTCTTAGAAGAACCTACGATTCCAGAAGATTATGAAGGCTATGGTCGTATCGCGCGGGAAGGACAAATTGCCGTAGCTGGCGGTGAAAATTTAAGGACACCGATTGAATTTGCCCATATGATCAAATATGGCGCCGTGGACTTTCCACAACCAGATGCCTCCAATTGCGGCGGTATTACCGGTTGGTTAAAAGTCGCAGCCTTGGCCCAAGTCAACAATTTATCGGTTTCGACCCATGGCATGCAAGAATTACATGTCAGTTTGCTAGCCGCTATGCCAAATGCGGGTTATTTAGAAATGCATAGTTTCCCGATCGATCAATACACGACTCGTCCGCTAGTTATTGATCAAACAGACGGCATGGCTGTTGCGCCAGAAATTGCCGGAACAGGTGTTGTATTCGACTGGGAAAAACTAGCGCCTCATCTTCAATCATTTTAATAAAAAAGAAGCAGAACATCCACTTATGGATGTTCTGCTTCTTTTTATTTGATCAAAGCGTCTTCTTCAAAGGTCAACACACGCTCATCGATCAATGAACGGTACCAACCTGCAGATTTCTTCAGTGAGCGGGTGCGGGCTTGATTCAACTCGATTCTCACAAGTCCATAACGGTTTTTGAATGCATTCATCGGCGAAACGCAATCTGTAAAGGCCCACAACATATACCCTTCACATTTTGCTCCGGCTTCCACTGCTTTCAATAACCAATAAAGGTGTTCACTGATAAATGCAATCCGATAATCATCCTGCACTTGCCCATTCTCATCCATATACTGCTCTTCTTCTTCACGCCCCATGCCGTTTTCGGTGATCAGCCATGGGATGTCTCCGTAATTTTCCTTCAGATAGTTTGCCATATCTAACATAATTTGCGGATAGATTTCCCAACCACGAGAATTGTTCATTCGCTTTCCGGGCAAATCAAAGGTTTCATAGAACATTTCTGGGTGAAAAGGTGTCTCTTCATGCCATTGATATCTCGGCGCTTTTACTCGTTTCGGATAATATTGATTGATGCCTAAAAAATCAACAGTATTGTTTTTGATTGTCAGCAAATCTTCTTCTGTTGGGTCAAAATAAATACCATGTGCTTGGCAAATATCGATCAATTCATCTGGATACATGCCTTTGACCATTGGATCAAAAAAGATACGGTTAAAAAACAAATCATACATATCTTTGGCTTTTTGATCTGCCTTCGATGAGGAACGGGCATAGACCATTTCCGGATTCAATACACAACCGATCCGTCCTGGATAATGATTCTGGTGATAGACTGCCACAGCTTGTGCTGTAGCTAAGGCTTTGTGGTAATTCCACAACATCCATTTTTTCGTATTTTGCTCATGAGGCCAGCGAATTGCATCTAAGTAGCAACGGGTTTGAACCACGATGGGCTCATTGAAAGTGAACCAATGTTTGACACGATCACCGTAGCGTTCAAACGCGATCGCTGCATACCCGGTATATAAATCAACTACTTTTCGAGAACTCCAGCCATCATATTTTTCCATTAAATATGCGGGTACTTCATAGTGTTCTAAACATAACATTGGCTCAACACCAGCCGCAATCAAATCATCGATCACTTGATCGATATGTGCCGCATAATCTTCATCGACAATCAATTGCTCATAATCTGTAAAAAAACGTGCCCAGTTGATGGATGTGCGATAATGGGTCAAGTGGACATCTTTCATTCGTGCAATATCTTCAGGAAATTGTTCCATAAAGTTGGTGGCTACCGCAGGTCCATAACCATTGTGCCAAACAAAACGTTCTTCTTTGTACCAACGATCCAAAAATGAATCTTGTCCTTCTTTTTTTCCTTGCCAACCTTCCGTTTGCCAAGCAGATGATGCGGCGCCCAGAATAAAATCTTTCGGTATCTTCATATTCATCTATAACTCCTTCTATGCAACTTCGTTCGTTGTTCGATTTGATACCAGTACAAATGGCAGATAAATCAGAATTGCGACAACGATACAAATGATTTGTGTGATAACTGCGCCGATATCACCAGCAGTTGCCAAGTATGCATTGACAATTGGCGGCATCGGCCATGGCACCATCACGACTGCTTTGGCAGCAAAGCCTAAAGTCGTTGAGATATAGCCGATAGTCCCAGTAACCAGTGGTGTTAGGATAAAAGGAATTGCCAAGATTGGATTTAACATGATTGGCATTCCAAAAATCACTGGCTCATTGATATTAAAAATGCCCGGTGCCAAAGAAAGTTTGGTGATCTGCCGCATATCCTCACGTTTACCGACGATCAAAATCGCAATCAGCAAGCCAATGGTGACGCCAGATCCCCCCATACTCATGTACATATCCCAAAATGGCATCGTGATGATATTCGGCACTTCTTTTCCCGCTTCAAAGGCTTCTGTATTGACCGCAATCGCTGCCAATAGCAAAGGCTCTCTGATCGGTTTGACCATTTGATTGCCATGAATACCAATTACCCAGAAAACTTGTGCAATGAACATCAGCAGTAAAATACCTGGCAACCCTTGGACAACACCTTCCAGCGGTCTTTGGATGACATTGTAGATAATGTCATATGCGTACATTCCGGTCAAAGCCTTGATTGCAAATCCAGCGGTCGCAATGATCGTTACGGTAAAGATCGTTGGAAACAACGCAGAAAAACTAGCCGAAACATTTCCCGGTACACTATCCGGCATCTTGATTTGCAACCTTTTTTGTCGTCCTAACCAAGCATATAATTCAATCGAAAGAATTGCCACAAACATGCCTAAAAACAATCCTTTTGTATCCGTGTACTGCTTGGCAAGAACATTTTCTGCGACCACAGTCGCATCTTCATGCAAAAACTCGTAAATCATTGGGTTCACAGAAAGATAAGACATCACTGCAATGATTCCAGGGAAAACACCAGAGATTTTATTGAGTTTCGCTAATTCGATCCCGATAAGAAAAACCGCGTAGATCGTCAAGAAACTCAGTGTCACATAACTAACAGCTGAAGAGATTGGTTTCAAATTTTCCAAAAACCGCAATGCTTCGATTTGTGCTAAACCATTTTCAGCATCAAAAACCATCGCCGAAAACAATGTGCCAAAAGCACCAGTGATGATCACTGGAATCAATGCTGCAAAAGCATTTTTGATCACCATAATATACCGCAAGCTATTGATTTTTGATGCAAACCTTCCTAAAACATTCGCCAACTTATCCATACCACCTTGCATAATACCCCTCCTAAAATAATCAATAAGTTCATCCAGCAACCGGTTACATGACAAATGTAATGCATTTATGGATGAATGTAAACGGGTCCAAGTACTGGAATGATAGGTATGTAAATCTCAACGTTTACATATACTTCAATTTCAACTAAGATAAGGATGAGGTGAAAGCGTTGGCAAACTATCAAGACATTGCTGCAGATATTCGCAGCAAAATCAATCATGGATTTTATCAAAAAGAGCATAAGCTGCCCAAGCAAAGTGAGTTGGCTGCTGAATATCAAACCAGTCGTGTGACCATCCAAAAAGCTTTGACGATGTTGCAAATGGAAGGCATCATTTATGGCAAAAAAGGAACTGGTACCTTCATTCGTGATAGTTATTCGACTTTCGATTATAATGCAAAAATCAACCGTGGATTGACTAAACGGCTGGGAGAAACTGGTAAAATCACAAGTAAAATCATTTCTTTTGATATTATTTATCCTGATGAGAAAGAACAAGAAAAATTAAAAATCAGGGCTGATCAACAAGTCTATGATATCGTACGTCTCAGATTATTTGATGATATCCCCGTTGTACTAGAATATACGATCATGCCCTTGCACATCATTCCCGGTATCACCACATCTGTTTTGACTTCTTCCGTTTATGGATATATCACCAATCAATTGCAGCAAACGATTGGCACCTCCATCCGCAGAATCAAAGCCGACCATGCCGATACCTATGATCAGCAATATTTGGCTTGTGCTGCAACTGACCCTATTCTAGAAGTTGAACAGACCGTCTATCTGGGCAATGGTACCCCTTTTGAGTATTCACAATCTCGTCATCGTTATGATATGGGCGATTTTATTGTCATCAATAACTAAAAAGACACGGACTGCAGGTTTCCTTTACGCGGATAAACCTTACTAGTCAGTGTCTTTTTAGTTGTATCAATCCGATGGACTGTCCTTCAACAGATGTTGGTAGACGATTTGCCCAATCTCTCTTAACCACATGATTCCCTTGCCAGTTCCTTCTTGATCATAGGAAAGTCCTGCAAGATAGATTCTTTGCTGATTTATTTCAAAACATGCTACATCATGCTCAATCAAATGCAAACGTCCAGTTTTATTATAAATCTTCAACTTGGGCAGGCCTGCTTCCACCAAAAGGCCTGGTAAGCCTTCTTGGAACTGTTGTTGAGCCAAAAGAGACGGTTTGATTTGCAGTGTTGCTTCCAACGTCAAACAATCCTTTAACAGATTCGCACTGGCTGCAGCGGAAATCCAGTTCTCTTTGTTTTGTTCAGGTTTCATCAGATAGCGCGCCAGACACACTTCAGAACTAGTCAAAGAAGCCTGGATCGCAGACAAACCAACTTTATCGATCAAGACATTGGTTGCTGTATTATCCGATACTGCCAACATCAGCAACAACAATTCCTGAATGTTCCAACACGCTTTTTCTGACATGCTGGACAAGATGCCTGCCCCGCCGACAACTTGTTTAGGCGAAACATGCAACGGTTCTTCAAGATAGATTTGCTTATTTTTTATTTGTTGCAAGTAATAGCGATAAATCGCTAATTTGATGGTACTAGCTGCTGGAAATAGTTGATGGCTATGGTAGGCATACAGGCAATCATTCTTTGTCCCGATCCACAAACCCATCTTTAAAGCAGACTGATACTGACTCAGTAGATGATCCATTGCTGTTGTAAACTTCCGACTTTCTGCCATTTAAACCCCTCTTCACTTCGTCATAGCACCTATATTAACGAATCACATACAAGAACATACTATATCATGACCAATAACGGGCAACAACAGCCAACTCCGGTTCATATGGAGAACCACTAATGGTCGTTTTCATCACCCGAGAACCTGGTGTCTGTGAATGGATCATTTGGTCATTTCCCACATACATTCCCACGTGATGGACTTCTCCTTTGCCTGCTTGATAAGCAAATAGCAGTAGATCGCCTGGTTGTGCCGCTTCATACGATACAACACGTGCTTGTTCCGCTTGCTCGATCGTATCTCTAGGAATAAGAATGCCTTGTAAACGGTGAAGACTATACATCAATCCTGAACAATCAAATCCATTGCCGCTGATTCCCGCCCAGACATACGGATGATTGATGAATTGCTCTGCTAACGCAATCATTCTTTGCGGTACGTCGGCTGTCTTTTCAATCAATGCAGCAAAACATTTATCGATCCTACCTAATCCATCAGGCGTGCGTACCCGATATTGGGTAGCCTCTTCAGTTACTAAAGGCAATGTTGTCCCAAAGGACAAGATTCGTTTCTCCTGACGATCATCTAAGGACAATACACCTTCTTTGGCAGTGATACCGATCTGTTGTTTCGTTTCATATTCAGCGAGTGAAACATCTGTCAATGTCTCAGAAGGCACATATCCGGGATAACCTAATGGGTGTTTATTGCTTGCTTGATCCAGAACAATAACGCGCGCCCACCCATTACTTTCTGATACGACTTCTACGACCGTACCATATAAGATCTCGGAATCGACGAGATTGTCTTGATACAAACGCATAGTTTCGGCCTCCGTTAAGAAGGTATGGAGATGCGTAACAGGATAGTGATTGATTGTCTTTAACACAGGATTGGTTTTTGGCTCTTTCCATAAAAATGATGAACTTGCTTGGACAACTTTTTTCATATGCCCCTATCCCCCTATCCCTATACCGTGAGCTTCCGTCACAACCAATTGACCTGGTCGCAAGATCAGCCCTTGTTGTGCTAGACTGATGCCAGCCGTATCCCACATAAAAGGCACGTCCAAGTCAATATAACGGACATCGGACATTCCTAAGGCAAAATGAGCTGCAGCCGCCATCCCTCCATAGCCTTCAATCATCGAGCCAACCATGACTGGTATTTGATGCGCTTGTGCCAATGCAAAGATGCGACGACCTTCACGTATCCCGCCAGTCTTCATTAATTTGATATTGATGGCGTCACAGCACTTTTCTTCGATCAATCGCTTGGCATCTTGATAGGAAAACACACTTTCATCTGCCATGATAGGCACATTGGTATGTTCCGTCACATACTTCAATCCGGCAAAATCATCTGCCTTCACAGGCTGTTCGACAAATGCAATTGGAATATCCTGCCATTCTTGCAAAATTTGGACGGCTTCCTCTTTTGTCCAACCTTGATTGGCATCGATCCGAAAAGGGATCTGTCCTTTCAAGTATTGATTGATTTGCCTGATTTTCTCAACTTCTTCGTCGATCGTCCCCAATCCTAGTTTGATTTTCAATGATTTGAAACCCTCATCCACTTTCTCTTGCGCCTGATGGCACATTTTTTCTGGTGTACCAATACTGATCGTAAAATCTGTTTCAAGTATTTGACTAGTGCCGCCTAAATAACGGTATAATGGCAACTTGGCTTCTTTTGCGAGGGCATCATGTAGCGCAATGTCGATCGCTGCCTTGGCACTGCTATGATGTTCAATCAATTGGTTCATTTCATCTAATATAGCTAAAGCAGGATCGATTTTTTTTCCAATCAAAAACGGCGCAAAGCAATCGGTAATATCGGCTATGATACTTTCCTCGGTATCGCCAGTAATGACCTTGGTTGGGGCAGCCTCGCCGATACCAACAAGACCGTTGGTAAAAGTTATATATACACGAATGACGTCTAGTACTTGCACTTCTCTCAACGCCGTCTTAAAGGGCGCATTCAACTTAATCGGAACTTTTTGAATCTCAATTTTGTCAATAATCATTTTTTCTCCTTACTGATCGCGACCGATTCCGCAAAAAGGGGCGCTACTCACCCAAAGGAATGATATCTCCTGAATGAGTATAGCCCTCTGTTTGATGGATTGTTCTTATTCGGTTACTGTCACATGTTTATAGTCGTAAGCTGCCCCTACGCTGTGGACAACCAGCCCTTGAATGTTTGGTGAGCGCAAATGTGCTTCAGCACTTTGGAAGAGTGGAATCACACCTAAATTTTCATTGAGGATTTTTTCAGCATCCACCATATCTTTCCAACGGGCTGTTGCGTCATTGGCATGTTCATTAGATGCTTGTTCAATCAACGCATGATAGTCATCATTCAGCCACTTGCCACGGTTATAAGAGCTGTCCTTTTTGAAAAGCTCCAAGAAATTGATAGGATCTGCATAATCTCCAATCCAATTGTTCATCACCATTTCAAAATCACCACTGTTAGAACGATCCAAACGAACCGAGAATGGCACATTCGTCACTTCTACTGTCAATCCATCCAGCGTTTGTTGCAAGGTTCCTTGTATATATTCGGCTAACTTTTTGGATTGATCGGTATCTGATGTCAATAGTTCAAATGATAGACTATCGATACCTAATTCGGATTTGGCTTTTTCCCAATACTCTTTGGCTTGATTTTCGTCAAAGGCCAATGTCGTTTGCGCATCATCAATAAAATCATCTTTCGTCTCAGGGTTATATGCCAAATCAGAAGGCACAAAACCAACTGCTGCAAGTGATCCATTGCCTAAAATATTATCCACAAGCTGCTGTCGATCAATGCTATAGGAAATGGCTTGTCGCAAGTTTTCATTTCTAAAAGGAGAATCTTCGTTGGCTTGGTTCATTTCCAAATATTGTGTGGCTGCACTTGGCTGTACAATATAATCATCATGATTGACATTTTGCATCGCCAACTCCCCACTAAGGGTAATATCATCAGCTTGACCACTTTCATATAAGTTGAACGCCGTTGAAGAATCTTTGACAACATCAAACTTGACTTTCGTTAATTGGACATTATCTGCATCCCAATACTGTTCGTTTTTGGTTAATGACCATTGGATATCGGTTCCTGGTCCATCATATTCCGTTAATGTGAACGGTCCATTGTAAACAGCATTTTCGCTTGTTAAGGCATATTGATCCCCAAAAGAGGTAACAGCTGCTTCATTTTGCGGGAAAAATGTTGGAAAAGCCAATAATGAGAGGAAATAAGGTGTGGGCTTTTCTAAAGTGATCGTCACTGTGTAATCCCCATCAGCTTTTATCCCTAATTCACTTTTATCTGCAGAACCATCAGAGACGGCAGCAGCATTTTTGACCGGCGCTAACATATAAGCATAATTGGATCCAGTCTCTGGATCAACAGTTCGTTGCCAACTAAAGACATAATCTGCGGCGGTCACTGGATCACCATTGGACCACTTGGCATCTTCCCTCAGATTGATGGTATAGGTCAAACCATCCTCACTCACCTCGGCATCATCACTTGCCCCTGCTATCACGGGTTCGTTATTTTCATCCAAACGATATAATCCTTCATAAGCATTATTCAGTGTAATAAAACTGTATGAATCTGTTGCTAAAGAAATATCTGCACTACCCATTTCTGCTGAGAATTGTACAGTGATTTCTTGATTTGCACTGGTGGTGCTTGAGGCTGTTTGATCACTCTTTTCTGATCCGTTTTGACATGCTGCTAGAAATAGACTACTTGTTAAAACCAACATGGTTCCTTTCAATCTTTTCACCATCTGTCTCCTCCTTTTTAACATTCAGATAATTCAAACTATTCCGAGTGTTAGAAAAAGTGTACCCTTTTCTTCTCATAGCTGTCAATACAATACCACTAAAAAAAGAAAGTGCTTACACCAAGATGTAAGGTGAATACAGTAACATAAAGGCAACATAAAAAACAGCTAAAGACCCATTTCGACCTTAGCTATTTGTGTAATGATTCCGATAGAATATTTGATGGTTTTACCTCACATGGTCAATTGCCTAACCTATAAAAATCTCATTGTATAAAAATGATGACAAAAAAATAAATCTTTTAGATTATCGAAGAAAAAGATATCTATTTAGAAAGCAGAATGTTACACTAAAAAAACGAAGCGTACTGTGCACGAGAAAACGAAAGACTTCCCCAAGTATCCATTTTCTCAAATACGCTTCGCAATTGTTTGTACGTATAACTATTATACGTACTTTTTTTTATACTTCAAGAAACTTCAAGAAAAAAACCGACCCTATTACAAAGGTGAACCGGTATTTCGGCTATTTTAGCGTGAATGGTTCTTCTTTTTTTTAATTGACTTTGATTCTCATTCTCACATATAATAAGGCAAATCGTTCTTTTTACTTATTTTCCCTTAAGGAGGAAGTGCAATGTATATCAGAACTGTGGCATTTGAAGTGGTTCCAGAAGGAAAAGATGTCTTTCTTGAGAAAATTATGAAAGATGTGACCTCCATGAAAGGCTATAGCGGCTGCTTATCTACTGAAGCCTGGTTGTCAGAAACGAAAAAAAGTGTGACATTCCAACTCGTGTCCAAGTGGCAAGAGAAAAAAGATTTTCAAGCATGGTTAAAACGTCCGGAGCATCTACAAAAGCACCGCGAAGCGCATCGCGCAGAAAAAGAGGGCCATGCAAAGCCAAGCATCGTCTTATCTAAAACCAGCCATGAATTTTCCTTGATCCATGAATAAGAGAAAAAAAGCGATGACTATTCCTTGCATATCATAGGAATAGTCATCGTTTTTATCGATATATCAAAAAGAACCATTACACCGTCAACTCATTCAAGGTCAGTCCTTCATCATCCTTCAACACCAACCAGCCATTGGTATTCCCATAATAGAGAAACATACCCATTTCATTCACACTTTTCAAGATAACATCTTCAATCGTTCGATTGCCGCTGATCGCTGATTGGTTATCCTGCCGAATTTTTTCAGATAAGCGCGCGGAAAAGCCAATCGATCCATCTTTGTTCAAAGGGATCTCTTGACTGAGGATCGCCCCTTTTTCAATGCGCACTTGATTTCTTTTTTGCCAATAAACAGTCGCTTTACTTCCTTGATAATCAACATAAAAAGGATGATTTGATAATTCTTTAGACCATTTATGCTGCGGCTTCCCAGCTTTTGGTGCTTTTTTTTCAGTTGCTGCTTTCACGTGAGGCCCATATCCCATCCAATCAAGTAACGGGTCAAATAAAAAAGCGCACGCTTCAACATTCTTCACTTGTTCACTGGGAATCATCGTCTCTTCCAGATTTTGAAGCATATATTTCTGTCGATAATACTGTACCAAATATTCTGTCATCATGTCCCAAGTCGGTGTCAGAATGATAAAGCGTTCTGCTGTTGTGGATGTATCGTAAGTCCGATCATCCATAACAGCGATGACTTGATTGTTTTTTATCAAGAATACGACACTATTCTTTTTGGGTGATGGCGGATTTTCCACGATTTCTAATTGCCCACCTTCATCAGGCAACACGATCAATAGATGCTGCTTATCATATACTGCTTCCTTTATCTGCATATCATTTCACCTTCCTTAGTATGTCAAATGCATTATATCATTCTTGGCATCTATACAAAGCGAAGAATGCTTCAAAAAAAGATGATCATTTACTGATCATCTTTTTGCTAGACTATTCTTTTCTTATATATGGCCATTGGTTCCTGTTTACACAATGGCCGCAGAATCAACTAAAGAAACAATCTACTAATGCTGGTCCATATATTTCATCGTATTTAGCTACGACCCGTCCACAGCGCTCTTCGATGTCCTCGTGATCGACCCCATCATAACGAATCACATTCAATACCACACACTTTTCCATTTTACTGATAACTTCTCCAATAATGCGGCGTTGAATCCCAACTGGTTTGCACTCATAAGCTTTTCCTAAAACAACTGTTTCTGCGTTCATTCGTCTCTCCTTAAAAATTCATATTTCTAATTATATTATCATAATATCATTGAATTCTAATTTAGCAAAGAGATAAGCCTCGGAAATTGCTAATAAATACAAAAAAAGCACTCCCATCAAAGGGTAGCGCTTTTTAAATCATTATAATCTTTATTTTTTACTTTCAATCAAAAGGGTCGCAAACTCTTCTAAAAACCGTTGATCAATTGCATCGTAGCTGCCAATTTTGCTGCTGTCTAAATCTAAGACACCTAGTAATTGACCTTGGGCTACCAACGGCACAACGATTTCTGACATCGCAGCAGAATCACAAGAAATATAATTTTCATGTTCTTTGACGTTTTCTACGATCAAAGTCTGTTTTTTTTCGGCAGATTCCCCACATACACCTTTGCCAAGTTTGATCCGCGTACATGATACACGACCTTGGAAAGGACCTAAAATCAGTTCCCCTTCTTCATATAAATAATAGCCTGCAAATACAGTATCTGCTAAGGTTTCATTTAATAGAGCAGAAGAATTGGCTAAGTTGGCGATCCAATTGCTTTCTGCTTCCAAAAGCCCCTTCAATTGAAGCAACATTAATTCATACATCTCGACTTTTTTATCCATCCAATCACCTCTGCTTCTGATTATAAGCATTCACAAGTGATTTGTCTTGTAAAAAAATCAAGAAATTCAATCGATTTGTTCACTGAAGCGCTTGACTATTGTTCTTTCACCCATCAATCACTGTGAAACGCGTATTGTGGTGTTGTTGCGCTTCAATCTCGTCAACAATGGCTTTGGCTAGTGTGCCGCTTGAGGTGATAGATTTCTGTTGATCATTGAACAATAAATGATCTTTGCCTAAAATTGCTGGCACTGCCTCACCTTCTTGGAAAACATTTCCTGGTGAAACACCTACCCAATCAACATTTTTGACTGTTTGCAAAAAGATATACTCATCCGCTTGATTTTCGGGGATTGCGATCCAGCTTTCACTGCCGGGGATTTTTTTCAATTTATTGAGGTTACGTTCGTCTTGTTCATTCAACAAGCTAGCCGCACCTAAAATGAAAAACAGTCTTGTTTTCTTCTCACGGAAGAAAGCCACTAATTTCGTTGCCAAGTCAACATGCAAATAGGCTTGATCTGGACTTGTTGCAAATGCATCGACGATCACGTCAAAGTCTTGCAGATCTGTTAAAACCAATGAAAACGCGTCTTTTTCAATGACCGAGATGTACTCGCCCAGTTGCGTTTTGGCTTTAGCTGCATTTCTGACGATCGCCACCACCTCATGGCCACGTTGTTGTGCTTCCTTAAAAATAGCAGCGCCTGCATTTCCTGTTGCACCAATAATGCCAATCCTCATATGATTCATCCTCTCATATCTTTTCATTTATAGTTGTTACTTTATTTATTACAGCTAAATTATAGGAGAAACTTTTTATACTGTCAAAAAATTGACTACGTATATAGCCTTTTATCACAACAAAAATCTGGTTTGCACCACAGATGAACTTAGGTTGTTGATCGTGCTTGAATCCCCTCGATAATCGATTGCAGCGAAATCGTCGCCATTTCTGCTGCTATTTTTTGTTGCAATAAAACGTATGTACCCTCAAGAACGGTTTGGATGTTGCCGCCAATCAAGCAGTTCGGATTAGTTTTCTTGTCCGTATGCAGCAGATGCTGATCTTTTTCAACACTGTCATAAATATCAAGCAAGGATATATCCTTTGGTTTCCTCGTCAGTGTGGGATTTGGCCTCCCTCGTTGGCTATCGATCAGACCTGTTCCCTTTAGATCACTCATGATCCGGCGCACATAAGCTGGATTGGTTGCGACACTTTGAGCAATCCGGTCACTTGAGAGATCGGTTCCTTTGAACAGGTGGATATAAGCAAGGATATGAATGGCATCACTATATTTGGTTGAATATTTCATTATTTCCACTCCTCTTACTTGATACCGGTATCTTACATCTCTTATGAAAATTAGACAAAAGGGGGCAGCGTTTTGCTGCACATAGCCCCTTCCCCTTTTGCTCGTTTCATAGACAGATACGGATCAATGTCTGCCGATTTTTCTTAGTATCCTTTCATCCAAGAAGATTCAATCTGATTTCCATCTAAATCAATGACTTCATACCCGACCATTAAATCTTCTGGTATCCCCATATCTACTTGAAAATAATCTCCGCCATTGGCTTTAGCTGTTTCAGCAAATTGTTTCGCAGCTTCAGGTGTATCAAAACTAAATGCCGTTAATGCACCACTCGTTCTTTGTGTATCCGCGATCTCTCTGCCATTCAAAAATTGGCGATAAAAATCATGTGACAAAAGCATGACCCAAATCGAATCGCTCCACATCATACCACTACTTGTTTCGTTCGAAAACTCATCGTTTTTCACAAAACCCAACGCTTCATAAAAAGCTGTTGCACGTTTGACATCAGTGACCGGTAAATTGACAAAGACCATTTTTTGCTGCATCATTTATCTTCCTCTCCGCACCATTTTTGTGTGCGGTTTCATTATACCACCTGCTGCAGGATTGCCTCAAAGAGATGCACTTGACGATTAGAGCTGTTTGGTTACCACACAAGGGGACCCAACTGCCACGCAATTGGCTGGGATATCTTTGGTTACGATACTCCCTGCACCAATCACTGCATTTTTCCCGATCGTCACACCAGGTAAGATAATAGAACCAGCACCGATCCAGACATTTTCTTTGATGACAACCGGCAGATTATATTGGGCTTTTTTCAAACGCAAAGCTGGGTCTAACGGATGTGTCCCTGCAGCAATCGTCACATTTGGTCCGATCATTACATCGTCACCGATCTCGATTTTGGTATCGTCTACTAATGTCAGATTGAAATTCGCATAGACATTATTTCCGATGTACGTGTTGGCACCCCAATTCGCACGCAGCGGTGCTTCGATATAAACATTTTCACCTAGCGCGCCTAATAATTTTGCCAAAATATTTTGTTTGGCGACCTCATCTGATGGTCGGACTTGGTTAAAATCGTAGAGGAGTTCATTGTATTTCTTTTGTTCTTTGCCTATCTCAGTGTTTTCATAATAAATCGATCCATTATGCATCCGTTGTTTGATTTCTTCTAAGTTCATTTGGCACCCCTTACATTTTTAATAAAATTAAACAGTTTTTTGTTCCCGCTCATTATTTTACCATGTTTGCTTTTGGAAAAGTATTTATTCACGAGGCTAGACGGAAATGATGTCAACTACGGTACTCGTTGCTTGATTACTAGAGGAAGATTCTAAAACATCCTTCTGACCAAAAAGAAAAAAGCCCTTGGAATCAAGGGCTTTTGCTTCATCTGATAATAAACGATTAACGACGAATTTCTTTGATACTTGTGAAAAGTCGCTAAAGCATTGCTATATAACGATTTTTATTCCCTCTGACTACACTTTGACTAGTTTATGAAAAATTGGCTCTTTAAGAATCCTATAATACCAGCGTTTTCACCGTATTTTAGTCTTCCAAAGAACGAAATGCAAGTAATGGTTTTACCTTTTCATTATTAGTCAAATGACGGTAAATTTTTGAAGTTGTTTTGTCCGTGTGACCTAATCGATCCTTCAAGACATCCCAACTACAATACTCGGCTACTAGACTAGCCATTGTGTGGCGAGCTAAGTGAGTATGGAATGACTTTCCAATCCCTGACCGCTCCACACACCGTTTAACGTGATCATTTACATATTCCCTGCGATAAGGCACCCCACGTTTACTAGCATCGAGATAAACAAATAAATAAGTCTCATCCACAATAAAGCGATGATGCCCTCTCATCTCTGCTAAAGCACGAATCAGTTGCTTTAGTTTTTCCATCGCCAATGGTGTTACCGGCACTCGTCTAGCAGAACTAACTGTCTTAGTAGTTTCAATACGAAAATCCTTACTCTTTCCTTTAACCGCTGTCTGCTTATAGAAGAGAATTTCATTTCTTTGAAAATCAATATCTTCTGGTTGTAAAGCAAGTGCCTCACTAACACGGCAGCCTGTATAGAATAGAACATGAAAGAGAACCGACATAGGTAATTCTTCATGGACAATGCCATAGTTCAAGAACGTTCTCAACTCATCTACCGTCAAAAACTTATCTTCCACATTGTTGACAGCTTCCTTTAAATCCCGAACGGTTACTTGATACTTAGGTATTCTGACTGTCTTCATTGGATTTTCACTTACTAACTGCTTTTTGAGACAGTATTTGAAGACCATGTTTAGGACTTGGATCAGAGATTGCAGACTATTTTTAGCATAGCCCACATCTGTACCGTTGAGACCTCGTTCCTTCAAGTTGAAAACCAACTCTTGTAGTTCGTCTGGTGATAAATCACAGAGTCGTTTATTTCCAATCCAACGATTGATGATGGTCAGTTGTTCTGCTCGCTTATTATAGGTCGATTCTTTTTGTTCGTTTAAGGACCGGTAATATTGAAACCATTTTTCACCTACAACGCTAAACTTGTCATTACTTGCAACAATCCTTTTCTTGTTTCGTTGATCCTTTTCCATTTCCAGATAAGCAAGTTGTGCTTCCCGTTTTGAATTGAAACCACGTCTTGTTGTTCGAAATGCTTGAAAATACCAAGTGACTCTGCCAGTAGAACTAATTTGTTTTTTAAAACGATCTTTTGTTTTCATTTATTGATTCCTCCTATTTCGAAGGAACCCAACAAACGAAAAATCTTTGGAAATCTTTCTATCTATGCTTCCATTGTACCGCATCTTAATAAAAAGATGTAACCTATAAAGATCGAAGTAGTCGCATTTGTTCACGAAAGCCATCTGCATCACTCTTCCTCATCCATTCTAAAACATCGTCTCGCAGGTAGTGTCCTCGAATTCCATACCAACAAGTCGGAAAATCGCCAAGTTTGACCAAGCGATTTAACGTACTATCACTGATTTGAAAAAGACGTTTCAAATCAGTATTAGTAAGTACTAGTGGTAGTTGCGCCATAGCAAGTAGCCTATCTGTGTATTCTTCTAGTTTCTTTTGCAAGTACGGATAAAAATCAGTTTCAAGAACACTTTGATTAGTAGGATATTCCAATTGCTTCACCTCTTCTCTATCGTAAAAAATCTTCCCCAGTATTTCTAAACAAAAATTAGGTATCATAAAGCAATGACGTAGATAAGAAAAATCAAGTCTTAAAAATAGTAGTTTTTCATCTATCAGCTGCTCTGCCAAAGCACATAGGAATCTCACCTCCCCCCAGTAATGGCGGGCCAATTTGGTTACGGAAGTATCATTATCGTAGTCACGAGTCTATTTCAAAAACTGTCGCTCAAAGAAGTCTCTTATCATGGCGAAACTAACCAAAAACTCGTAAACTACACGTACTGATAGATATACTATTCAGTTTTCAAAGAGCATTTGGCTTTTTCAGCCTACGAAAGTCTTCTATTCAAAACTTATAAAAAACTTGCATAGAATGAAAAGGAAAGGGAAAAAATACGTTAACGAGTTGTATCAAATTCAAGTATCTTTTCAATCAATTTCGTTTCCAGTTGTCTACGCATATATTCATCCACATACATAACCATGCCCTTTTCTTCTTCATAAACAGGCTTCATAGCTACTCTTGAAATATAGTTTTGATATTTTGACAGGACAATGGTCATTGCGATTGAATCGCCGGAGCTTGCAGCTTTAATCGTTTCTACTGGTATGGACGGTATATATCGTTTAGTTTTCTTCATAACTGTCACCTAATATCCTGTTCAGATCTTCTAAGGCTTCCTGACGTTGATACCAAACACTTCCAAGACTTTTTCCGACTATTTCACTAATTTCACGATCATTGAGACCGATGAAAAACGACATTAAGATGATCTCTTGTCTAACACTAGCCAATTGTTCAATTGCATTTGCCAATACTTCATTGCCTATTAAAATTTCGATTCCTAAGACAGGAAACTTCCCATTACCATTCAGCCTCGTGTCAGAATAATAGAATTCTGTACCTAGACTTTTTTGTTCCAATGTCTCCATTGAAATTTGACGCTGGCGAAATCTCGCATCTTTCTTTTGAATATTGAATGCTTCATTGCGGACTACTTTCTTACAAAAACTGTCAAACATATGTTGAATGTGGGTGTCTTTAGAGTCGCCCATAACATTTTCCTCCTCAAAAAAATCATTCAACTCGTTTTCATATCTATCCCTTTCCATTATTACTACAATCTGGGAGTGAGCATTTTTCGAAAAAAGACAAATTTTTTTAAAATAAAAAAGGCATACAGACAAAAACTGTCTATACGCCTCACAAACGGATTAATTTATTATCAGAATTATTTTTTATTATTCAAAATATCAACATGCCATGAAGCTTATGAGTTACTTACAATCTAATTACTCAAGTGAAAGGTGAAATCTGAGTTATCAAAAACGCTTATTTCAGATTTACTTGTCTAAAGTTGCCACAAAACGTTCTTTAAACTTCAAAAATTCTTCGATGTTCATCACTATATGGTAAAGACGTACTTTACTAATAAACTCCTCACGAGTCGTAGGTAAGTTGTTTTGTTGAATATATAGAATCAAATCAGCTACTTTATGCAGCTGGATTAGAGGAGAATTCATTTTAGACAAATAGTCAATCATCGAGTCAAGAAACTCAGCTACAATTTGTGAATCACTTTGAAATACTCGTATATTTTTTATCTCATAATGGAGATTATGGAGCACACCGCTCTGTTGCAGACGCATTTCAAAATAATTCACATAATAATGATCTTTTCGTGGAAGACGGTTTTGTTGGTATTGAAAAGCAATCGCCGTATATCCTAAGATGTCTTTTTCCAGCTGAATGATGTCTTCCCAAACTTGATTGTTAAGTGTGGGATCCTTCAAATAAGCAGAAAGTTTATAAAAAATTTTCTGCATTTCTCGATCCGTAGACTCCACTGCCTTTTCTAAGTATTTCTTCTGACTTTCACAATTTTGAAAATGATTGACGACAATGGCAATCACTAGCCCAATCAACAATAATGAAAACTCATTAACTAGATTTTCGATTGTAATTATTTGATCTGGCGCTCGCAACAAATGACTCACCACGACTGCATTTCCCGAGAGTGTTTTGAGCAAATCACGTAAACTCAAGGCAAAAGTCAGAACGACCATAACGATACCATAAGCAATCCACTCCGCACTAATCACTGAGTTCATTAGCCCGCATAATACCACGGTTCCAATAAATGTGATTATACGATGCAATCCTATACGCAGAGTCTCGGATCTTGTGGAAGCAATAGTTAGTAACGTGATGATGCCCGCTGATGAAGCATATTCCAATTGCAAACTTTCCGCTATATAGATTGATACGCCACTACCAATACCAATTTTTAATGCATACAATAGATGGTTCCATAGAGCCAACCGTTGAATCATCTCAGGCCTCCATTTCTTGGTTAATGCAACGTGTAGCGAACATACTCTAACGTAACTCCGTTTCCAAAGGATGCAGATAATAATCCTTATTATTTTTATTCTCCAATTTATTCAGAATAAATACTATAATCTCAAAGGGTAGTCTTTCAAATTACCCCTTTGAGATTATTACAATGCAACCATTTTACATAATTTAAAGGAGCATCTACAATCAAGATAACTCTGTAATCACTCTTCTCATAGTAGTAATTGCTTCTTCTGGTAATGCGTTATACCCTTCCCTTTCCGAATTTTGATTCAAAATAAAGGTTAATCGGCTTTCCATCCGCTCTCTTAAAGCTTTCATATATTTCGCATCATCAAAATTTACTTCAAAGCCTTCTGATGGTAGATAATTCATTCCTGAAATTGGACCGAAAGAGACAAACTTTGCTTGTTTTTCCACAATTTTTTCAATTGAAGAAAGAGTATCTTGTGGAGTGACTTTTTTACCTTGATAAAATCCGGTATTTAAGATATAACAAGCTGTCTGATTTTTATTAAAAAGCGTTTTGAAATCTTCAAAATCTTCTCCTAGTGGGTAAACTCGAAATGGATTAGCGAAAGGTTCAATCACCAAGTTATCTCGATCTTTATTATCAACAATATTTTCAGCTGTAGAGCGTTTTGTAGCCAAAGTTAAACCAAAGACTGCCGCCAAAACCGAATCATCAATCTTCACTACTGGAGGCAACGTATCATCTTTCATAATCCAGAAAATCGCATCAAGAGATGAACATAGATGGTCTACTCGATTTTGCGTCACATATCGTGATTTCACCGTTCGCCCATTTCCATTTCGTATATCTTGAGTGACAATGACTTTCTTCCCATCATTATCCAACGTCACGCCAACATTTTGACAAGTCATAAAGAAATTGATCGCTGGATCCGTCAAAGAATAATCTTGTGTCTTATCAAAATAGGACGGCTCTAATGCTGTGGTAGAGCCATCTAATTGATTAATGACAAATGCATCATCGTGAAGTACCTTTATTTGGTATTTATCATTATGCTCGGCCAAAGTAATTGTGGATTTTCCAGAACCAGAGAGCCCAAAAGCCGCCATGGTAAATTTTTTATCTGAGAATTGATATTCCTTCATCCCACCGTGACACGCTACATACCCATTTCGATGAGCGATAGACCATGCCAAAGTCAGAGTGGCTTTTTTTAATTCTCCAAAATATTTTAAACCTAATATAGCTGCTACATTGTGTTCTGAATCAAATAGTGCTAAACCATGAGGAAAAGCTGGATGTGTCCAATCCGGATCTGCATACAAATAAATATCCGTCTCAGGATAATTCTTAGAGTCTTGGTACAGCGCTCGCCATTCCTGATTCATAATTTGGAAATTCAAAAGATAGGAGTAGAAATTCGTCTCGTAGTTTTCTGGTAATATAAGATGTGCTTTTACCATGAAATCCTTATCCAACCCCACCACGACTTCTCCTGCATAGAACTTCTTATGAGTTCCTTGGGCCAAAGCATCTCGCAATACGCCTTCATATAAAGTCTTGTCGATTCCTGGTTGTCCAATGACACGACGAGCCGATGCAGTTCGTCCAGTGACTTTTCCATCATTAAAAACAATTACTTTAGCATCCTCTGGTAAGCCTAAATCAGTTGCATGACTTACCGGCATATCCGTAACAACAGCACCGGGCGCTTTCCTTGCCAAATCATAAGCGCTGGCTAAATCGCTAATAACTTGGACATTATTGCCATAAAAAGCACTTTCTATAATTGTTTTAAAACTAGAAAATGCCTTATTCTCTATCGTGATTTCTTCATGTGAAAATGTACCAACACTTGCCATATCGTGATTCCTCCTAAATTCAAACCAAAGCATTCTTATATCTCTAAAAAAACTTTTTTTAATAAACTAAGATAAAATTTCTCATCTTCCAAAAAATTTCATGTCCTATTCCCGTAATCTAGTAATTCAAAATTTAATAACATCCATCCTATAATAAAGCGATAAAAAGTCCCTACCCTTAGAATATCTATCAAAAGTAGGGACCTTGCATTAAAACTATTCAGTTAGGTCAATTTAGATTTTTCAAAATCAGTTAATATCTAACGAAACGGAAACTTTCTGAAGCGGAACATCATAGAATGGATCTTCCCGCCTACCTAAAAAATCCCGTGCCTGATCTGGAAAGAGCGCATAACTCAGAACATCCTCTGGAGATTTCGCGTATTCTTCAATCTCGAACTCCATCTGAGACAGACCAGGAGCAAGTAAATCCGCTGGCCGTTGAGTGATGACCGCTTCATCTCCAATGATTTGCTGGCGTATTTCTGGAGCAATCGCTACCGGTGACTTGCCATATAAGCCTCTCACATAGTCTTTGATTTCTAGAGGCACATTTTTGTAGCGCTCTCCAGTAAGCACATTCATCACCGCCTGGGTCCCCACCATTTGCGAAAGAGGTGTTACCAGTGGGGGAAAGCCCAAATCAGCCCGTACTTTTGGTACCTCCGCCAATACTTCCTCATAGCGTTGTTCCAGGCCTAACTCTTTTAACTGGCTCAATAAGTTGGACAACATCCCCCCAGGCACTTGATAAATCAGCGTTTTGGGTTCAGTATCTTTGACCTTTGCATTCAGTAGGCCCTCTGCCCGAAAACGATCTCGAAGCGGATTAAAGTATTCGGCAGCTTCATTGATTTTTCCTAAATCGAGTCTTGTATCATAGCCCAGTTCCTCAAAGGCCAAGGCTAAGGATTCCGTGGCTGGTTGACTGGTTCCTCCCGCAAAGGAAGAAATAGCTGTATCGATAATATCTGCCCCTGCTTCAGCGACTTTCAAATAGGTCATTTCCGCAATTCCACTGGTCGCATGAGTATGAACATCGACTAGCAATTCCGTGGAATCTTTAATCTGTGATACCAACTCGTACCCTTTCTGTGGCGTGAGTACTCCTGCCATGTCTTTGATACACAGGGAGTCCGCCCCTATTTTGGCGATTTCCTTGGACAATCCACGATAATAATCGATGGTATGAAAATCACTAGTGGTATAAGAAATCGCAACTTGGCAATGGCCCCCTGCTTCCTTGGTAGCAGCGATTGCTGTTTCCAAATTACGCAAATCGTTCAAAGCATCAAAAACGCGAATGATATCAATGCCGTTTTCAATCGATTTCGTGATAAACGCTCGAACGATATCATCGGGATAATTCTTATAGCCTAATAAATTTTGTCCCCGGAGCAACATTTGCAATTTGGTGTTTTTGACTTCTTGTCGGATGGTGCGCAGACGTTCCCACGGGTCTTCATTTAGAAAACGCAGGCAGGAATCAAAGGTCGCGCCACCCCAAACTTCCAAAGCATGATACCCTGCTTCGTCTAAGGTTTGGAGAACTGGGGTCATCTCAGCGGTAGTCATTCTCGTGGCGATTTGGCTTTGTTGCCCATCTCGTAATACAGTTTCTGTGAAGCGAATACGTTTTTCCAATGATTTCATCCCCTATTTCTTTACTGGAAACATTTTGCTTAATAAGATGGAAGCCAAGTAAATAATGAAAATGACGATAAACACGCCACCCCATCCGAATACAAGCAATTCAAGCGATTTTAGTAAAGCTTCTGACATTTTATTCTCCTCCTAAGCGAGCAGTGCTAACAGCAAACCACCGGCAATTACCGAAGCAATCTGACCAGAGACATTGGCTCCTGCCGCATGCATTAAAATGAAATTTTGCGGATCTTCTTCCGTTGCCATCTTTTGAATCACTCGACTGGACATAGGGAATGCGGAAATACCCGCCGCCCCAATCATCGGATTGATCTTTTCTTTGCGGAATAAGTTAAGCAATTTGGCAAAGAGCACACCGCCTACCGAATCCATCACGAAAGCCACGAGTCCTAGCCCGATGACCATTAAGGTATCCACTTGAAGAAATTCTTCGTACTGCATTTTTACGGAAATCGACAAACCGAGTAAAATACTAATAATATTCACCAATTCATTTTGTGCAGTGATTGATAGCCGATCCAAAACGCCACATTCTCGTAATAGATTCCCAAACATCAAGAAACCAACTAAGGGTAAGGAAACCGGCGCAATCAATCCCGCCACAATCGAAATCACGATTGGAAAAAGGATTTTCGCAGTTTGGGAAACTTCCCCAGCTTGATAGCGCATGCGAATCTTACGCTCTTTTTTCGTGGTCACGGCTTTGATAGCTACAGGTTGAATGATTGGTACTAGTGCCATATACGAATACGCCGCTACCATGATTGCCCCCATATATTTCGAATTCAGCGTATTTGCCACAAAGATGGAAGTTGGCCCATCCGCTGCCCCGATAATTCCGATAGAAGCCGCATCATTTAAATTAAATCCTAATAGGACGGCCATGATAATCGTGAAGAAAATGCCAAACTGAGCTGCCGCACCAAACAGTAATAAAAAGGGATTTTGCAGCAACGGGCCAAAATCAATCATCGCTCCAATCCCAATAAATAGAAGCAATGGGAATAACTCGGTACTAATTCCTATATCAAATAGGACTTGAAACGGCCCTGCTTCTCCCCCAGCGCTTAACACCCCAGAATTTGGGAAATTCACTAAAATAGTCCCCAGTCCCATGGGTACGAGCAAGGTAGGTTCGTATTCTTTTTTGATGCCCAAATACATCAAAATTCCACCGATAATCATCATGACAATTCGTCCGGGCTCTTGGCCCATGCCTTGTAGGCCTTGAACTAACGTTTCCACTGTATACCTCTCCTTTTTAAGCTATGCCGATTAATGAATCACCTGGATTCACCATCTCACCTTGTGCGACTGCGATTGCTTCCACGACACCTGCTTTATTCGCAACAATTTCATTTTCCATCTTCATCGCTTCAAGAATCAACAATGGCTGATTAGCCACAATTTCATCCCCTACATTGACTAAAATTTTCAGAACAGTCCCTGGCATTGGCGCGGTGATTACCTCACTGGCCGCTTTCATCTCCCCAACAGCTTGACTGGTAACTGGAGCACTTGCTTCTACTGGTACAGGTGCCGCTTGAACTGGTGGCTGAACTGACTGAGCTGGTGCAGCTAATGATGCGGCTTGGGCGGGAGTACCGCCGATTTCTTCCATCTCCACTAAGTACTCTGTGCCATCGATGGCAATCTTAAATTTTCGTAACATCTTGATTCTCCTTCTCGATTTTTTTAACGATAAATCTGCTGGTGGGGGCATCTTGGGCAGCGATTGCCGTGGCAAGTACCGCAACACGCTGAAGTTCGGGATTTCTTTGCCAAGCCTTCTTCAAGGCAAAGCGACTAGTAGGATTGTCCCCAGCTCCTATCGCCCCGGCCACAAGACTTAAAAGCAACAATTGATCTGGCTCGCATTCGACATATTTCGGTAACGCAACGTAAGGAGCCGCTGGTTGCATTGATTCCTCCACGGCCTGCTCGTCAAGGCGCTTTTTCTTAAAACGCTGTAAAAAGTTCATTCTTTCTCTCCTTTTGAATAAGAAAGGAAGCCATAAACGATATACCCGTGGCATAACGAATATAACTTCCAACTCAACAACTAAATTGGTAAAGCACCGGTTAAGGCATACACAACTAAGTAAATAATCAGAATTGGCCAGCAGTACTTCACGTATTTCTTCTGGAAATCAACAAAGTTCATTTCAGTGGAATCCGTCAGCATGAACAAAGCCGGAATGACCGGTGAAATCAACCGGAATGATTGACCTACCATAGAAGCCACAGCAGCTTGGAGTGGTGTAATGCCATACTGCTCCATCACTTCTCCCACTACTTTGGCAATCCCAAAGTAGAAAGCATCCTGAGGTAAGAACGTAATCGCCGGTGCCGAAATAACAGCATAGATTGGTGCCATGTGTGCTCCTAGCCCATCTGGAATAATCATCGTCATTCCGGAAGCCAATGCGGTCGCCATGCCACTGCCGGATAAGACTCCGGAGAAAACCCCAGCAGCAAAGGTTGCCAATGCAGGCGCTAACGCATCGGAAGCGATTGCATCTATGCGTTCATTAATAATGCTGACTTTCCGATAGTTCACCGTCAAGACAATAGCGCTACCAATCATGAATAGCACAGCACCATGGGCGAAACCTTGAATCAATAAATACAAAATTCCGAGGGTCAAAAGCAAATTGAACCAAAATAGTTTCGGCCGTTTCAACTCGGGATCTTTCGCCCGAATACAATCCAGCATTTTTTCCATCATCACGTGATCAATGTCCGCATCCGCTCCATTGCACCAACCTAACCGCTTGCGTTCCTTTTTCCCTAAACGATAAGCTAAGAAAATTGCAAAGATTTCGGCAGCTAATAAACCTGGTAATAAAGCGCTGAACAGTTCATTAATCGGCACTTCCATAGCTGTACTGGCCGCAATGGTCGGTCCACCCCAAGGAAGTTGATTGAAAATCCCAATAGGCGTCACAATCAAGATTGCCAAATAGCTAAGCTTCATCCGCATCGACCGATACAGTTCTACAAATGCAGCCACACAGATAATAATGGTCGTTGTGGTATCACCATTCATCGTCACCACGGTGGCCGTCAATACAGTGGCCATAGTGACTTTCAACGGATCTCCTTTCGCCTTCTTAATGAAGAACTCGCATAAGGGGTCAAACAAGCCCACGTTCAGCATCAAATCGAAGTACATTACCGCAAATAATATCAACAGCCCCGGAGAGATGACCCCCATACTGACTTTGGCGGTTTCTGGATCGACTTTGTAAAACAGAGCATCGGTAATCCATTGAAACAGGTCGGCAAACGTCGAGTTCGTCAGCAGTACCACTAGCACCCCGAAAAACAGGGGCACTAGGGTCAAGGCGCCGACAATCGACAGTTTATTTTTCGATAGCAAGAATATAAAGGTTACAATCATTAACAGTGCTAATACTAACAACAAACGAATCACCTCTTATTTCTGTTAATGGTTACTTGATGAAGCGCACTTCCTTACAGATGCGCTCAATCTCAGCTTCTTTGCGTCTATTGAACTCAACTTTGTTTTGTTCAAAAAGATTGCTGCCTTCTGTATCGATGGAGACAATCAGCGGACCGTAGTTTTTCACTTCATTGACCCAAAGCGTTTCCGGCATTCCCAAGTCTTTCCACTGAGCGTCCACGATTCGTTCCACTTTTTCTGCTGCATACACCGCATTGCCTGCTGGATAAACCAAATGCAAGGCTTTGTATTTCTTACAGCCAGCTTCTGTCCCTGGTCCCATGCCACCTTTACCGACAATCAAACGAACGCCGGTTTCCTCGATGAAAGCTTCTTCAAATTTTTCCATCCGCATGCTGGTGGTTGGTCCTACCGAAATCATTTCATACTCATTGTTGCCGTGGTCCTTAACGATGGGACCTGCATGAAGAATGGCCTTGTCCTTTACATCCACTGGTAATGGTAGTCCCTCTTCTACAACCCGCCGGTGTGCCACATCTCGGCAAGTAACTAAAGTTCCTTCTAAATAAACAATATCGCCAATCCGGATATCCTTGATGTCCTCAGCAGATACCGGTGTTTTCAAATGATATTCTTTCATGCTTACTCTCCTCATTTCTAAAAATTACGTTAAATAAAGAGCTGATAGTCTTTTTGCAATGGTAAGGTGTAATTTAAGTCTTTGTCGAAGTTAATCTTTCCTCGTCGGTGAGACCAGCAGCCAACGTTCACGGCTACTCCGATTACCGATGGATGGCGGGCAGTGTTATTGATGTTCACTCCCATAACGGATTTCTTTCCACCAAAGCCCTGAGGCCCCAAGCCAATGTTGTTGATGCCATCTTCCAATAACCGTTCCATCTTTGCGGCATTTGGGTTTTCGCTCACGCTGTCAACTTCCCGCATTAAAGCCAATTTTGAGTTCATGGCCGCCGCTTCCACGGAAGTCCCAATCCCTATTCCCACAAGCAGTGGCGGGCAAGCGTTGATTCCGTAACTAGTCATCTGATCCATCACAAAGCGTACGACGCCTTCGTATCCTTCCCCTGGCATCAAGACTTTTGCGGCCCCAGGCAAGCTACAACCGCCCCCAGCCATGTAGACGTACATTTCCATCTCGTCCCCGTCGCCATCAATATCCGTAAAGATACTTGGCAAGCCAGTACCGATGTTTAGTCCGGTATTGTATTCGTCAAAGGTTTCCACCGCATTGTGACGCAAAGGGGCTTTTTTCGTCGCTAGATACACAGCTTCTTTTAAGATGTCCTTTAATTCACCTAAAAGTGGAAAATTGGAACCACATTTGATGAAAAACTGAAGTGCCCCAGTATCTTGGCAGCTAGGTCGGTTCAGTTTTTCCGCCAACATTTGGTTTTCGCGCATTGTGTCATAGACAAGCTGTTGCAATGGATCTACCTCGATTTTTGACAGTTCGTCTAGCTTCTTGGTCACATCATCCGGAAGTCTTCTCCCTACGACGGTGATGTATTCCACAAGAATGTCTCTCATCTTCTGTGCTTCAGGAGAAAGTACTTTTTCTTCATAAGTGTATTTCATTGTTTCTGCCTCCTAACATTTTCTATATTATGGCTTGAAATAGCTTTCTAAACTATCCAATTCTTCTTTACTTCTCTGATAAAAACACAATCAGACTTCCATAAAAAAGAACCTTAAGTAAGCAAAGCAGCATAAGAAAAATAGGGGGAAAAACAAGTGCTATTAACAACTTTGTATTCGTTTTCATTTTATTCGAAACAAAAAACGGGCTAACCACATTTTTGTGATTCGCCCATTAAAAAGATGCACTCACTTCACTATTCGACGAAGATTGGTCATCAAGTCATAGTATTTTTCTTCGTATTCTTTACTACTACAGTTCACGCAAGGATTTTGAAAAGAATCATCGTATTGTTGATAGCGAATCAATTTTTCTTTAATAGCTGCCTGCTCCTCGTCCAAGTTTGCCTTAAAGTTGCGATCGATTTCTCGAAGATCAGAGTCAATCTGTTTCCGGTATTCTGAGGGAGTGGTACCGAAATGCTTTCGAAAGGCCTTGTTAAATGACTTCACATCACTAAAGCCATTTTCGAAGGAGATGGTCGCCACCTTTTTAGTCGTCATGGCCAACTCTCGGATTCCTTTTTGCAGCCGACAACGGGTCAGGTATTCATAAAAATTGATGCCTAACTCGATTTTAAAAATCTTAGAGAGATAGGTCGTGGAATAGTTGCATTCCTTCGCCAATTGTTCCAAGGTCAGCTCCCCACTACAGTTTTCTTCGATGTACTGAATGGCATGATCCAAGAATATCCGCTTCTGGCCCACGGAGTAACCACCCTGCTTAGTGTCTGACGTAAAAAATTCAAATAAAATCTCGGCAATCTTAAATAGCAAGGCATTGTTTTTCAACTTACTAGTCCTTTTTTCATTATTAAGTAATTGTAGTTGGGACAAGTCTTTGCGCAACAGTTGAAAGAGCGGATTGCGGGGTTCATCACTGGAGTTTAATTCAAATCGTCCTTCCGAAATATCGATCCCTTGGGAAGAAAAAAATTCTGGAGAAATATGTAGTCTCATGGCGATGCTGTTCGGCACCGTCGCGAATGTCGCATGACCACAGTTCGAGTTAATCACTAGCAAGTCATTTTCGTCTAAGGAAAAGCTTTGCCCATCCACATTGACCTCAATCTTCCCCGTAATCAACCAAAGCAGCTCAATCTCTGGATGCCAATTATAATGATAACTACCGATACGGTACAACAGCTGATCATAGGCGATTTTCATATTATCAAAGAGATATTCTTTTCGAATTTCCACGGTGTTTCACTCCTGTCGTTTAAAGAAGGTAGTTAACTATGTCTCTTACATTATCGTTCTCCTCTATAGTAAAAGAAATCAAGCGTTTTTGCTACCTAATTTCGCATAATATCGATCCACTATTATGACAACACTAAAAAAGACCCGACACCAAGCCGAGTCTTCTCCCTTCTATTGCTCGCTCCTCCCCCGGAAGAACTCCTGCAACTCTCGAATCACCGCTGTCTCCAAGTAACGCAGGTGCATCATACCGCTACCGCTGCTTTTTTAATCGCCAGCTCCACACTGCCGATACCTTTTTTCGCCATCCAAAGACTGCTGTTGACGGAAAACGCCTGGAGCTTGTTTTTCTCCACATAGGTCAACTGCCGGGTCAGCATCAGATAGCCCTGGATGCACAGGCGATGTCTGCTCTGAATCTGGTAGCCTTGATAATGACTGTCTAGCCAGCAACCAATCAGAATCAGCACAATCCCTGGCGCCAATGCCCCGCCAATCCAAGCATTAAAGAAGAAACTGCCAATACAAGGAATCAGTAACAGCAAGAACCAGCGGCTAAAATACCAAAGCCAGCCTCGACCGCAATACTGCATGGTGCTAATTACTTGCAACCCGATTCAAAACTGTCAGCTATATGTTACATATTTTATTGTTGTAGAATTGATGAATTTTTAGTAGCCTCTCATCACCAATTTGCTATCCATACAGGACTCAATAAAAAAGCCAAGAGAAAGACTCTCTCGACTACAATAAATCTGATTATTTTCTTTTTCTTCATAAAATCGAGACAAGAAACACAGTAACATAGGAGCTAATGTTGAACGGTCCGTACTCGATGTTTTTAAAATTTTTATGAAATTTCTGTTTATTTCCCGAATAAGCTGCTTCTTAAACATCGTTTGTTCAGAAATCGAGTAGAGGTCCGAACGCATAGGTTCGCACCCCTCTCACACCACCGTACGTACGGACCCGTATAAGGCGGTTCAATAATTTGAGTGTACGAACTGGTATTTCGAGGATATATCCATATATCCTCGAGATACCAGTTCTTTGTCTGTAAACGAGCGATGAAGGATATGACTTTTGGCTATTTTCCAATAACCTTTCCTAGTATACGACCACTCATATGCTTTGTGTTTATCGATTCCTAACAACATCAAATTTCTTCTTTTGGTTCGTGGATTTTTCCATTGTTTCCAGATGTATTGTCGGATTCTACGCTTCAACCATCCATTCAGCTCATTCATAAACTTCTTCATTTCACCAATGCCATAATAGTTTATCCAACCGTTCATCAGCTGTTTGATTTCCTTGAATAGAACTGCCACACTTCGCCCACGGTTACGTTTTGTGATTTTCTTCAATTTCTGTTTCACCGTTACTTTAGCTTTATTGTGAGGACGAATCTTAATACCTTTCTTCGTTGGGTGGATACAAAATCCAAGAAACTTTCGTTTCAAGGGACTTCCTACCGCACTCTTTTCACGATTGACAGTGAGCATCAGTTCACCTTCCAGAAAGTTGATGGCGTTACTCATCACTCGATGTCCTGCTCGATTACTCCTGATGTAGATGTTACAGTCATCGGCGTAACGAACGAACTTGTGCCCTCTTACTTCAAGGAAGCTATCAAATTCATTAAGATAGATATTTGCGGTTTGCGCATCACTCTTCTGCCCATGGACTGACTATCATTACTTTGGAGGTTAAACATACTCATAGTGTCCCCCAATTTGAAATAAATCCCGGCAAAAGTCACAATTTGAAGAAACGCCACCATAAAGAATGGATAGGTGGCTGAAATAGTGAAAAACATCGTGGAAATACTAAATGCAGTCGTGATTACCAGTGTGACTCCCGCTCGCATCATGATCGTATTGAATAAACGAATAATCGCCTTCTTCCCCAAGCTCTCATAAGTCGGCAACATGGACAATAAGAAACTGATAGGAAGAAACATCGCAAAGATAATGAAGAGAATTTGCGAAAACAACATAATCCCGGTTAGGAGAAAGACAAAGAAGGAGATCCCAATATTGAACAACACCAAAAAGACCACGGTTCCTAAGCGGTTCATGGTCTTCGTAATACTTAGATTCGCATTGTCGTTGTCTTCAATCTCGGCTTTAACCGCTCCTTCCCGATCCTTCCCCTTATTTTCATCAGGACTTACAGATAAAATCTTATTGGCTCGCTCTTCTCCTATTTCTTCTATATTGGAATCATCGAATTGCAATAGTAACCAGGGTTGTTGGACTTGGATGGAAAACAAACTATCACGGATCAAATCCACACTATCTTTTCCTTGGCTTTCCGAATTAGGTACCACAATATCAGTACCGAGGCTAAGAGCCGCTTCACTGACATCTGAGCTAAAATCATTGATTTTTGTGATATAAGTAGGCGCATAGGCAATAAAGGAACCTGAAAGTAGAAAGATCATCACAAAATTTATCACGGCCCGAACTGCTTTGGTGGTTTCTCGTTTAATCAATCCGGTGTACGCAACATAAGCTCCTAATGCCAAAATCATCAATAACAGAAATCCAAAGTAGAATCCAGAAGTTTGAAAACCATTTTCGTTTATACCAGCTAGCGTCTGGATATTCTTCCCAATACTTTCAGCCGTATCCGAAATAAAATCCAATTTATAAGCCTCTTGAACCACATAACCTGTGGCATTCGACAAATACAAACTAACGGTCCAAATAAAATTGGTTATGGCATAAAGACCATACATCACGCTTTTGCCTAGTCCATCCCCCCAATTCCAAGGCAGCCAATCCCAAGAACTATCGACAAAGAAATCCAGTTGATAGTTGTTCAAAGAATATTGGGAGTAAAGATTCCCTGCCTCCACCGTATCATCTACAAGGCCTGTTGCCTCTGCCACCGTCCCGATTAAGCTCAAAAGGATGATAAGAGAAAATAGACAAACCAAAACAATTCCCACAGTCCGAAAAAGTTTCTTTTTCATCCCCTCACTCCATTCTCTCTTGAACCGGCGGACGGGTATCAAAGGCATGGAAGAGTTCTTCAAAGACTGGATGAACCTGAACCACTCCTACCCGACCATACAAATCTTGCATCAAGCATTGGCCATTTTCTAAATCCCGTAATCGTTTCTGATTGCTTTCGTCTTCTTGATCCAGACCAAAGAATTCCAAAGTCTTTTTGATCTCATGAATATCGGTACTACGAAAAGCAAACTTTAAGCCGATATTGTTTTTCAAGCGTTCATCCAGTAAATCGTCACTGTTTTGCGTGACAAAATAAACACCAGCATTCATGGCACGGCCAGCACGAACTAGTTTGTTGGAGAGTGTTTTTCCTTGAGCGACTTGAAGGAAACTCCAAGCTTCATCCAAGTCCACAATCTTGAAGATTTCTCGGTTACTATGGATAAAATCCAAAGCAAAAGTGGATATAACGATTAGCATGGAAACACTAAGCAATTCCATGGTGGTATATTCTTCAAAAGTCGTTTCTGCATCTGGTAAAACCAGATCTGCCACTTGAATAATATTCAACTGTTTGTCTAAACTAATCGATTGGGTAATCGAGCCATCTGAGAAAAGCAAATGGGCAAAATCATAATCAGTAAAGGACTCAATATGATCCGCGATATTTTCTACGACTGGTGATTCGTCTTTACGCAATTCAGTGATGACTTGTAATAACCCTCGCTGATTGCTCTGGGTATAGAAGGTATGGATCGCCTATTTTTCTTCATAGTCGTCACCCAAAAATTCTCCTAAATCTTCTAAAGCCACTTGTCGTTGATACCAAACACTGCCAAGACTTTTCCCAATAATATCGCCAATTTCACGATCATTGAGACCGATGAAGAAGGACATCAAAATGATTTCTTGCCTTAGACTAGGTAGTTCTGCAATCGCATTTGCCAACGCCTCATTTGAAATATAGATCTTTATACCAAGAACAATATAACTGCCACTATTATTCAAATTTGGTTCTGAATAATAGAACTCTGTACCTAACCCTTTTTGTTCTAATATTTCCATTGAAATTTGACGTTGGCGAAATCTTACGTATTTCTTTTGAATGTTTAATGCCTCATTGCGGACTACTTTCTTACAAAAACTGTCAAACACGTGCCGAATGTGGGTTTCCTCTGAGTCGCCCATAAAATTCTCCTCCTCAAAAAATTCATTCAACTCGTTTTACTTCTATCCCTTTCCATTATTACTACAATCTAGGAGTGAGCATTTTTCGAAAAATACTAAAAATTTTTCAAAATAAAAAAAAGCATACAGACAATAAACTGTCTATACGCCTCACAAACTCTATTCTATACATCTAATTTTGGCTGTCCTGCAAAAAATATGTGTTAGCCTCCATCGAAAGATCAAACTTTGGAAAACATCATTATAACTTTGCTTGGTAAGAGCTTTGCTAAAACATGATATGACTTGTATACAAAATGTGGAGTGTATTCCAATAAATAGGAAGGATTACAAAATTTGAAACCAAATAAGTAAAAAACACTGTCACTTTGAATTAATTTGAAATAGTAAATTCTCATTAAACTATTGAAATGCTGATACCAAAAAACGAAGTACTTTTCGTTCATACCAACTTAAAGCACTTCGTTATCTATTTATTTCTTCACTTGGCTAATCTCTATAATCTCATGATTTGGTCCGTAGAAATTAAAGTAACGGATTCCTTTTTCCCAGAATGGTAATTCCATAATATTTTTATCTAATAATTCATATCCTAAATCTTGAATTGAATTGAATGCTTCGTCTATATCATCTGTATCTAATGCTAAATGATCAATAGCACCTCTACACTCAGTAGTTTTATCTTCCCATATTTCAATTATCATTCCATTCAACTCGAAAAAGCCGACTTTACTTTCCGCATTCATTTCTTCATTAATTTGCCGAAACCCCAAGGATTTATAAAAGATTTTTGAAGCTTCAAAATCTTTTGTTGGAATTCCAATATGTTGTAAACCATTTAATTTCACTTATATCATCCCTTCTGTTGCTTTAAAATCCACATTCATAATTTATTGAATAATCTATTTCGTCTAGCTTGATCACTCCCTCAGTAACAGTCATACTTAATGCTGTTCCGACCTTATCATACATTCTCGTACTTAAAGCAACATTATTAATGTATAAAACAGCTATTGTATCATCAACAATTAACTTTAGTTCATATTCTTTGCCAATTTCTAAAAAAAGGGGACGTTGCAACCCCTTATCAAACATTTGGGGCCAAGGATAGTTCGGAGTTTTTCCGAAAGTAAGCTGATTATTAATCAATGAAATACGAAACTCATATCCTTCTTGAGTATCTCTATCTGTAAACAGTTTTAATGCAAATTCCTTTGTCTTCGATGCAATCGTCAAAGTGGTTTCAAATAAAAAGTAATCTTTGATTTCAGGAACAATGACTCTTTCTTTTTTACCAAACTGCTTTTCTAACTCAAAACTTGAAAATGGAATGGTTTCTTTAAAGTTTTTGATTATGTTTTCAGGCAGCTTAACTCCAAGAGTTTTGTCTTCCTTTTGAATAATCTGATGTGGGACGAATGCCCCACCCCAATCCCAGATATTTTGATCATTCTCATCCTCTTTTGTTGCCACCCAGCCAGTTAGAAAACGCCCAGTTTCATTAGTAATTTCCATCAGAAAATAACTGATTCAAATAGTGGGAGGCAACATTTATTTTAATACAAAATTTCATTGCAATGTCTTGGGCGGAGAAACTGCAATCCTGCAAATTATTTTTAATATACTCTAATACTTCATCTTTCATTTTTTTTCACTTTTAGGCGTCCCTTCAATTACTAATTGAATAAAAAAGATCGCATCAACCAAACAAATAGTCGAGACGATCTTTTTTCCAAATTAAGCTTTTTCTTTAGCGTCTCTTGCTAAAGCTAGACAACCTACAATACCTGAATTATCTAACAATTTTGGTGTCATAATATAATTTTCAACATCGGGAATAGCGACATATCCATTGATCAACTCAATAAACTTATCTTGTACTCTCTTTTTTAAGTGTTCTTGTTTCATCACTCCACCACCAAATATAATGACATCGGGTGATAGCATCAATGTTGTATTATACGCACACTGAGCAATGTAATAAGCTTCTATTTCCCAAGCAACGTCATTTTCAGTCAACTCTTGTCCCTTTGTACCTGATCTTCTTTCGATTGCTGGACCAGCAGCCAAGCCCTCTAAACAATCATCGTGGAATGGACATGTCCCAGAAAAATTGTCTTTAATGTGTCGTTTTACAATCATATGTCCCATTTCTGGATGACTAAAACCTTCAATGAAGTTTCCGTTTTGGATAGCGCCACCTCCTATGCCCGTTCCTACGGTATAGTAAACAACACTTGAATGGCCTCTACCATTTCCTGAAACATGTTCACCATAGCAAGAAGCATTCACATCAGTCGTCCAAGCAATTGGAATATTAAAATGCTTTTTTAAGCTTCCAATAAAATCAAAATACTGCCAAGCAAGTTTTGGCGTTGAAGTGATGAAACCATATGTTTTAGATTCACAATGAATGTCAATAGGACCGAACGAACCCACTCCGATACCTTCTAAATCATCTTTATGATGATTAAAAAAATCTAAAACTAAATTCATTGTTTCTTTGGGTGTAGTCGTGGGAAAGCTGACTTTTTCAAATATGTTCAAATCTTTATCTCCAATGGCACAAACAAATTTTGTTCCACCAGCTTCAATAGCCCCAAAAACCATACATTTTCCTCGATTCTATTATTAATTACTTATCATTAGCCAAGAACAAACAATTCTTGTCCTTGTTTTACTTCTTCAAGTTTCGGAATGAAAATTTCATCTTGGTAGTCTGGAAAAACAACAATGACATCTTTAGCCTTGTGATTCTTTTCAAAAACTACAAAATCAATGGTCATAAGAATATCCCCAGCCTTCACCTTTTGTCCTTCTTGAACTCTAATATCAAATCCCTCACCACTTAATTCAACTGTATCCATTCCTACATGTACAAGTAACTCAATTCCTGATTTTGTTTTTATTCCTAAGGCATGTTTTGTAGGAAAAATACTTGAAACAAAACCCTCGATTGGGGATACAATCGTTTCATTTCTCGCATCAACTGCAAATCCTTGTCCCATCATTCCTTTTGAAAAGACTGGATCACTTAATTCCGACAGTTTTTCAAAAACACCGGTAGCAGGTGCTACAACGCTTATTTCATTTTTTCTAAAATAATTAAACATGCTCTCATCTCACTTTACTTGGACTGGCAATTTTTTTGAGTCAGTTTTTTCTGCAACTTTACGGTGTTTAGCTTCAGGAATAAATACTTTATATTTATCATAAGCGAGAATAAAAATGATTGGTAAAATGAATGCTATGAGATTACCAAATATATAAGGAAGAACTGGATTAGCAATAGTCAGACCTGGCAATACAGTCAATCCTTGTCCAATGGCTTTTACATCAAAAATTTTCATAAATGCTCCACCAAAACCAGCACCAATAAACGAGCAAACAAAAGGAACGATCGAATATTTCAAATTAACAGCAAAGATAGCCGGTTCAGTAATACCTACTAGTGTTGGAATAAAGCTTGAAATCGCAATATCTCTATCTTTAGATTTTTTCTTAAAGAGTAAATACATACCAATACAACCGCCACCTTGGGCAATAATTGAAACTGACCAAATAGGTTGGATATAATTGAATCCAGTTGTTGCGACTAGGTTTGCCTCAATACCTTGAATAGCATGTTGTGTTCCTGTTACAACTAATGGTTGTAACGCGCCTGCAAAAACAAAAGCACCAAAGGCACCCATCTTCATATATAGGAAATCAATGATTCCACCTAAAACATTACCGATAAAATTCCCCAATGGACCAAACACTAAAAATAGTGCAAAGTTGGCAAGAACAATTGTCACAGTTGGGACTAAAATGTAAGCAAGTACTTGAGGAGAATATTTATTTGTAATTTTCTCAACTTTTGCTAAAAACCATGAAGTCAAAATTGCTGGGAAAACACCACCTTGAAATGCAACTGCTGGAATACTTAATCCAAACAAATGCCAATAATCAGGTTTTACAGTCTCCATGACGAAATCATTACGATTAACTAGTCCTGGATGAATCATTACGAATCCTACAAGTAACCCCAAAATTGGATTTCCGCCAAATCGTTTTGTTGCAGAATACATAACTAAAACTGGTAAATAATCAAATGTAGTTGCAATAATACCTAGAAATTTGGATAAATCATTTAGAAACACATTGTGATCAGCGAATGAGCCATCCATTCCAAACATTCCAGGAGTGGTTATCAATGATCGGATTCCTAAAACCATTGCAGCTCCGATAAAAGCTGGAATAATCGGAATAAAGATATCCGAAAAAACTTTAAAAGCTCGTTGAAGTCTATTTCCTGAATTATTAACTCCTTCGTCTTTCATTTCAGAAACGGATACTTCCTTAGCTCCTGTCAATTCAACAAATTCTTTGTAAACCTTTTCAACTGTGCCTGTTCCGAAAATTACTTGCAACTGTCCGCTATTGAAAAGAACCCCTTTTGCACCTTCTACTTCCTCAAGCATTTCCATATTCGCTTTACTTTTATCTTTAAGGATTAAACGTAAACGGGTAATGCAATGGGTTGCACTTACGATATTCTCCTTTCCTCCAACATTGTCCAGTACATCTTCGGCAATTTTTCTGTATTCCATTCATTTATCCTCCCTTTATAATGTGACAGGCTAGGTTTGATTCCCATACCTGTCACATGATTATCGTTGTTATTTCGCTATTTCATTTGAAAACTTAGTGTTTTTAACAGTCATTGATCCATTTGTTGCTGTAATAGTAATTGCTTCACCAAAGCAATCATGTACACGAGCATTAAGAGCGATTCCATCAATATAAAGTGTCATTATATTATCATCAACAATTACTTTTAGTTTATAAGATTGGTTAGGATTTAAAGATATAGGTCTAATAAGTCCTTTATCCATATATTGAAACCAAGGGTAACAAGGGTTTTTATCAAATGTAAGACGCCCCTCATCTAAATTGAAGCGATATTCGTAAGATTCATCTGTCTCAAGGTTTTTATATAATCTCAGTGAAAAGTCACTAAGATTCTCATCAAATGAAATTGTTGTTTCTAAATTAAACAAAGTTCCACTATTTTTAACAAGCGTTACTTCTTCTCTTGTGTCTACTGTTTCTATCTCTACATCAGCAATATCATGTAAATTTATGAATGCATTCCACACTTCGTCTATGGGTTTTACCCCAAGTGAAAAATTCTCTTTTTGATAGACTTCATGAGGAACCAAAGTACCTCCCCATAAATAATTGTTTTTATCATTTTCTTGATCTTTTGTTGGTACCCATCCAAATAGGACTCGACGTTCTCCATCATAAGCTGTTCTACCAGCATAATAAGCCCGTCCATCAAAAGCTTCATCTTTAGGCTTGATCCAAGGGCCTTCCAAACTTTGACTCATTCGATAGAGTATTTTATTTCCATCTGAGTATTCTGAATAGACAAGATACCACCAGTCACCAATCTTGAAAAGTTCTGGCATTTCAAACATGGTATACAATCCCGGAGCCCAAAAATCACCTTTGAATTCCCAATTAGTTAAATCTTTTGATGTAAATTTCACTAAACGTCCGGTTTGTAGATGTTTATCCTGACCCTTGCGCGCCCCTAAAATTAGTAAATATTCTTCTTTTTCATCATCCCAAACGACAAATGGATCTCTCCAGTTTCGAATATCATACCCTTCTTGTGGTTCTAACTCCAATGCTGTTTCTGATTTTTCCCAATGAACAAAATCATCACTCTCAGCATGAAGCAACACTTGAGATGTCTTTCCCTGCGCTAAGAATTCACGATTATACCCTGTATAAAATGCGTGAACCTTTCCATTTGCCTCAAATACAGAACCAGCGTAGATAAACTGGTCTCTCTCATTATCATCCCCTCTTAAAAGAGATTCCCCAAAGTCTTCAAAATGAACAAAATCTTTCGTAGTTGCTAAAGCCCAGCCAAACGGTTCTCCAAAAGGAACTGGATTTCTAGTATCACGTTGATGATAAATAAAGAATTTTCCTTCTTTCCCGTAAGGCATAACATCTCCGACCCAAACATCCTTAGGTTGGTAGTAAAGTTGATGATTATTGCTTTTAATTAATAATTTCTCCATTTTCTTCCTCCAGTGAAAAGGTTTTTATCTTCACAACTAATATATGTCAACCCGTTTCATATGTCAACCCGTTTCACATAAAATATTTTTAAATCGACGAAGGAAATTCTCGCCGATTTAACTTATGCTGTATTTTTTTTTATGAGCTTTACTGGAAGTGAAAGTTCATCCGTTTCCTTTTCGCCCTTAATCATATTCAATAATTTTTTTACTGCTACTTTAGATATTTGATCTATAGGCTGTTGAATAGTTGATAATTCTGGATTATAAATCAATGTTTGTTGAGCTCCATCAAATCCAATCACTTTAACCTCTTTTGGAACTCTTTTGCCTGAACTTCCTAAGTTGTTAATCGCCAAAGAAGCCAATAAATCATCTCCTGCAAAAACCCCGTCAATATTTGGATGAGTTTCCAGATATGTCTTAATTATTTCATTTTTTTCATTGATTTCTTTTACAAATGGTACTTCTAGGACTAACGGTTCCAGCATGAATTTATTCAAAACATCTTTATACGCTAAAGTCCTACTATTCGCGGGTAGCTTTATCTTACTATCTCCCCGAATACACAGTATATTCTGACAGCCATGATTTACAAGTAGTTGAGTAGCTAATTCCCCACCCCTGTAATTATCACAAGATACTGTAACTGTATTTTCACCAAGACTTCTATCAATCGCTACAATAGGTAGCCCTGGAATATCATAATCCGCAATATCTTTATTGTGCGTTCCTACTATAATTCCATCAACCTGATTCTTTCTCAACATCGTCAAGTACTCTTTTTCTTTTGTTGGATTGTTTAAGCTATTGCACAGCAACACTTTATATCCCCTGCTGGAAAGCTCGAACTCGATATCTTGAATTAACTCAGCGTGAAATGGATTAGTAATTGTAGGAAAAATCAAACCTACGGTATATGTTTCGTTTTTAAAAAGTGCTCTCGCCAGTTCATTAGGATAGTATTCTAATTTTTTCATGGCATCAAAAACTTTTCTTTTTGTTTCCTCACTCAAATATCCACGATCATTCAATACCCTCGACACAGTCGTAGGAGAAACATTTGCCTCTTTCGCAACTTCTCTAATTCCAATTTTTTTCATTTTTAAACAACAAGGTTGTAGATAGAAAATCTACCTACTCGACTATTCGACATTCCAAGAACCTTGACTCTCTCATTCCCTTTTTCGGATAAGTATTTATATATATAATATCATTTATTTTTATCTGGCAATAGCTGTTTAAAGATATATGTGAAATGGCAACACTTTTTTTGACAAAAATTATAAGGTGTTGCGTAAGCTTGCTGCTGGTGTTCCGACTGCCCTTGACAACGAACCTCCTCGAATCTGATTCTCTAAGGCAGAAGCTCATTCAAATAATTAAGCTGCCTCGCCACCGGTATCACATCCGAGCTCATTATCAAGGATTCGCTGCGCCAATCTCTGCTGTCGAAAACTGATCGGTGTCTCATAGCCTAACGTGCCGTGCAGCCGGATGGTATTCCACCAATGGACGTAATCAAATAGCTCTAATCGCAAATTAGCCAATGTATCAAAGCGGTATTGATGAACGAATTCTACTTTGACAGATTTATAGGTGGATTCTGCAACGGCGTTATCATAGGGACAGTCTTTTTTGCTTAAGGAACGCGTGATATTAAAGGCCCATAAAATTTCGTCAATCGTCTGGTTATCGAATTCTTTTCCACAATCCGTGTGAAAAAGTTGTACTTTATTCAACGAGTACGGAATCTTTGCAAAAGCTTCCTTGACTAACGTCGCATCTTTCTTCTCCCCGCATGAATAGCCGATGATTTCTCGATTAAACAAATCAAGAATCAGGCAGATATACTGCCATTTCTTCCCAACACGAACATAGGTAAGGTCGGTTACAATCGCTTCTAATGGCTTTTCCTGTAGGAAGGTTCCGTCTAGAATATTGGCGGTCTTGGCTTCGTTACAAGTAGAAGAATGGAATTTGAAATGAGCCAATGTGTATGTTGAACGCAAGCCACGCTGTTTCATCATACGGCCGATTCTGCGTCGACTCACTTGAAGACCTAGATTGGCCAAGCACTGCTTCAGCTTCCTGGTACCATAAGCTTTTCGATTGCGAATAAATTCTTCTTGAACGAGTTCTTCCAGTTCTGATTCATCTTCAACTGGTTTGGCTTGATAATAATAGGTTTGGCAAGAGATGTTTAACACTTTACACATCTCTGATATTGAGTATTTGTGCTTATTGGTATCAATTACTTGTCTTTTCGTCCCAATATCAGCGCCGCTTGCTTTAAAATGTCATTCTCCATTTCAAGCTGTTTATTTTTCTTTCGTAATGCAATTAGTTCTACTTGTTCAGGGGTCAAGTTATCTTTTTCCTGAAACGAGCCAGTAGTTTGCGCTTGCTTGACCCACTTATCAAAGGCCGAGGTAGTCAGCTCATAATCTCGAATGATTTCAGCTCGGGGCTTTCCTGCGAGATAAAGATCGACGACTTGTTGTTTGAATTCTTTTGAATAGGTTCTACGTTGACGTCTTGACATAAAAATTCCTCCAGTGTGTTTTCATTTATTTTACACACCTTATTTTTTCTGTCTAGTCTAGTGTAGCCGATTCAAAAATCATTTTTTTCATGTCAATCTTCCTTTCTTGTCAGACTTACTTGATATTCATTGATTGTATAAGATACTTTTTCTAGAATCTGTTTAATGGTTGAAATTTGGTCTGGTGAGAATGATTCTAACGCTTCATTTATTGAGCTATAAAGCTCTTCATGTAAATAATTATGTGATTCGTACACCTTTCGACCATATTTTGTTAACGATACAAGTTTAGTTTTCTTATTTCCTTTTTTTTGAGAAATGCTTATAAGATTCATTTTCTCTAAAGTGGGAATCTGTTGGGATACAGCTCCTTTGGTAACGCCTAATCGATCAGCTAATTCCGTAATACTAGTTTCAGGATAATTTCCAATCACATCAATCAAATGAATCATACTCGTACTGAGTTTTAGATCATTAGTTATTCTGATTGGTCGTTTTTGAATATGAGTCATTAAATTATTTACTTTGATGAATTCTTCTATAACTTGATTAAACTGAATTTTATCAACCACATAAACACCTCTTTCTATTCCTTGTACCAATATAGTATAGCCCTAAACAATAAAACATAAATAATTTGTTTAGGGCTATACTAATTTCTATTTATCAAATTTATAAGAAAAAATAAATAAAAAGCTGATTATCCGCTAAAACACTGGACTTATCAATGATTACATGTGATTTAAAAGTAGATTTTACCACTTATGATAGAGCCTTGATACAATAAAATAAAACTAGAAATGATAAAGGTCTAAACCTATAATTCATTTCTCGTTTTTTATCATTAAAAAGTTAGTAAATAATTGCCCTCTAAGTTCCACGGTCTGTTCATTAATAACTTTATATCCTCGTTTTTCAAAAATGGCTTTGCGGTAATGGAAGCGTGGGTAGTGATTTTTTGCATATCAGTTTCTAAAACATGGTTTTCCAATTCATCTGCAATTTTAGTCGCAATACCTTTTCCTTGATGGCTATGTTTTTGTCACAACTTCAGTATTCCTGTAACAATACGGATTTCAGTATACAACAACAGCTTTTGAAAAGATACTTGCAAAAGGATTAAGATATCTATGACCTGCTATGCTCACTGATGTTGAAAAGAATGTTTTATTAGGATTGAGGTAAGCAAGATAGTGAATATGTCCGGAAAGCCTGTAAAATAAGGCTTTCCGGACATATGTGAAGTTATAAAAAGATAGCGAAAAATCTATTTAGTATCACTAATGTTGCGAACATATCGTCAGAATAGTCTGACATTTGTTTCTTGCTAAAAATTTCAAAAAAGTCAAGTGCTGACGCAGCGGATGACTATTTTCCAGAAAATTTTAGTATGTATTCAAAAATCAAACGTGACAACAGCTATTAACTACATCCTCATCCAGGTCTGTAACGTTTGAACCACTCTTCTGCGGGCTCAAACATTAAGTAATGGAAGGTACGTTTCAATTGAAACAGCGTCGCTGTCGTATTCAACTCAATTTTTATCACATAAGTGAGAAGCGTTGCGATTAAGGTGAGGATGACTTGATTTATCGCCCCTTGTTCACTATGTGAATATAGTCGTTTAATGGTCAGATTTTGTTTTAAGTGTTTGAAAAACAATTCAATCTGCCAACGGGCTTGATACATGTCGGCCACTTCGTTTGGCGATACATCAAAGTGATTGGTCACCATTCGCAGGATTTTTTGTCCCTTGGTAAGAACCGTTACCAACCTAAAACGCTCTGTCACATGGTTGACACCGCCGCCAAGAATCACTTGTTGGTCACTGATTATCGTCCCATCACGGGTTGTTGTATCTGCTACTTCAATTTGATCCAAGATGGTAATTTTTGTATTAGATTTTGTCCGTGTAACGAAGAAATAGCCGTCACGATTTAGTTTGTCTAACAACTTGTAATCAAAGTAGCCGCGATCCACCACATACGTTGCTTGCGTTTTATCAACAAGAACTTCAAGGTGATTACGGTCATGCTCACTCGCATTTGTCATCGTAAAACTTTCAGGATACTGATTGGTTTTATCAAGATAACAGAGATTCAAATGTAGCTTGATGCCAGACTTTGTTTTCCGAAACTTGGCCCATGGAAACCATGCTTTGTTCAACGGAATAGTCGTTGAATCAATCAATTGTAGACTGGTTGTTTTTGAGCTTGGCTGCTGAACAGAAATTCTGGCGACTAATTGCGTAAAAATTTCCATCAATACTTCTTGCATGATTTCTGGCGCTCTACGAGATAACGAGCTGTAACACAGGGAATCAATGCCAAGTTCCTTGCAGAGGCGCTGATCTAAAAAGGCGCGATCAATCTCGCGATAGCTTGGCAATTCTTCATAAACCGCATGAAGTAACACTTTAAGCGTCGTTTGGAAGTCTAGTTTTTTACTGTAGAAATCAAAGTCGCTAATTAAGCTTTGATAGTTTTCTGATAAACCAGAAAAATTTATTGCAGAAAACCATTTTTGAAATGAGGTTTTTACGTTATACTTATCCATGCGTGAGTCCTTTTTATTGGTCTTGGATAAGTCATCCGAGAACAGTATAAAGGACTTTTTTGCGTTTGGATAGCTTTGTATTAGGCTTTTGATGGGTTAAAAAGTCTTTGCAACACTAGTAATTTAGTATTTATGTATAAATTGAAAGATATTTTACCACCACTTAGTCTTCTTAAAAGTGATCCAACATTTGAACGACGTAATTCCAAATGTTGGATTGCTTTTAGATAATCTTTTATTTATTCACAATTGCTAATAGTCCAATTTTCATTTTTGTATAGTTTTAATCTATACTGAAAAACACTTGTTGTTTTGGACAACTCATCAAGATACTCAACACCAACAATCACTTGAATCGCTTTACCCTTTTGTTTGTAAATAGGATTCACTAATTCCACAAATTTCAAATTAGTATTAATTGGTTGCATCGCGTCTTTTTCAACATAATACTCCAGTTCTTTTTCTGAGGCTGCTGGATAAAGCCTGAAAAACGTCTCTAAAAACTCGGTGATTTCTTCCGTTGTCTTTGAATCAATTTTTGAATCACTTTTTACTTGTCTTACTTCATGTTTTGCCTTTTCTGGCTTACCAATCATAGTGGGTAAACTCGTTACAATATGATTGCCTTTTTCATCTTCAAAGATCATCAGACGATATGCAGAAGAAATTGATTGTGTCTTTTTCCCTTCTGTAATCTTTTGATCTACCACAAATGAAACGACAAATTCTTCCGAGTGTTTTTCAACATCTAGAATTTTTACTGATACAACCTCGGAACTAGTGGGAATATCCGCTCGAACCATATCTTGGCTCAAAGCGAGCCCTTCTTCTGTAAGGTACTGCTCAAGATTAGTCATTCTCTTTTCAATTACCTCCTTGTTATTCTTCCATGAAAAATATTCTTTCACAAAATCTACAGTAAAATTTTCTACTCCAGAGGTATTCACTATTTTCTCTTTCACGACCACTTTCTCATGAGTTGTATGCTGATCAATGGCCGTGAAGTTTTTGTAGATTCCAAAAGCAAGGCTACAAGACAATAAAAGCCAAAGGGCAAGCACCATTTTTCGATGCTTGCCCACGGATACTACTCGTTCTTTCTTCTTTTTTGGAATCTTTTCCTTTTTACTTCGCTCAATTTTTATCTTCATTTTCCATTCCTCTTTTCTATTGTTTATACCGACCAGCACCAATAATGTGCTGTTGCCAATAGCTATCGGTAAGATTGGTCCAACCCACCGATAGCGATAGGTAAGACTTTGAGGTTATCTCCATCTTTTCCCCCGCTTCACACCGTGCATGATAGTTTCCCCTCACACGGCGTTCCATCAACAGTAATTCGTTTCTATTTCACTATTCCCAGCTAAAGCACGTAATTTATTCAGCTTTTCCAATGATCTTTCCTTTTTTAATACCGAAGGTGAATAATGGACTATCGTTTCTCTTTTAGCCGCATGAATCAATTTGTGTGTTTCTTTTGTAACAATCACAAGATTCTTATAGTTATCATTCCCACCAAGTGATAACGGCTTCACGTGATGAACTTCCATATTATCTTTTGATAAATTTTCACCACTAACATGACATTTTCCTTGTTGGGCTATGAACAGAGAGATTCGATTATCGTTAAATTCTACAGACTTATTTGGATTGGAATTTTCCAGCAGGTAATAAACAGTATGCATATCCATCTTTAATCTTTGATGAATAAACAGTCTACCTTCAGGCGTATATCGATTCCAGTCCTTCGGAAAGATTCTTGGCATTGTAAATTTTATCCCGGCTATTGGGAATAAAATCATGCTCGCTATGAATCGTTTCTTCCAGTTATATTGCTTATAGAATTTTTGATAGGTACTGGTTATCGTTCCGTGCTTATTGCGAATATTTTTGGTTCGACAATCAAGACTTTTATTTACTGTGAAAGCAATATCTACAAAATCTAAGTTGACCAGAGTCGCAATTTTATAATAGTTATGCAAACCTAGAACAACAGAGTTGTACTTATTGACATTATCTACAGTTGGATTAGCGGCGATTGTTTTGATATTGTTTTTTAGTTTATCTACCGCATTAATCTTTGCCTTATCACACATTCGGCTTCGATTGGTATATCTGTTTGCTTTTCCTTTTTTCACTTTCAACTTGAATCCTAGAAAGTCAGAATAATTTTTTCTCAGATTAGTTACTTTTGACTTTTCAGGACTTACGTCTAAATCAAGTCGTACTTTTAACCATTGTTTTGTTGCGAGGAAAATTTTCTGGGCAGTATGATAATCTTTGCACATGATTTTGAAATCATCTGCATAACGGACAATTTTGATTTCTTTCAAGTTTGAATACTTTCTTATCGATTGAGTTTTACTCAACAGACTACTGTATTCTCTTTTGGTTGGAAATCCGTCCCACTGACTATCTATCCACCAATCTAATTCGTTTAGCACCACATTAGCTAAAAGAGGAGAAAGAATACCACCTTGTGGGGTTCCTTTGGTTGATTTTCCAATGCCTTTTACCTCTGCTTTAAGCATTCTCGACAATATTGAAATAAATGTCTTGTCTCGAATTTTCAGTGTCCAGAGTTGCTTAAGCAATTTCCCATGATTTACATTGTCAAAGAAGCCCTTAATATCAATGTCCACTACATAGTGAAATCCTTTAAATGTCCATTGCTGAAATATCGCTATGGCATGATGTGAACTTCTTTCTGGTCGAAATCCATAAGAATGCTTATGGAATTTTGCTTCCAAAATTGGTTCAAGGATTTGCTTTATGCATTGCTGTACTAATCTATCCTCAATTGTTGGGATTCCTAGCGGTCTGGTTTTACCATTAGGCTTTGGAATCTCGACTCTTCTGATGGAGTGAGGTTGAAAGTTGTTGAATCGATTTTGAACGTATTGAACTAATTGATATGGGTTTTCTTCACCAACATCAATAATCGTTCTTTTATTTGTTCCAGCAGTTTTACTGCCTTTATTGCTTTTGATATTTCGATAAGCCAATAAAATATTTTCTTCTTGTGTGATATAGCTCATTAAATCTCTAAACACATGACTGCCTTCGGCAGATAATTGATAGAGTTCGTCTTGAATTTTCTGAGTATCGTAATACTCATTGAACCTCAGAGCCTTTTTGTTACTAACTTTGACTGTCATTAGTTGGTTCCTTCCGTAATAATGAAGTTTTCCTATCTTAGTCTTACCCGAACCTAATTCATGAACAGTCAAATAGATTGAATTACTGTTGACTAGTGGCTATTCCTCCACAGCTTGTTGTCACTGTTTCGTAGGTACTGTGCCACCGCTTTCACTGAAATTAATGTAAGTTATAGTCAAGGCTTTTCCTTACAAACACTTCATTTACGAATAAGCGTATCCGTGTTTTCAGCTTACGACGTTCCGATAATTCTATCCGTTCATCATACTTTTAGGTAATCCCTCTGTGCCTGTTTGCTTGATATCGCCTGTAACAATATAGGGAGTTTCATAGTGACCAGTTTTACTCCACCCCACAAACCCTACGATTTGTAGTAGCTGCCGTTAGACAACTTCGCGGTATAGACACGTACATTCAGAATTTCGTCAGTGCTTTTCGCACATTCTTACCATGAGTATTTTATGGAAGCCCGACCTATCGGACACTCGACTACCTCTAGTTCGCATTTCCTTTCGTATTCTCAAAATACGATTAGGGTGTCTTCTCAGTCGACTTCTGCGAGCTTCAGACCATGAAATCCTTAATAATTTATCGCCTGTCGCAGTTTTAGCCAAAGCCTTTCAGGGCGTTACTCCGTCATTCGACTTTTCGAATTATCAGTTCTCGTTACAACTTTTGTTTTTGCGAGGTTGTAACTGCCTAACCTTTTCAGTTAGGAACGTCTCGCACGATCTCCTGCATGAAACATTCTGTTCTCTCCTGCATAAATGCCCACATGAGTCACATAAGTACCGGCATCATAAGTTGAATGAAAGAAAATCAAATCGCCTGGTTTGGCATCTTTTAAGTCAATATGAGTCATAGCATCATATTGATCCTGAGCCACCCGAGGGAGTTTCAAACCAACTTTGGCATAACACCATTGAGTTAAACCACTACAATCAAACCCAGTTCCGGGACTTGACCCACCAAATACATAAGCCGTTCCTTCATACTTGAACGCCTCGTCAAAAATTCCTTGGACTGTTTTATCATCAAACTGTGTTGTAGTTAGATACTGCTTCACTAATAAGCAATAAAACATATTGCCATAGTTATACCGCCACCCACTATTTTCCTTAATCGCGATGGGATTGGGATAATCGACTTTTTGACCACCCGATTTTTCTTTTGAAAAAGATTCGGCTAAAGCAAAACTATGCTTCTTTCCGTTTTTCGCGACATAATCCAAATACCCGTCACCATAGTTATAAGCCTGAATGATACTATCTTGATCGCATCCTAGTTCTTTGGAACACTTAACCAAAGACGAAAAATAGAGACACCCTTGTTTGATGGATGCCTCGGTACTTAATGAATTCGGTGATAAACCTGCTGATTCAGAACTTTGCATGACATCTTCCATTGTGCCTCCAGATTCGACTTGAATAATCGCCAAAAGAATCGAAACATACTCTGTTATATCTGATTCTTTGGCATACTTTTCCACCATTGAACGGTGTTTCAAAACTACTTCTGAGACACTACTACCTCCAGGAGAAGTTCCAGAACTACCACTTCCCTCACTGTCCTCACCAAACAACAAACTCACACACATCAAGATGCCCACAAAAGAGATGGTCAGGAAGGTTAACGAAATAATACTCAATTTTTTTAAGTTCATCTTTTCTCACCTGGCTTTGGTTTTGGGCGAGGGTTCTTTTTTCTTTGTACTTGTTGATTGGTTCGCTTTGGAAAAGTGAATCTCTGTTTCACTTGTTGAAAGGAATTGTTCTTGCTTAGTGGCTGAGTGCTTCCGTTTGGAATGACTTCTTGACTAGAAAGTTTCCGTTTGATTTCAGGATTCGAATGTACTTGTACCCTTGGTTTTAAAGACCTATTTTCTGGTAGTTCATTTTTCTGTGGTTTTATCTCCTTTTTTATCGGAACATTTTCCCTTCCTTTCTCATGACGATTCCATGCTTCGTTCAATACTTTGCGTTTTTCATCCATTTTTGCGTCTCTTCGTTGTCGTTGTTTTTCTCGCAACTCCCCTCGATTTGCTTTTTCTTCGAAAAGCCCTCGCTTAAAGTCCTCTGGTACTTTTTTCGTCTTTTCCATGCCTTTATGAAGGCTGTATTTCAAGTTAGTTGGTGCATCGGTTACTTGATTTTTTGCTTGTTTCGCTTTGTCCTTCACGATTTCTTTTGTATCGAGTACTTTTCCAACTTTTCTACCAACTAAATTTATTCGTGATTCTTTCTTCGTGCCCACTGGTTGTTCTTGTTTTTTCAGATCAGAATTTAGCTCGTTAATGCTTCCCGCGGAATGGTTCTTTCTATTGGACACTCTATTGATTTTTGAACTACCTTTCCCTTTTGTAGAACTGGTAGCTAGTTTCCCACCAACTGCTGCACCGCCACCAAAAGCAAAAGTTCGACCCACATTTCGATTAAGTTGTCGCAATTTACGGTTCATCAACATTTGGGGTTTTCGCATGACCCGTCTTCCCATTGACTGACTATCATTACTTTGGAGATTGAACATACTCATAATGTCACCCAATTTGAAATAGATACCGGCAAAGGTCACAATTTGCAGAAAAGCAACCATGAAAAATGGATAGGTTGCGGAAATGTTGAAAAACATCGTGGAGATACTAAATGCAGTCGTAATCACCAGGGTCACTCCCGCTCGCATCATAATCGTATTGAATAAGCGAATAATCGCCTTCTTTCCCAAACTTTCATAAGTCGGCAACATGGACAATAAGAAACTGATAGGAAGAAACATCGCAAAGATTATAAAGAGAATTTGCGAAAACAACATAATCCCTGTTAAAAGAAAAACAAAGAAGGAAATCCCTATATTGAACAACACCAAAAAGACCACGGTTCCTAAGCGGTTCATGGTCTTCGTAATACTTAGATTCGCATTGTCGTTGTCTTCAATCTCGGCTTTAACCGCTCCTTCCCGATCCTTCCCCTTATTTTCATCAGGACTTACAGATAAAATCTTATTGGCTCGCTCTTCTCCTATTTCTTCTATATTGGAATCATCGAATTGCAATAGTAACCAGGGTTGTTGGACTTGGATGGAAAACAAACTATCACGGATCAAATCCACACTATCTTTTCCTTGGCTTTCCGAATTAGGTACCACAATATCAGTACCGAGGCTAAGAGCCGCTTCACTGACATCTGAGCTAAAATCATTGATTTTTGTGATATAAGTAGGCGCATAGGCAATAAAGGAACCTGAAAGTAGAAAGATCATCACAAAATTTATCACGGCCCGAACTGCTTTGGTGGTTTCTCGTTTAATCAATCCGGTGTACGCAACATAAGCTCCTAATGCCAAAATCATCAATAACAGAAATCCAAAGTAGAATCCAGAAGTTTGAAAACCATTTTCGTTTATACCAGCTAGCGTCTGGATATTCTTCCCAATACTTTCAGCCGTATCCGAAATAAAATCCAATTTATAAGCCTCTTGAACCACATAACCCGTGGCATTCGATAAATACAAACTAACTGTCCAAATGAAATTAGTAATGGCATAAAGACCATACATCACGCTCTTCCCTAAGCCATCGCCCCAGTTCCAAGGTAGCCAATCCCATGAACTATCCACAAAGAAATCCAACTGATAGTTACCAAGTGAATATTGGGAATAAAGATTTCCCACTTCAACTGTATCATCAACTAATCCAGTCGCCTCAGCTACCGTACCGACTAAACTCAATAGAACTGTCAGAGTGATGATGCTAATAAAAACGATTCCCACAATCCGAAAAAGTTTCTTTTTCATCTCCTCACTCCATTCTCTCTTGAACAGGTGGACGGGTATCAAAAGCATGGAAGAGTTCTTCGAAGACTGGATGAACTTGAACCACACCTACTCGACCATACAAATCTTGCATTAAACATTGTCCGTTTTCCAAATCTCGTAGGCGTTTTTGATTGCTTTCATCTTCTTGATCTAAGCCAAAGAATTCCAAAGTCTTCTTGATTTCATGAATATCGGTACTGCGAAAAGCAAACTTCAACCCGATATTATTTTTTAAACGTTCATCCAATAAATCGTCGCTATTTTGAGTGACGAAATAGACCCCAGCATTCATGGCCCGACCAGCACGAACAAGCTTATTCGATAACGTTTTTCCTTGAGCCACTTGAAGAAAACTCCAAGCCTCATCCAAATCGACAATTTTGAAGATTTCTCGGTTACTATGGATAAAGTCCAAGGCAAAAGTGGAAATGACGATTAGCATCGAAACACTAAGCAATTCCATCGTGGTGTATTCTTCAAAAGTGGTTTCCGCATCAGGTAACACCAGATCCGCCACTTGAATGATATTCAACTGCTTGTCTAAACTAATCGATTGGGTAATGGAACCATCTGAGAAAAGCAAATGGGCAAAATCATAATCAGTAAAGGACTCAATATGATCTGCGATATTTTCTGCGACTGGTGTGCCATCTTTTCGAAGTTCGTTTATGACTTGTAATAACCCTCGCTGATCACTTTGAGTAACCGTTCGAATGGCTTTGCGCAAAACGGGAAACTTCTCCCCATCTCGGCTAGAAATCCCTGTTAAGAAAGTCAGAATATCAATCGCCAAACTTTCGGAGTCTTTCTTTTTCTTCATAATCACATAGGGATCAAGTAACCCTTGATTTTCTGGCTTACTGGTTAAGTTGAGAATATTGATTTCATCCGAAATTTCTGGCAAAGTTTCTTTCCAGCCACCACGTTCTCCTTTTGGATCGACAATCACAGCTTGTCCACCGAATAAAACAGCATAATAGACCAAGAGATTGTTGCTAAAGGATTTCCCGCCACCGAGTGAACCAAGGAAAGCAACTGCCAAAGCATTGGTGACCGAACCTTTTACACCTTGTGATGCTAATGCCGGTTTCAGGTAAACATTCCGCCCTGTATCCACGTTGTAGCCAAAGTATATTCCTTCCAATTCTCCTAGCATCTGAGTTGCCCCAAAACCAAGCCCTGCAAGAAAATCAGAAGTGACATATTGAATATAATCGTTCATATACCGCTTGCTAGAAGGCAAAAACTCTTCATGCAAGCCCATCATATCGCCAAAGGGCCGAACTAGTTTTACATTGGTGTCATCATAAAAATCCAACACCTCATCACAGCGACGTTTTAGTTCATCCACGGATTCCGCACTCACCCGAACCACGTAACTCAGTTTATACATGGATTCTTTCGACTGATCCAGTGTGGTTTCCAGTTCATCTACTGAGTCCAAAGCATCCAAGACATTGGAATTGGTCTCATTGTCAGATTGGTAGGCATGGTTGTCTAAATCTTTCAGTTCCTTTTTCTTGTTGCGAACGGTGGCGAGGGCTTTTTTGTTGGTGACAATTTCTACATTCATACTCGTGTCGATAGGAAACGTGAACTGTTGTTGCTGGTAATAAAACAGTTCCGAGGAAGGAAATTCCATCTCTCCTACAATCGTATTAATTGTTAAGTACGCTACATACGATTCATGATTTTCGTGTTCCATGCGTAAGTACCGCGGTTTTTCTTCAATCAAACAACGACTAGGACGCAATAAGTCGTAGCGTTTCACCAACGTTTCTGATTTCAGCTTTTTCTTTGGTAGTTGAAACTCATATTCCTCAAATGGCGTACCCTTTTCGCCATAAATATGTTCAATTAAGTAAGTGAGATCACTAGGTGTCACTTGTCTGACTTTAAATCGTCGCGCCAGCTTACTTTCCATTAATTTCTCAAGCTTGGTATACCGGCGAATTTCTTCATTGGACAAGGAAACAAAATCCCCCATCAAATGATGATTCACCCCGTAGACAAACTCTTGAAGCCCAGAAAAGAAAGATTTCTTGAGACTCTTTAGATTCACTTCTTCGTCTGTCGCAATCAATTTGAAACCAATAAAAAAGCGATAATCAATCTGACTATCGCCAATCATGGATATTAATGCATCTGTCTGTAAATCAATTCGCCGTTTCGCTACTTCTTTGAGTCTACCTGTAATTTCTTTTTTCGATCGTTCTTGCGTGGCGCGAATACTACTTTCTGTGGCAATTTGTAGCGCATGGATTTTGCCTTCACGGTTTTGCGCAATCAATTGGCGAAAGTTATCATGCACTTGATACTTCTGTTCAGGTGACAAAAAGGAGTAATTATAAGGCACTAGTTCATAGTAGGCAAAACACTCGCCTTCTTGGTTAAAAACAAGATTATTTTCAATATACTTAATCGGGTACATAATTCACACTCCTCACTAAAGTGACAGGTTCATCCCATCGTTTTTTCTGTTCTTTGACTTTCTTTCCCGCAAAAGTGACCTTAAAACGCAAGTGATAGCTAATAAAGGATCGTAGAAATCCCAATGGTTTCTTGCCGTCAAAGGTCTTTTGCGACATAAACCACGTGACTGCCACCGGTAGGCCCAAGTATTTTAAAAAAGCCCCCTCTATCATGGATAGCGGAGGCACATGAGCAAATACGATGACAAACAGCAAGGACAAAACAAACCAAGCCATTTGATTAAAGGTCACAGGAAAAGGCAGCTGAAAGTCATTGATTGCGTAAATGACTTTTTCAACTGCCCAAATACTGGTATAGCTTTTTATTTTTTTCATAGTTTCCCCTTTCAAAAAGCAGGTAGAATTTTTCTACCTGCTCATCATCATCTCATAATGATCCAATTGTCCAAGTTTCTCAAAAACCTGTTTGAAAACTTCTTTATATCTTTGAATACTGTCAGAATCAAATTGAATTACAAAGTCATCATTAACATAATGAGAACCATCGTTAATAACTGAAATTAATGCATTACAAACTATCTTATCTTCTCCTTCAAACTCATCAATACATTTTTCATAATTTTTGCCACCAAGTAATTGAAAATAATGTTCTAAAACTCTTCGCATACTATTAAAGCAAGTTGCAGAAGAATTGTTGTAATGCTCATCGTATTCCCTCCTTTTAACTATAAAAAAATATATATAACAATGTAATACAATTGTCAAACTTTCAAGTTAAAAGTAACTTAATTAAAAATAAAAATCCTAAACAAGTGAAACAATGCCAACATTTTACGTACTTTATTTGATATCAAATCTCTACCTATTATTTGACTAATAATTTAATGGTACAAGTTAATTAGACTAAAAATAGAAAATATAGAATCGGTAAAATAGTTATCCGTCTATATTTTCTATTTTTCTTTATTTTTATTGGCTATACACGAAAATACTTTTTTAATGGTGGTTTATCGGCGATCAGGTAATCAGATACGATATCATTATTAAACCATTTGCACTGAATAATTTTTTAAAATATAATTGAATTTTTAATTAACTGGATTATTCAGAGTAATCTTCGTTTTAATTCGGAAATATACGAAAGAGACTATAATTCAATGAAATTAAAATTATGGTAGATTATTGTTATCCTTTTATTATCTAAAAATGCTTCCCATACTTTTTAGTATACATGCCTCCATACTTTCCATACCCTAAATTTTTATTCTCAAACTACTCACAATAGTATTAATTAGTTAGCAATTTAAAATCCCTGATACATTTAAAAATATCAGGAAAAACATAGTCTTTTCAATGTCCACTTATGACTATTAAAAAGACAATATGAACGCTATTAATGGCTCCAAATCATGAATTATTGTGTTATGAGAAGCTTAAACTTCATTTTGTGCTAAAGTCAAATCGACTTTCTTAATAAATGGATAGTAAATAACAACCGACACTATTATGATGACAAATTGCCATAACGCAACCCGCCAGCCTCCAATCAAGAAGCCTGAGATAACTGGTGGTGTGGTCCAAGGTACCATTACACCTGTAAATAAGGGAAGGATCCCCAAGGACATAAGGATATAACTAGAAGCCCCTACCAAAATAGGAACCAAAATAAAAGGTAGCAACAAGTAAAGATTCATCACAATAGGTACTCCGAAAATAATCGGCTCATTTATGTTAAACAAATTAGGAATGAAGGCTAACTTGCCCAGCTCTTTCAATTGTTTAGATTTTGCAAAAAATGTGATAAAAAGAACTAAACCAATTACAATACCGGCACCAGTCATACATAGAAAATTATCCCAAAATTGTTGTGTGAAGATATGTCCTCCATTAGCAATTGATAACTCTTTTCCCGAATCAATAATTGCTTGGTTATCTGCCATATTTGATTGCAAAATAGGTGCTAATATAGCTCCGCAAATATTTCCTCCGTGAACACCAACCCACCATAACAATGACATAATCATTGCCATAATTACAACTCCCCAGAAGGAATCGGTAATCCCTTGTAATGGCGTTTGAACCATTTTGTAAATAAACTCTGCGAAAGAAGAATTAGTGACAAAATGGAAGATTGCAAATAGTACCCCTGTAATTGTTAAGGTGATTCCAGCAGGAACTAAAGCCGCAAAAGAATTAGCTACTCCCTGTGGTACACCATCGGGCATCTTGATTCGAAGATTTTTTTTCATGCAGAAACTATATAACCAGCCTACTCCGATACCAATCAAAATAGCACAAATCATTCCTTTTCCTGATGTCCAATCTTTCGAGATCACATTAATTGCCAATTTACCATCTTCTGTTGACACAGAAGATGGTATCAGTAAAATAAAAGCCGATAACGCGGTAAGACTTCCAGCAAGTGCTGCTGGGATCCCCTCATTTTTAATATAAGTATAAGAAATACCTATTACAGCAAAGAAAGCCATTAAATTAAAGGAAGATTGGAAAATCTGTGAAAAAACTATACCCAATCCACTGCTATTAACCCAATCTGCCACTATCGGAATCGGAATATTAGCTAAGAGCAAGAAAATTGAACCCACAATTAGAAAAGGCATCGTATACATCATACCATCTTTTAATGCCCTAATTGCTTTTGTATTAGTAAATTTCAAAACTGCAGGTATCACTTTTTCATTTATTAATTTTCCCAATTTGTACACCTCTTTTTCATTTTCAACCCAAAATTAATCTTTTAAACACTCTCCGTTTGAATCTATTACATCCTTATACCAGTAAAATGACGCTTTCTTATAACGTTTTCCTGTTCCGATACCCCCATCTTTCAAATCGACATAGATAAACCCATACCTTTTTGCATATTCACCAGTTGAAGCAGCTACAATATCAATAGCTGCCCAAGGTGTGTACCCTATTACGTCAACTCCATCAATTTCGATGGCCTTTATCATTTGTCGGACATGATTTTGTAAATATTCAATTCGATAATTATCTTCTATTTGACCATCTTGGAGTTTATCATAAGCACCAAATCCATTTTCGACAATAAACATCGGCAAGCCATATCGTTCATAGACTTCATTTAGAATAACCCTTAAACCGATAGGATCAATAGCCCATCCCCAATCACTTTTAGGAACATTGGGATTTGGTAATTCGATAAAATCATGCTGTTTATCAAACTTTGCAGTTGTAGATTTATAGTAGCTAAATCCGATAAAATCAACAATCCCCTCTTTAATGAGCGCTAAATCTTCATCGGTAATATCCAATTTAAAAGCTTTCCGTTCCCATAATTTTATAGTGTAAGACGGATAATCTCCTCTTACATGAAGGTCACTAAAGAAATATCGTCGATCCATAGCTTTCACTGCCGCCATAACATCTTCAGGCTTACTTGAATGTGGATAGATCGGTCCAAAGTGAAGCATACATCCAACTTGAAAATCAGGATCAATTTTCTTTGCATCAATCACAGCTTGAGCGCTAGCTACAAATTGATAGTGGCTAATTTGATACATAGTTTCCTCAGCATTCTCTTCGCTACTATATAAAACACCACCACCAGTCCATGCATTAAAAGGATTATCAATATCAATCAAATTGTTAATTTCGTTGAAAGTCATCCAATATTTTACTTTTCCTTTATATCTTTCAAAGCAAGTGTTTGCATATCTTCGAAAAAACTCAATCATCTTACGATTACGCCAACCTCCATAATTTTTTGATAGATGTAACGGCATTTCGAAATGAGATAGAGTCACAACAGGTTGAATCCCGTATTTTAAACATTCATCAAATACACGATCATAATAAGCTAATCCAGCTTCATTAGGTTCTAATTCGTCACCATTAGGAAAAATTCGAGTCCACGCAATACTTAAGCGAAAACATTTGAATCTAGCTTCCGCAAACAGCTTAATGTCTTCTTCATAATGATGATAAAAATCTATGGCATCATGATTTGGATAATATAAATTTGGAAGAACCGAATCTGTAATTTCTCGCGGTTGTGTTACATTTCCTGAAGACATCACATCTGTTACACTTATCCCTTTTCCGTCAATATTCCAGGCACCTTCATACTGGTTAGCAGCTACTGCCCCGCCCCATAAAAAATCTTTTTTTAACATCATTAATCAATCCTTACTCTTTTCTTTTTCAACTAATTCTGTAATACTTTCAATTTCATCATAATTTTGAAGTAACTTAACTGATGTCAATATATCGAAAACATATTGTAAACTTGCTAGATAAACAAAATTACTCAGTTCAATAGAGTTTTTGGTTGTCATTATGACAATCGTCTCGTCACAGATTCGACTAATTTCACGATTACGGCTGTCACAAATTACTAGTAACTGATATTCATCACTCGCTAATTGTTTAGCAATCTCATACATATGTCTATTTTTCCCTGTATGAGTCAGTATAATTCCTAATGATCTTTGCCTATTTCTTCTCTTTACAAATTTTGAATTCATGGGATTCAGTGCATTATAAGCACACGCATCAACGCCAATTTCTTGAAGATTTAATTGAAAAATCTTAGCCAGTTCAAAATTTAACCCTTCACCATAAATTTCAATACGTCGAGCATTTCTGACTAAACGACGAATGTTTTGCAGTTGATCTTTTTCTATAAGATTTTTTGTATAACCAATCGAGCGTTTATGAATTGATTCAATTTTTTTCAAAATCATCGACATATCATCTTCACGTTGTAAATTCTGAACATCTAAGTCGCCATCTAATTCTAAAATATTAGGTAATTCTGAGGCATACATCATTTTGAATTCTGAATAACCACTGACTCCTGCTTTTTTACAAAGTCTAAAAACAGTTGCAGGACTTGTGTAACTTACTTGTGCTAACTCTTTAATGTTCATCTTTAATATATCTTTGGGGTGAGCTAGCAAATACTCTACCAAATGTTTCTCTTGCGGTGTCAAATTATCGATGTTTTGTATTTTGTCCAGTAACACTTTTCTCTCTCCTTCGGCCGAAATAGGGAAATACTACTGATCTGTTTCTATCTTAAAGCCTTATATATCGAAGAACAATAGATACAAAGTAATTAGAAAACCGTTTTCATAAATAACTTCAGTTTTCTTCTTAATTGAAAAAAAATTTCAAACTTTGGATTTTTATCAATATTCACTCTTCTATCCCTGCAACTATATTGCATTTTAAACATACATCTCTAACTTCTAACGATAATATTCTGTATATTTTAAATTTGAAATTATATCAAAATATGACTATCAATCGTCAAAAATTGTCATATTGTCGCCTAGACTTATTATCAATAGAAAAAAGTCGCGTAAGAGTAATCATGTTGTCTTTTAGTCGTAAGGGTTAAATTGTATATTAAATAGTGAAGAATCTATATCCATGTAAAAGATTAAAATAATTGAGTTAGCATAAATAGAGTGCTTTTACAAAGTTAAATAAAAGATCACGTATAATCTTATACGTACCACTCTGTGACTCATTTTCACCTAATTTAAATCCTTTGAAACCAAATTTTTTTAAAATGCCATTAATCGCCTTTATCGTAGGAGTAATAGAAGTTAAATTTTTTTCGAGTTCAGTTACAGTTTCGCAGAGTTGCCGTTCCTCAGTCTCGCAACTAAATATACTTTTCTCAATTCCCTCTATCCCCTTCTCCATACCATTTTTTAATGTAGAAAACTGAGATATTAAACTTTCTGCTTGCTTTACAATATAACCCCATAATTTCTGCTTAAACTTACTTTGTTCATCTCTCTGATTAACACTAATCTGATTATTTTTTTCTATTTTACTATTCAGTTCAGTTATTATCACATTTATATTTTGACAAATATCACTAACTGAAACAAGTTCAATAGAATGGGATGGTAACTCCTGCTTCTTAGCCAAATGCTCATAATTTAAATTTGTAATAGCTTCAAATTGGACCATGGCATTCTTTAAATCAGAGATATCCAAAAAAGGAATATCAGTATCAACAATATCTATTATTTTTTTTAATACATCTTCAAAAAATGTCGTGTACTTCGATATAAAATCTACTAGCTCTCCAACCTCCCTCTCGAAAACTACATCAAAGTATTCACCTATTTCTCTCTCAAAATTTTTGGGTAATGCTTGATGACAAAACGGACATTTTGAATCACTTTTGGAAAGATATGACAAACCAGATCTTACCCAATCACTATTTTGTAGGTATTCTATAAATTGCCCTATAGGCGCATTAGCACTACCCATAATTTTTTTATTAAGTAATGTATTATCCTGTAGATTATCGATTGTTTGTATATCAAGCAACTCAAATAATTTGTATGTTGTGTTTTCAGAAGAGAATGTTAAATCATAGCTTTCAAGTAATTCTTCATACGGAGCTATATGATCTGTACTTTTTTGACTTTCTTCTAATAGTCTCGATAGAAAAATCTCCTTGCTTTTTCTAACACCCGTTAGCGCTTTTGGGAATGCAGGCCCTAAATCTTGCTGAATTTTCCAACATTCCTCTTTTAGAGACTCTCTACCCGTAAGAATATTATTTTCGAGCTCTTCTGTTTTTAATCTTTTTCTGTTAATATCTTGTCTCTTCTTTTCAATCTGCAAATTGAGCTCTTGAACTTGACTTTGAACTGATACAGAATCTTCACCCAACGAAAAAATACCTTTAACTTGTGAAGCAAAATTTGACTCTACAAATTTTTTGTTGTAGACGAGTATCTGATCCGTATCATTTACAATCTCGCAATGTTCACTATTAATATACCCGCCCAACAAATTTGAAATCGTCGTTTTACCACATCCATTGCTTCCAAATAAAAAGTTTATTTTCCTAGGTTCAAAATCGACAGGACTTCTGTAAGTTGCAATATTATGAATTCTAACCTTGTTAATTGTCATGACTATTCCCCTAACATTGAAAATACCTTCACAATATTATCTCCCTTACAGTAATGAAAAACAAGGATTCTTTTAAACAGAATATTCAAAAACCCCTCGACTAGTAACCAAATAATTCCCTCCAATCTCCAAATCTCGACCACATGCATCAAAATCAATGTATGTCTTTAAATGTTCCGGCACTTCGCCAAAGTCACCCGATTCGGTAATTAGATAATACGCCACATCACTCATATCATTACAATCCGGATAACAAATAATATCATCCACATGCTCTACCATTTCCTCGAATAAGTTGAAGAATGCATGTTGAATCTCTGAGGCGACTTCGCCAATCGGGGTTCCTTCTAGTTCTTCTGTCAAACCACACAACCGATTAATCTCTTCAATTGGCGTATATTCATCAATCTCAAAGGGCAATTCATAATCGTGAATCGCGTACTCTTCATACTCCTCATTTAGCCCAATCCGTTCTTTCACTTCATCAAAATCGACAGGTGGGGCAAACCACGCTCCCACCAACTCACCTTCATTGTATTTTCCAAGGTTCGCAATATAAACACGCATCTGTTCCATATTGTCTCCCCCCTTAGGCCCCGACAATTCGGTTAAACAAATTGAGTAAGACGTCTTTCACACCAGAAGCATTAAAAACCAGCCCCACTGCAATTAAGGCAATCACCAAAAAGCCAATCAATTTGGAAAACTCACGCTTAAATCCTAAAAATAACCCAATGACCACAATCGCCAGTAAGACTAAGGATTGGGCATTGGTTAAAAACCATTGATACAAATTTTGTCCGAAATTCATCTCGTCACTTTCCTTTCTTTTCCATTGCTCGGTCCGCTGCTGCACTTGCATGCATCAAGCACATCACGGTCACACCAAGCATACTGCCACCAAATACCAATAAAATATCTTTTACAATTCCCATCATGATTCCCCTTTTCATACAATCAAGTTTTCAATTGCTGTACTCTGCTGTTCTAAAATCTTTTTATGCCGTTCTGATAATTCGGCGTTTAATACCATGTCACTAATAAACGTGGTTCCTCTAATACGATCCAACTCAATTGTCATTTTTAGCGTTGGGGCAACTTGCCTTCCTAACCAGTTGTAAGTTCGTTCAATTGTGTAAGGCTTTGGCTCTGAGGTCAATTGAATTTCCTTGCGATTCCGCCCAACAAAACGCCCCCATTTTTCATTCAAGGGCCAATTGGTTCTTCTTTTCCCCTGTACCTTATCTGCAATCCGCATATAACGAGTAATGATAGAAAACGTGGTACTTTCAATGCTTCGCCCTTTTAACAAATCGACAATTGTGTGATAAGCACGTTCGTTTTTTAAGCGAATTTCGAAGCGATTTTTTGTTTCCGTCTGGTCTAAAGGTATTCCAAGTTTGATATATTGTTCATAGTCTTTTTCATAGAGACAGAAATAAACCTCACTTTTGAGACTGCCAATATACAAGGTATTGCCCATACCATCCTTTTCATCAGACTTCATCAACTCACCTGAACGATAACTCTTGAAAGTTCGGAATAGAGAGATGCATTCTTGATTTTGACACTTTCTGGTCAACTCAGGAATATCCAATAATCCGACTCGATCATTGATTGCCAAATCCAAGCGTTTCATCACGCCACCGACTTTTAGACAATCCTCGAAAAAGTCGTACCAACTTCTCTTTTGTGCAAATAAGAATGTTTCAAATTGGCGGCACCCACGCCCTTTCATTTCGATGAGTACTCCTTTGTCTTCTTGCTGAGAAACCATCACTACAATATCTCCCATAACGAATTGTTCTTGGTAAGAATAAAAGGCATAATCCTCATGAAGCATATAGTCAAAATTCAAATGTAAAACCTCTTGAATAATTTTCCGGGCTTTTGTAGTTGGGAAACGGATGCGCACATAATCAAAAAGCATCGTTAAAGGCAAATCAGGGTTGAATGTTTCTAGCTGTTGAAAAATCTTTCGCATGACCCTTTTAGCAGGAACCTTCTTTCCTGACTCAATTTTATTGAGATACTCTCGCGATAAATCACAAGCGATTGCCAACTTGTTTTGAGTGACCTTATACTCCTTCCTTTTTTCCTTCAATAATTCTTTTGTAAAGCTTCTTCTCATTGATGATTCACCACCAAATTTCAAAATGTGAACTAGCCAATTCGAGTTCACATTTTCCAAAATTGCGTATTATCCTTGCTACAACACCGATTCTTAATCGTTGCTTGCTTATTTTTTGTGTTTTTGTACCCCCCTGTTAGATACGGGGGGTGAGACATCATGGCCGGCTGACGCCGACCATGAACAGGCACAGCACCACGGAGGATTTCTGCTTCGCAAATCCCCGCGGGCAGCGCCTATCAGTTGGGATTTAGCTGCTACTCATCAGTAATCCCATCTGCTTCCAACTCTGCTTTCATTTCCAACAAGTATTGCTGAATCTCCGGCTCTTTCGCAAGATCGGCAATCCGTTCAAATGCTGCAATCACTTGATTCACTTCAATTCGCGCATCCGTCTCCTCATCCATTACATACGGATTATCAGGGACTTTCACCCCATTTTTACGAATATCAAAATTGAGCCGGCGTAATTCTTCTTCCAGTTCTGGATCTGACTGAATTTTGCCAATCACCCAATAAATTTCCCCAATTAATTCATCATAAATCATGCATTTCCACCTCCTTTAATCTTCTCGCAATATCAAAAATGACCGGCACTGTCACAGAGTTTCCGGCCTGTTTGTACAACTGACTATCTGAATTGACTTGAGCCGCCCGATCAAAGGCCCAATCAGGAAAGCCTTGTAGCCGCCAGCACTCTCTTGGCGTGAGCTTCCGAATCTGATACTGATTCGTGACGACTGCTTGTTGGTCTCCTGTTAATAAGGTATGCACACTTTGTTTCCCAAGACGACCTCGACGACTAGTGGAACGAGGAAAAGCCAGGTTCACACTATCCCCTGGCTTCACTTCTTGGTATTCAGTTTCATTTTTCCGAATCATAATTTTTGTCCCTCCTTGTTTCGTTGATAAGGTGGGAGCCGTTCCAGTTACCTCATACACCCGATTGCCTTGTTCAAAATTCCCCGGTAATATACTCGCTACAGAAATCCCCTCATTTGCGGGCAATGCGATTTTGATTCCTTCATCGCCTGTTAAGGTTGGTGCCACGCCATCTGGACCATAGACTTGTCCACCCATCCCACGATTGGAAGGATTGATATTTAACACGTTTCTGATGTTTTGATCAGATGTTGCAGACGATCCAATGATAGGAAATACTTGTTCGGTACATGCGTCTCGAGAATGTCCGATAAGGAATACCCGCTCGCTGCTTTGGGGAACATAGGCCTTTGAGTTAAGCACTTGCCATTCCACATCATACCCCAATCCATCCAGCGTTCGGAGGATCGTCTCGAACGTAGCCCCTCCTTCGTGATTGAGCAATCCCCGGACGTTCTCAAGGAATAAAAACTTAGGTCGGAGAAGAGCGGCGAACCGAGCGATTTCAAAGAATAAAGTACCTCGAGTATCGGAAAATCCTTGCCGCTTTCCCGCAATTGAAAAAGCTTGGCACGGAAATCCGCCGCAAAGGATGTCCACTGGTCCGAGTGATCGAACAAACTCGTCTGATACACTTGTAATGTCATGCATTTCCACCTCCTTCCTTGTATCATGGATTGCCTTATAACTCCGCCGGGCAAATTCATCAATCTCACAAAAGCCGACACACTGATGGCCTGCTTGTTCCATCCCTAAGCGAAAACCACCAATCCCAGCGAATAAATCTAAACATTTCATAAATCACCTCATTCATTGCATAGAAAAAAGCCAAGAACATTTTTGTTCTTGGCTCGCACGTTATTAAATTGTCTTACTATTTTTTATCCAGTCCAACTAATTTTCGTTGTTTTTCGTTAGCTTGATCGGCAACATACTTAATCACCGTTTTAAATTCTTTTGCAGTTGCATTTTCCGATAAATCCGCAATACTCTTATTGTATTTTTTTACAATTTTTGTTACTTGTTCTTTCTCAGTCATATAATTGAACCTCCAAATCTTCCCTGTTATACTGTAATGGCAAAAACAGCTCAAGATTATCCGCAGCGTAATGAACTTCGGAAATATTATTCCTATAATCTTTTATTATGATATGAAGTAACACATCTGGATGTTTACTCTTTACTTTTGCGATATTTTCTCTTGATTTGAAAAAGGCGTTAATAAATACCTTTTTCGGTACATGTCGACCTTCTGCTAATTCTCGTTCTTTGGTAAATCCCCAAGCAACTTTAGGATCTTGATAAACATAAAAAATCGTCACTCGAAAATCATTTTTCAACGCGCGTGAAATATTTTTTCCGGCACTTAAAATAGCAAAAGTCGCATCTAAAACAAATGAGTAGCCATGCTCCAAAACATGTTTAAATGCTTGCTCTACTAACCAAGAAGATGCTTTTTGAAAGAGGCTAGAATTTTTCCCATTATACTCAGGAAACTGTGTGCGAAAGTAATCCGCATCAATAATTACGTGATTATCATAATTCTCAGCTAATCCCATCGCAACCTCTGATTTTCCAGCTCCTGGACTTCATGTCATAAAGACTGCATCTCGTCCAACTTCGGGGGATTTTCCTTTGATAATATAAGAAATAAATTTATCCTTATTTGCTTTTGCATACTCTAAATAAGAATCATTCGTTTCCACCTAATTCATCCCCTTTCCGTCTGTTAAAAGTATTATACGTCATTCACAGTATAAAGTCAGTATTTGAAAACGATATGATCCATTGAAAGCTCACCGTTTCTTTATTATCCCGTCAATTGTACATAGAAATTCATAGTTTTTCGGTACTAAAGGCGTGTAAAACTCACTAATCACACTTCCACCTGTATCCACATACCCTCGTCCTTTAATCCGCTTCATAAAGAAGTTTTTATCAACCTCACCAAACATCATAGAAAACCCCAGCTCACTCATCCGTCCTAAAGCAACCCGGAAATTAAATTGATCGCGAATCCCATCTCCCAGATATTTCGCATCTGGTCTTTGACAAGCTAGAATCAAAAAGAAGCCAGACTGACGACCTAACATCACAATTTGTTTGAGCTTATTCAAAATCGTCGCACTTTCCTTCGTCGTTAACATCTCCATAAAAGCAACATATTCGTCAAAGATTAAAAAGTTTGGCGGAAGACCAAGATAGGCATAATTCTCCCCTGTTTTGTAGTTGGACATTTCTTTCATTGCCTTACTACGAGCCATCATGCGTTCATAGAAATCCTCCACACACGCAGAAATTTCTTCCTTTTGAAAATAAACGTGAGGCATCACCGTACTTAAATCTGCTAGGTCCGCATTCTTCGGATCAAGGACAAATAGCTCTGCCTCAGATTTTAGTAGCGCCTGAATAATGGTAAGTAGGAAATAAGTCTTTCCTCCACCAGTGCCGCCAGCGATTAACATATGCGGCAAGGAATCATAGGCCCACACTTGGTTCTTCATCAATCGTAATGTGCCATTTTCTGCCACCACGTCCTCAATCCCAATCCGATTGGCAATCATATCGTAAAGCAAGGTGTATTCCACATAAGAGTCTTTGAGTTCCTTTTCCACTAGCTCACAATACAGCCCACTTTCCAATTTCTTTTCCAACTTCAAGAGCTGATCTTGATATTTCCCAAGTGAAATTTGAACACGAATGGAAAGTAACCCATCCTTCATCCGATAATAAATTTTGGGGAAATAGCTGATGGTCTCTTTGGTTCGACTACTATTGAGGTCTTTGAAAAATCCTTCGCTTTGGGTCTGATTTACTTCATACCAATGGTTTTCTAGAATCATCCGGGCTAGCTTCTGCCGGTGCCACAAACTCCGCCAGTGATCGTGGAAAAAGTGAATATAAAGCAAGAACATGCTTCCTGAAAGTGCTAGACTTCCCAATAGACGGACTAAATCTTTCATAGACCAAGCAATTTCAATAGTGGAAATTGATAGACTAGAAAAATCCAACTGCCTATGCTCTTGAAAATAAAAGATGACCATCCAACCGATGAATAAGAGTATCAACCACCCTAAAACAAAGTGATAAACCAAATGTTGATCCCCAGCTCGTATGCGATGTCCTTTGTACTGCACGTCACTCGTCACCTCCAATCGAAAAAAGCCCAATGTAATTTATCGGGCCAATTTCAATGATCATCCCTAATCTTTTGCCACAACGGGAAGTTGCTTGGTTTCTACTAGTCGCTTTAAAAAGCCTTCAATGGCATCCGGCATCTCAACGCCAAGGTCTTCCAAGACGGATTCAGCTTCCCGACACAAACACTCATTTACTTCCACAACCATAAAGAATGACTCTTCTTCTCCTAGCCAATCCAGCACATCAAAGTCTTCTTCGCTATCGGTATCTACTCCGAGTAAACCTTGATGCATAATCAGGAACAGTTTTTCATCGTATGTCAAAGCTTTCGTGAGTTGTTCTTCGGTCAGCTCTCCTTTGCCATATTGATCGAGACAATCTAAAATATGCTCAACATTTATTTCCATAGTTCTCACCTATTTCTTCCCTTCATTTTGATTGTTAGGATTTCCTTGATTTTGCGGGCGTTTTAGCACCAAATCATCCGCCTTAATGAACCAATTGACCGTGGTTCCTTCTCGGAAAACATAATTGGCGACAGTATCCACAATCGGATTGACCAATTCGACTTCGGCATCATAGGCAAACTCGCGTAAGGGCACATTTGCCGGGATACTGACTTGGATCATTCGACCTTGCGCCGAGGATTTCAAATTATAGGTCCGTTCTTTCACCTCGTTACTAACCGTTCCATCTTCATTTTGTTTGCGAACTTCCCGGCGCAATGCAGAAAACCGCAACTTGCCAAATGTTAATCCTGAATCTACGACAATACCTTCTGTTAATCTCATCTTTTCTCCTCCTATGCTTTCACTAAATCATCGACATACAACACATAATCCGTAAAACCACGGTTCTCAATCTCATACCCTTTGGCAACCAAGTGGGGATTGACGGCTTTTAGCGGTTGGTCTTGATCAAAATCCTTTTCCCCGGCTTCCGCAGCTACCACCACTTCGATATCATCAGCTCGTTGCTTGCTAGAAAACAAGTGATAGCTTCGACCAATTACGGTGGTATTTCGACCGTATCCTTCTGTGAGTACCTCACCTTCGCCACCATAAGTCAGTTTTCCAAAGGTTTCGGCCATATCTGGCACAACAAATTTTAATTCCATGTTCTTTCCTCTTTTCATTTTTAGTTTGTGATACAAAAATAGCGCGACAACTTTTTTAGGAGGCAGTCGCGCACGTTGGTTCTTAGGATTTACTTGTTTCATCTCATCACCTTAGTTTCGACGATTCCAGAAGTAATACCCAGCCGTCGCAAAGATCAAGGTGAAGCCAATGAACAGGAGAACATTGGAATTTTTCTCTCCAGTTTTAGGGAATGTCTTCACTGTAGGACTGGATTCTGGAGTGTCACTTGAAACAGTTGGTGTCTCCGATTGTTCTGGCGTACCAGGTGTTGTCGGAACTTCTTTTGGCGTTAAGGTTTGGGATTTTTCTTTCAAATCCTCATTGTGTTTTCCATTGATGTTTCCATCTTTATCGTAATTGATTTCCGCAAACGTAAATTTGGTTCCTTCTGGGTACTTACTCGTATCTACTTTTTCTGCGAGCACGATTTTGGTGAACTCTTTGTCATTGATTTCATACTCAATTTTGCCAGATTTCCAAATTTCTTTGTTTGTACCATCTGGAAGTAACGCATATAAAATGGTTCCAAAGGCTTCCTTTGAGCCATCCAGTACATCATGGGTAATCGAAACATCATCAAACATATCCACCACATCACCGTGAGTGAACGTCTGAGAACCGTCCTCTAGATGGGCTTTTGTTTGAATGGAAACATGCCGGTCCATCTCACTCTTGACGGTTTGGGCTTGATTGTTCAAGCTGGCATCTTTTGCGACTGGTTCCTCTCCTGCTTCATAAGCTTCCTTATCTTCATACACATAATTGAATAAGACAATCGTTTTATCCAAGACTTGTTCGGCGGTTAATTTATGCAGAATTTCCCAAGTTCCAGTTTTTTCTTTATTCGCCAAAGTTGCGGTTGTTTCCGCAATCACGACTGGTTTTGCCTTCTCGTCTTTTTCTTGGGCAGCTTTTGTGGCTTCCACATCGATTGCTTGGGCCACAACATACCAATCGTCTTTGATTTCATGCAAGTTATAACTCAATTTATCGACTAGTTCAGTAGAATCAAGGGTCACCAATTCTTTTTCACCGTCTTTCCAAGCCGCTAGAGAAGTTAAACTGTCTTCTTCCTCAGGCAAATCATATAGCATCAAACGGTTCAGACTAACAGAGAAATTCGTGTTGGTTAGCTTCTCATAAGGGATTGTTACTGTTTTAATTGGTTGCTTTTGTCCTTTTTCGGTAATGGTAAAAATGTATTCACTTTTAGCGTAATCTTCTTTGTTTTGTTTGAAAGTAGAACGGATTTCTAGCGGTGTAATCTTTTGGAATCCTTCTGGTGCTTCCACTTCCTCCAGTAAATAATCCCCATAGGGCAGATTTTCAAATTTGCCATAACCATCAAAGCCTAGTTGATCATTGTAAGCTGTGGTGGCTTCATCTTTAGCACCGGTAATCTCCGCGGTTCCTTCCAATGGTGTTACCTTAAAGGTTAAGTCATTGAAGCCCGTTTCGGTAGTTCCGGCGGCTGATCCGGCAAATTTGAAGAAATCAAAGCCGAAACGAATTACTTGTTCCTTGACAGTCACATCGCGCGTGATAACCGCATTCTCTGCGCTATCATCTACTTTTTTGATGGACACCGGATATCTTGTTTCATCCAAAGTATACCCTTCTGGCGCTTTTGTTTCTTGCCAATAGTATTCATTAATGGCTAGATGCTTCACGGCTACTTGATTCTTCTCATCCAAATTCAAGGTGACCGTTTCATCAGAAGCTTTGGTGCCTTTTACCAATTCTGATGTAAAAGCATCCGTCCATTTGACCGCTTGCCCATCTTCAGCGGTAAACAAAGTGTATTCAGCACCCTCAAAGACTGCCTTACCCTGTGTTTTATCTCCAGTATCTTTGTCTTCTTTTGTCAAAGTGGTTTCGCCAGTGATTTCTTGATTTTGGCCTTTTACGTTACTGGTCACCAGTGCCACAGTTTGATTGGCGTATTTCAGTTCAACTTTTACTGGCTTGAAAGTATTCACGAAGCCATTACTCGCTTTGGTTTCTGTCACATAATAGGTTCCCAATTCCAATGCATTGGCGATATCTTTTGGTGTTTCCCCATGCCCTTTTTCATCCGTCGTGATTTCTTGGACGATTTCACCAGTTGGGCTGTCTTTGCGAATGGCAAACGTATTGCCAGCTAAGGAATAATTCTCATTCCAGAGATCCGTCCCTGACTCAACTCCGGTTTTGTCCAGAATGATTTGCCCTTTTTCTCGCATGTTTTTTGAAGTTACAGAAATGGTCTCCCCGGCTTTAATAGTGGCAGTCATGGGTGTGGTATCAATCGTATAAGGCGCCGGCACCGATTTTTCAGTAATGGTTACTTTGGTGCCATGGGGAATCCCATCTAACACAGCAACTCCCTCTTTATTCGTAGTGACATCTTTTTCAGGTAAGACTTTTCCAAAATCCAAATGGAAAACCGTTCCCGGGACAACGTCACCAGATTCCTTATCAACTTTCTTAATCTTTAAAGATCCTTCTGTTTCTACATCAATTTTAATCGTATAGGTATTGGGCTTCTCAATTGCCCCCGCCATCAAAGTTTGTTGGCCGGCTTTTTTGTAAGCCACAGGTGTTCCAGTACCGGCGGATTTCTTTAGGGTTAACACACCGCTCTCTTTAGAATTGGCATTTGGCGTAATCACCAATTGGTTGCCATTTACGCGGTAATCAATATTGGCGGTATTGTCGACAACCTCATCAAATTCCAATAAATTCAGACCATTTGTATCGGTCACAGTGGTCGATTGGCCTAACACGGTTTTCACTGTGGAATTGTGAAAGCTTGGTTTCTTCTGATAATCCGTGATGGCCTGATTGATTTTTGTTTCAATGGCTGCGATATTTACTGCACTGCCATCGGAACGTTTAATTGAGTGAAGCGTGTAGCCATTGACTTCTTGCCAGATCATCTTCTGGGCCACAATATGAGTATCCACATCCGTGCCGGCATTCTTCCATAAAACAGAAACTAGTTTTGCTTTCTCCGGCATAGAGGGTAATGGATTCTTCTCATAACCTGGCGTGAATTCATTGTAAATCGGCACTCCTGGTTCGATACAGAAAATGTCTTGTTTAACGCCATTGTAGACAGCATAGTGCGGCACGGTGACTTCTGACATGGGACGACCATCACTAAAAATACCTTCGACCGCATATTGGTGAGCCAAATCCAGTTCCACCGTTACCGTTTGTGGATGGGTGATTTTCTCGGCAAAGGCAATAGTTGGACCAAGGGAGCCACCAATTGTTTGACCTAATAGGGCTAACGCCGCAAACAAGCGCCAATTCTTAAATCTTGGCTTTTTCATAAAATAAATCTCCTTTCGTTTTTGGGTAATAAAAAAGACGTTCAAATTTTTAGTTTTGAACGTCTGATTTAGAGTGCTACTATTTAGTTTTCTTTATTTTAGATAAGTTGTTTCTCTGTTTATAGATTTTGATTTTTCGATAATCAAACCCTATCTCTGTCATTAATTCCTCCCAATTTTTATTTGTTCTTTTCATTATTGTATCAACTGACGGCAGCCTCGGTGATTGAACGAGTTTCCGAAATTTCGTCATTGATAAATCATCCTGTAAATTTAATCGGATTATTTCATTTCTTAGTTCAAGCATCAATTCAAAATCAGTAAATGAAGGCTCCTCCGTTTTCTTTCTGAAGAGAGGTCTTACATCTCCAAACCTCTTTTTCAATGTACTTAATGAAGGAACATCTTTTCCCACCGATTTTTGTTCATACATACGCTGAGAAGTTATTTTCTCAACCTCGATAAAAGCTCCTACTATTCTCAATAAATCTTTTTCTGATGTTTTTGCCCATTTTCCATATCCTGTATTTTCCAGACCAATACTAACCAACAAATTTTCCCATGATCCATATTTTTGAATAATAAACCACATACCTGGTGCAGAATTTGGATTCTCTGATAATTTTTTCTGGTACTGACGGCTAGATTTTATTCCGTGTTTTTCGATGAACTCATTAATGAGCAAAATCAGTTTTAGATCACTTATATTTTTCCATATGATACGTCCATCATTTTGCTTCACGATAAAAACTCCTAAAAATTATTTAGATAGAAGCCTATCACATTAACTTTTTAGTAGAAAAGTACATGTTTTGTCTTTTTTGAAAAAAGTCGACCTTTTTAGTAACTCGGGTTCAAAAGTTGCTAAATTCGGTAAATGTTTTGGTATTTTCCGTATTAAATTTGTCGTCAAGCTGACTACTAAATTTTGCCCTATTTTGACAACACTGATAGTCAATGTCGGACAATCTAGGACAATTTAGGGGAATATGAGTGAAAAATGGTCCAAAACAGCCAAAAATGGCTTAAAACTGTGATAGAGAAAAAAGAAAAAGCCCTTGATATACAAGGACTTTTCATAGATTTCAGATTTCCAAGGAAGTTTTCCGTGTTTATCTTCTGATTTCTTTGATACGCGCTGCTTTTCCGTGTAATGCACGTAAGTAGTACAATTTTGCACGACGTACTTTACCGTAACGAACAACTTCGATTTGTGCAACACGAGGTGTGTGCAATGGGAAGGTACGTTCAACACCGACACCATTTGATACTTTACGTACTGTATAAGTTTCGCTGATACCAGCGCCGCGGCGTTTGATTACAACACCTTCGAATAACTGGATACGTTCCCGAGTACCTTCGACAACTTTCGCATGTACGCGAACAGTGTCACCAGGACGGAAAGCTGGAATATCAGTACGTAATTGTTCTTGAGTTAGTTCTTGAATCAATGGATTCATCTTTATCATTCTCCTTATTCCCAAACATTCATAAAGCAATCAGCTCCAGCGGAACATCGTAATAGTTGAGTTTACACTCACTGAAATATCTTACCACAGAATAGACGCTGCTGTAAAGAAGATTTTCTTGTCACAAACAACTTGATGTGACAAGGTTACGCTTCTGCTTTGATTTCTTGCAACAATTTTTCCATTTGAGGGGTCAATGGATATGCAGCCAACATATCTGGCCGCCGCAAATACGTCCGACGTAAAGATTCTTTCAACTGCCATTCTTCAATCAGCTTATGGTTGCCGTTCATTAAAACAGCCGGTACTTCCATCCCTTCAAAGACCGCAGGACGTGTATATTGCGGATGTTCTAATAAACCAGTCGAATGTGAATCAGTTTGCGCTGAAACATTGTTGCCCAGTACGTCTGGCAACAAACGAACTGTTGCATCGATCATCACCATCGCACCTAATTCCCCGCCAGTCAGCACATAATCTCCTAATGAAACTTCATCCGTCACCAAACTGCGGATCCGTTCATCATAACCTTCGTAATGGCCGCAAATAAAAACCAGATGTTCTTCTTTAGAAAATTCTTCTGCCATTTTTTGGTTGAAGGGTTTCCCTGCCGGATCGAGTAAAATAACTCGTTTTTTGACATGGGGGGTTTCTTTTTCAATGGCTTTCACATTGTCATAGACTGGTTGAACTTTCAACAACATACCGGCCCCACCACCATAGGGATAATCATCGACCGTTTGGTGCTTATTATCCGAAAAATCACGAAAATTCGAGACATTGATTTCTAGTATATTTTTTTCACGGGCCTTGCCAATGATCGACTCTCCTAATGGACCATCAAACATTCGCGGAAACAGCGTCAATACATCAATCCGCATCGTCCAACAACCCTTCTGGAATCTCAACTTGTACTTGTCCTTTGGCTAAATCGATTTCTTTGACCACTGACTCGATATATGGGATCAAGGCATCTTTTTTGCCTTTGCGTTGGATTACCCACACGTCATTGGCCCCTGGTGACAAAATTTCTTTGACTTTGCCGATCACTTGCTCCCCTTCTAAGACCGTTAAACCAATAATGTCATGGTAATAAAATTCATTCTCTTCAAGTTGCGCTAAATCTTCTTTGGATACTTTTAAGATACCATTGCGAAAAGGTTCAACATCATTGATATTTGGATAGCCTTCAAAAGTCAGCAAGTCAAAATTTTTGTGCTTGCGATGACCTGAAACGATCAAGTCTAACGCTGGCTGATTCTCACGAAACAAGGTCAACTGTTTGCCTTTGCGGTAGCGTTGCTCTGGAAAATCGGTTTGAGAGATCACTCGTACTTCCCCCCGGATGCCGTGGGTATTGACGATTTTGCCTACATTTAAATATTCGGTCACATTCGTTCCTCATTTCTTCTGATTTCTCTCCTATTTTAGCATAGGGGATGCTTGAATTCTACCTGCAAAGCGATACGCCAAAGCGGAGCTTGTGAACAAAAATGAACCTTTCTTCGATCAAACAGCGAAGAAAGGTTCATCCAACATCTTGTCTCCTATTTGCGGTGTACGCAATAAACTCACTGATTCATCGAGACTGCCATCTCTAATGCTGCAATGGCCTCTTGATGTTCCACAGTATATACCCGCTTGTCTTCTTGCCAAACAACAGTGGTTGCTAGATAATCGTCTTGCCCCATATCGACTGTGATTTGACCAACACCTGGAACAGGAAGCATATTCTTTTCAAGATATGCGACAACTTCTTTGGCTTTACTGGTAGGATCTTGCTGCTCCTGATTGACTCCTCTGACAGTTAGTGACCAATTGCCTTCTTGCCAGCTCAGATAGGTTGACCCTGCAGCACCTTGGCTATAGCCTGTGATGCCATGACCTAAATCAACAGCTTGACCACCTTCATCGGCAGTAACATTGACTGCGGCAGCAGCATCATCAACGGAGTCATAGACTTTCGTCTTATAACCAGCAACTGCTGTTTCATTATTCAACGCCGTATCATTGACAGAAAGCTGCTCATCTAATCCATAATAAAGGATCGATAAATCACTGTCATTGCCATCGGTAGCCGCATTAACGATTTTTCCATCACCGACAGATACCTTTGCAGGCAACGTGATATTCGGAAAAGTCTCAGCCAATTGATCAAAGACATTGGCTGTTGCTGTCGTATCTTGGCCACTATCACTTTCCGCGGTTGATGAAGCTAATGCTGTGCTCGTGCTGCTCGTTGTCATACTTTCACTTGTCTGGGTACTTATTTGTTCACTGGTTGATATATTGGTGGCTTGGGTTTCATCTGTATCGCCATTGCTGCATGCTGCCAAAGCACCTACAGTCAATAAGGTCAGTAATAATCCAACTTCTTTTTTCACAATAAATCCCCCTTTGATTCAAGCATACGCTTACTCAAAAAAAATGACAAACAACGTACATCGTCTGTCATTTTTTCTCATCAAAATTAAAGATTGCTGATCCATTGTTGGATAGATGCCACGATATCTTTGAGCCACTGAACAAATTGATTGCCTAGTGTAGATAGATCACCCCAACGGAAATTTTGGGTCCATTCGTTTAATTGTGCCATAATTTCCACACGATAAACCCATAATAGAAAGAGCAACAATAAAATGCCCAATGTCCGCCATAAAAATGAGCCGACCTTGTAAATAAAGACCACAATCAGCAAGACCACGATCCATGCAATGATTTGTGACAATTGCTCCACCCCCTTAGAAGTATTATCGCAAAAATCAATCATTTTGTCATACATCTCAAGAATGAGAAACGACGGTTATTATCATTTCTGCGCGTCGGTAGCACTGTTCATCATCTATTCGTCTACGCTTGGCTTCGCCTACAGTCGCTTCTAAACATAGACCGTTAAGAAGGACTTGCATGTCTTGCTGCGCAAGCCAATCATCGTGATTCGAAACGATGGGTACTACCCTCCCTCCGGTCCGCTAGTACTGTTCATCATCTATTCGTCTACGCTTGGCTTCGCCTACAGTCGCTTCTAAACATAGACCGTTAAGAAGGACTTGCATGTCTTGCTGCGCAAGCCAATCATCGTGATTCGAAACGATGGGTACTACCCTCCCTCCGGTCCGCTAGTGCTGTTCATCATCTATTCTGTCTTGCTTTGCAAGCCAATCATAGTGATTCACAGCAAAAAAAGCATTCTTTATAAAAGAATGCTTTCACGTCTTACTTGCCATCGATGATATTCAAACGGACTTTCTTGGGTCCGTTGGTTCGAACACCGTAAACGATTGTCCGAATCGCCTTCGCGACGCGACCTTGTTTGCCAATGATTCGACCGATATCTTCTGGTGCTACGGTAAGATTGTATTCTAAGAAATCTTCTGATTCGACCACATCAAGTTGGATCTCATCAGGCTTGGTAACTAATGGTGAAACGATCATTAAGACTAATTCTTGCAAATCTTTCATCCGAAGTCACCTTATTTCTTCGCGTATTTTGCTTCATGGTGTTTTTTCATAACGCCTTCTTTAGAAAGGATGTTACGAACTGTATCTGAAGGTTGCGCACCTTTAGATAACCAATCAAGAACTAGATCTTCTTTGATTGTTACTAGAGCTGGGTCTTGTAAAGGATTGTACGTACCCACTGTTTCGATGAAACGTCCGTCACGAGGAGAACGTGAATCTGCTACGACAATACGGTAAAAAGGTTTCTTTTTAGAACCCATGCGTTTTAAACGAATTTTAACTGCCATTATTTACACCTCCATTGATTTAATCACAAGAGCTAGTTTAACAGGTTTTGGGAGTGGTGTAAAGAGTTTTTTCTTTACAGTTAAATTTTTTTTGCTTTTTTCTCTTTTTAGCCTATGGTTATCTTTTGCCAGAATACAAAATCACGCGTATCATTAATCTTAGAACATATATATTTGATGCAAGACATTTTATTTGCACTTTTAACTTACTTTTGGTAAGTTAAAAGAGTAAACAACACAAGGAGGAATTTTATATGACAAAAAAAATTGGTTTTATCGTAGGTAGTTTGCGGGAAGGCTCTTTTAACAAGATCGTAGCCAAAAAATTTGCAGATCTATTGCCTGAAGGCTTTGAGGCTGTTTTTCTTGAGATTGGTCAATTACCTTTCTATAACGAAGATTTAGATGTAGAAGGTCAAGTACCGGCTGAATGGTCAAAATTCCGACAAGATGTTCAAGCAGTTGATGGTGTTTTCTTCTTCACGCCAGAATACAACCGTTCTGTACCAGCAGCTCTAAAAAATGCTTTAGATGTCGGCTCACGGCCTTATGGTGCTAGCAGCTGGGGTGGCAAGCCAGCATTGGTAGTTAGTGTTTCACCAGGTGCGATCGCAGGTTTTGGCGCCAATCATCATTTACGTCAATCTCTTGTTTTCTTGGATATGCCAACTCTGCAACAACCTGAAGCCTATATTGGCGGTATTACAAACTTGATTGATGAAAATAATGAAATCAAAGCGGATACTGTGAATTTCTTCCAACTAATCACCGACAAATACATTGAATTCTTCAATCGGTTTAACTAAATAACAACCAAAAAGGTGTCGCTCATTTTACGAGCGATACCTTTTTTATCTTTTACTGCCTAATTTGCTGCACGAATATAATGCAATTCCATCAACTGTCCCATTTGGGTGGTATCCGCAAGCTGCAATCGCGAAAGATAGCTACCTTCTTTAAATAGTCTTTTGCCGGCGCCTAAGAGAACCGGGGCAATTTGAATATACCATTCATCGATCAAATCTGCTTCGAGAATCGGTTGCAACAGTTGCCCGCCTCCAACGACCCAAATATTTTGGTCTTGATGCGCGCGCAAGAACGTAACTGGATCTTCTTTTATAATCGTTGCATCTGGCAATGGTTCTATCAAAGTGGTTGAACAAACATAATTTTCTTTTTCTGGATATAGGAATGCACCTGACAGTAGTTTCTTCGCTTCTTGATATGTCTTGCGTCCCATGAATGTGGCATCGATCGTTTCAAAGAACGCTTCATATGTTGTTTGCACCCCTGTATCCGTTTCAAACAACCACGCCAAATCGTCTTCTTGATCTGCTAAATAGCCATCCAAACTAATAGCACCATAAAAAACAACCTTTCCCATATTGATCATCCTCTCTTGTTCACTTTACGATAGATTTTGTTAGGTGGTTTTCTCTTGACGACAAATACAAGTAACCAAATGATCATTGACCATGCCTACAGCTTCCATAAAAGCATAAATTGTGGTGGTCCCAACAAACTTGAAGCCTCTCTTTTTCAAGTCTTTGGCCAATTGGTCAGAAATTGCTGAGTGTGTAGGTACTTCATCCACTGTTTTAAAATGATTGATGATTGGCTGATTGTCAACATACTGCCATAAAAATGCCGAAAAGCTTCCATATTCTTTTTGAATCTTGATCACTTCTTTGGCATTGTGAATCGCCGCTTCAATTTTACGTCGGTTGCGAATGATGCCTGCATCTAACATCAATGCTTCTACTTTTTCTTCGGTATATCTTGCAACTGTCTGAATATCAAAACCATCATACGCTTGATCAAAATTCGCCATTTTATTTAAGATCGTTTGCCAGCTAAGTCCAGCTTGATTCATATCCAAGACCAATTTACGGAATAATTGACGGTCATCATATTCGGGTCTTCCCCAAACGGTGTCGTGATAACGTTGCATCAGTGCATTGTTGATGGCCCAATCACATCGTGTCATGACAATATCAGCTCCTTTTTTAGCTATTTTATCATAAAACGCTTTACTTTCACTAGTGTACTACGTATACTAGTACACATAAACGAAAGGAGCTGGTAACCATGGTCACGATCAACAAGACCAGCAGCAAGCCTTATTATGAACAATTGGTATTAAGTATCAAAGAAGATATTGTCAATGGGGTTTTACAGGCTGGGGATCAAATCCCCTCTGTTCGGGAAATGGCTAAAACGCTGTTGATGAACCCAAATACAGTCAGTAAAGCTTACAAAGTGCTAGAAACGGAGCAAGTTCTAGTCACGATCAAAGGCAAAGGTACCTTTGTCCAAGAAATCAATAATTTGCCTAGAGATGAATTACGGATCCAGCAACTCAAAGAACGGTTGAAAGAATTCGTGATCGAGGCTAGGCACCTGCAACTCAGTATACAAGAAATCACGGAATGGCTAATCACTTTTGAAGAAGAACTGGGGGGAGAACCACAATGAAGATCGAACACCTAACAAAAATGATTGAGCAGCAAACCATCTTAGAAGATGTCAATTTCACTTTAGGCCGAGGGGAGATTGTGGGTTTGATCGGCCGAAATGGTTCAGGGAAAACCACTTTATTTCGAACGATCGCGGGGCACTATCTACTAGACGATGGAGAGATATCCATCGAAAATCAACGTTTGGATCTCCACCCGCACTTCAGGGAACAGATTTTTTATATTGATGAAAAAGAAAACTTCTTAAATGCCTATTCATTAAGAAAAATCAATCAATTTTACCGGCTGGCTTATCCACAATTTGATCAAGATCTATATTTGGAAACCATGCAACTTCATGGTTTACCCCTCAACCATTCCTACCGTCGCATGTCCAAGGGAATGCAAGGGTTATATAAAATGATCTTGGCAATTGCCTCCAATGCACCCTTTTTATTATTAGATGAACCTTTCGATGGTCTTGATGTGATCGTGCGTAAAAAAGTTGTTGGTCTATTGTTAGAAAATCTGGGTGAAAGCCAACGGACTGCATTGATTGCTTCTCACAATTTAAATGAATTGGAAACAATCATTGATCGGGCACTATTGATCAAAGGCAAAACGATCGAAGCCGATTATCGCTTAGAAACTTTGAGGGAGAATGCCCGCAAAATCCAATTGGTCTTTCGCAGCAAACAAGTACCGCCATTGATCAAACAGCATGCGAAATTGATCCAGAAACAAGGGCGGGTCTTGGTGGCATTGTTTGAACACTATGATCAAGGATTGGCCGATGATATCCGCCGTTTAGATCCTTTATTGTTTGAAGAACTCCCACTGACACTAGAAGACTTGTTTGAGGCCAATCTTAGCCGAGAAACATTGATGAAAGGATAAAGGTGACCCTATGTTGATGCAAATTTTCAAAAGACGTTACGGTAAAGCACTGATTGGTGTTTGTTTATTGATCGCGGCTTTATATCTTGGCACTGGGTGGCAAAGCCAAAAGGACTGGCACAGTCAATATACTTATTTGTATTCAGATGAATTTGTTGATGAGTATACGAACCATCCTAACTACTATGTGAAAAGCTATGATGGAGAGAAAGAAATTCTTTATGATTCGATCGATGACTATCGACAAGATATGTTGACCATCAAAAAGAGTACTGATGAAAGTGAGATGAACTATAACAACTTTAGTTATGCCCAATCGGAAATCTTACTGGTCTTTTTATTTATTGCTGGCTTCCTCGTATTTTTTGTCGACTATCGCACCAATTTCACACGCTTTTTATTGTCATTGCCTGCATACAAAAAAGAGATTTTCCGAAAAAAAATACTGTTTATTTTGTTGCCGATCATTGGCACTTTGGCCATTGGTCTCATCGGTAATTGTTTGATCCGAGTTGGGATGATCGGACAGCCCTACTTTGCGGTTTCCTTATCAGATATGCTGTTATCTGGGTTGAGTACATTGTTTACGAATCTATTGGTCTTTGTTGTGGGTATGTTTTTCGGTATCGCCTTAGGCAATTTGATTTCTGGTCCACTTTCCATTTTATTTATTCTATTTTTATCGACGATGGGCAGCTATTTTTATAGCAGTTGTTATCAATTATATCATTTGATTTTCACAGGCGATCAAGATGCCTATCCTTCCTTTACACTCTGGATCGACTGGCCAGAAGGTATCTCCTATAAATGGTGGGCTTACCTTCTATATGCTTCTTTGATCATCCTATTACTCGTATTGGCAGAAAAAATATTCCTTCGCTTGTCCCTAGATAATGAAGGCGACTATGTCACTGTTCCAGCCTTAAGGTCAACTGCCTACTGGTTAATGGCACTGGGTACTTGGTTCTACTTGGCGATGTCGAATTATATTCCACACAGATTTTTTTACATCAATTTATATGAGGATTACCATGATACCTATCAAGGAATCATCATTGGCTTAGTGATGATGCTCCTCTTTTGCCTTGTGATCAGTTTGCTGATGGTTTATCCAAAAGCATTAATGAAATGGTGGTATAAACGCCGAAACAAGATTGCATAACTCTCAGCTACTTTTTGAACCAGTTTTACGTTTTCAGTAAAGCTGGTTTTTCTATGGGCTTTTTTGTATGATAGGAACAGAGGAGGGAAAAAATGAAAAAAATAGTGCTTTATTTAGGTGTGGTTTTTGGTGCGATTATCGTGGCCTTGCTTTGCTACATTGCTTATTTATTTTTAAGTTATCACCGCATCGATGATAATCAAGAGTTAACACCTGAAAGAAACAATCAAGAACTATTGTCTACAAATCAAAGCTACCGTGGCATGACATTTAATATTGGCTATGGTGCCTATACAGCAGATTATACATTTTTTATGGATGGTGGCAAAAGCGCCAGAGCCAAAGACCAAGCAACTGTCGAAAACAATATGGCTGGTGTCGCTGCAACAGCGAAAACAATCGATCCAACCATTTCATTTTTCCAAGAGGTTGATCAAGAAGGTGATCGTTCTCGACATGTCAACGAGGTCGCTTTTTTGCAGCAACAATTTGCCAGCAGTAGCAATGTGTATGCCCAGAATTACCAGTCTGCCTATTTATTTTATCCATTCTTGGATCCAATCGGTAAAGCAACTTCTGGGATCGTCACCCTTGCCCAGAGCGACATCACAGAAGCCATCCGTTACTCACTACCGATCGAAACCAATTTCAATAAATTTTTTGACTTGGACCGGGCTTTTTCGGTGAGTCATCTTCCGGTCTCCAATGGGAAAGAATTGATTGCGATCAATGTCCATTTATCCGCTTATACTGATGATCCAGCCGTGCAAGAAGCCCAAATCAATAAATTATATGATGTCATGACCGATGCCTATCAAGCAGGGAATTATGTGCTGGTTGGTGGAGATTTTAACCATGACATGCTTGGAAATAGTCCAACCATTTTCAATACGACTGCTGAGCGGCATAGTTGGGATCAACCCTTTCCAGAATCAACATTACCAAATGGGTTTACCATTCCAAAAGGCACCATCGCCCAAGATGGCGTTCCAACTACCCGTAAATTAGATATTCCGTACGAACCAGGAGTCTCATACGTCAGCGTCTTAGATGGATTCATGGTGTCTGACAATATCTCTGTCGAACACGTTGCTGTCCATGATGGCGCATTTGAATACTCTGACCATAATCCAGTCGTGATCGATTTTTCATTACAATGATTGAAAAAGAACAAAAATAGACCCCCGCTCACTTTAATAGGAGCGGGGGTTGTTTTATCAATTAAATGCGTTTGTCGTCATCTTTCTTATCAAAGAAGTCGTTCACTTTCCGTGATACGTCATCCGCAAAATCTTCAACTTTGTCTTTGGCTTTGCCATATTTATTTTGCGCTTTGCCTTTTAATTCCTCGGAGTCATCCCCCGTAAGTTTGCCTTTTGTTTCGGTTACTTTACCTTCTACACGATCTTTGTTTGTCATCGTCAATGCTCCTCTCATCTTTTCTATAAAACAATAGTAGCACCATCTAATAGAAAGTACGAATGATTTGCTTGCCTGACAAGAACAGACAGCCAATGGATCACAGGCTGCCTGAAATGAGTATGGATATGGATAGAGGGCTGAGTGATGTGCTTATGCAGGAATTCACTCTAGAATTATTTCCGTTTCTTTTTCTTTTTCTTTTGTTTCTTGACCATACGGTTCATTGCCATTTTACCTAGTTTGCCTTTGACGCCGCCACCGAACATTTGATCCATTCCAGGAATGTTCATATTGCCTTTGCTCATCTGCTGCATCATTTTGCGGGATTCTTTGAATTGTTTAATCATGCGGTTGACTTCAACGACACTATTTCCTGAACCTGCTGCAATACGGCGGCGGCGACTTGGGTTCAAGAGATCAGGGTTTTCCCGTTCAGCTGGTGTCATGGAATAGACCATTGCTTTTTGACGGGCAATTTGTTTGGGATCAACTTTGACATTTTCGATGCCTGGCATTTGACTCATTCCAGGGATCATTTTCAGCAAGTCTTCGATTGGACCCATACCCATGACTTGGTCGATCTGTTCAACGAAGTCATTGAAATCAAAAGAGTTTTCCTTCATCTTTTGCGCAAGTTCTTCGGCTTTTTTCTCATCGTAGTCTTGTTGGGCTTTTTCGATCAGGGTCAGCATATCCCCCATTCCCAAGATTCGACTAGACATCCGATCTGGATGAAAGACTTCCAAATCAGTCAGTTTTTCACCGGTACCAGTAAATTTGATTGGTGCCCCAGTTACTTGGCGAATAGATAGCGCAGCACCACCACGTGTATCACCATCTAATTTAGTAATAACAACACCGGTGATACCTAATTGTTGATTGAAGCTTTCAGCGACATTGACAGCATCTTGCCCAGTCATGGCATCCACTACCAACAAGATCTCATTTGGTTGTGCCAAGTCTTTGATTTGTTTCAATTCGTCCATTAGTTGTTCATCGACATGTAAACGACCGGCAGTATCGATCAAGACGTAATCATTTTTCTTTTCTTTTGCAACTGCCAATCCTTGACGCACGATCTCAACAGGGCTGACATCTGTGCCCATGTCAAAAACAGGTACATTCAATTGTTGACCCAATACCTTCAATTGATCGATGGCTGCTGGTCGATAAATATCTCCTGCAATCATCAATGGACGCGCATTTTCAGTCTTCATCAAGTGATTGGCTAATTTGCCGGCAAAGGTCGTTTTCCCAGCCCCTTGCAACCCAGCCATCATAATGATCGTTGGGATTTTCGGCGATTTTTCAATGCCGACTGTTTCAGAACCTAATGTTTTGGTCAGTTCTTCATCCACGATTTTGACGATTTGTTGTGCGGGTGATAGACTTTCCAACACTTCAACACCAATTGCCCGCTCACGAACATTTTTGGTAAATTCTTTCACGACTTGTAAATTTACATCGGCTTCTAACAGCGCCAAACGTATTTCACGCATCATTTCTTTTACGTCAGCTTCGGATACTTTTCCTTTGCGGCGTAACTTGCTCATCGCCTGCTGAAGGCGCTCAGTTAAACTTTCAAATGCCATTTTTTATTCATTCCTTTATTCTTCAATTTCTTGGAACTGTTGGATAAACCCTTGTAATGTTTCATCTTTTGGATAGTGGGTTTGGGTATATTCTGTGAGTTGTTCAAGTAATGCTTCACGCATGATATAGTCAGAAAACAAATGCAATTTCTTCTCGTAATCTTCCAAAATACGTTCAGTACGTTTGATGTTGTCATAGACAGCTTGCCGACTGATTTGATATTCTTCTGCAATTTCACCTAAAGAAAAATCGTCCGCATAATATAACTCCATATAATTCATCTGTTTTTCTGTCAGCAATGTGGAATAAAATTCAAACAATGCGTTCATTCGATTGGTTTTTTCAATTTCCATTTGCTTCCTCCAAGCTTTCAAGCCATTCGACGTCTGACATGACTTGCATGCCTTGTTGTCGAAAATACGCACAAGCAACACCAACACCGGACTTTTTGATACCAGAGAATTGACCATCGTAGATCATTCGGCTACCACATGAGGGGCTTTTTTCCTTTAGTATCAACTGATCGATCCCTAATTTTTGTAATTTCTGATAAGCCAAGACCGCTCCGTCTTTGAAGTGCTGGGTCACATCTCGTCCTGAAACAGTGATCACTTTTGCTCGATCTTGCCAGACAGTTACGCCATCTCCGCCAATGATCTCAGCCGGCTCTCTAGGAATCGGCAAACCGCCTAAAACTTCGGGACAGACCATGATTGCGCGACCTTCTTGTACAAGCATCATCAACCGAGGCACTGTTTGACTTTTTCCATCATAGCGACATAATGCGCCGCCAAGACAGGCACTGATCCCAATCATTCAAACACCTCTGCTTTCGATGAAATCGTCCTCTATTATAGCATTTATTTAGCCGATACAATAGTACCAATTCCCTATTCGTGCTAAAATAGGTCTAGTTCGTTGAAAATGATTTGTTTCTTAAAAGAAACCAAAGGAGTAACTATGAAAAAAATTCTCGTCGTGGACGATGAACCTTCGATCGTCACACTTTTAACCTTTAATCTAGAAAAAGAAGGCTACCGCGTGGTTTCAGTAGCTGACGGTAAGGAAGCCTTCGAATTGGCTGTTGCGGAACCATTTGATTTTATCATTTTGGATGTCATGCTGCCCTCAATGGATGGCATAGAAATCACAAAAAAATTACGCCAAGAAAAAGTTGAAACACCGATCCTGGTGTTGACTGCCAAAGATGATCCAATCGACCGGATATTAGGCTTAGAGATTGGTGCGGATGATTATTTGACGAAACCTTTTAGTCCTAGAGAAGTTTTGGCCCGAATCAAAGCAATCTCACGAAGACTAGAACCTAGAGCTGTCCGTGAGGAAGATCATCTTGCGGAAATCATTCAGGTCGGCAAAATTCGCGCAGATCTCACCAATTATCAAGTCACTGTCGCTGGAGAGAAAATCTTTTTGACACCCAAAGAGTTTGAACTCTTAGTGTACTTTATGAAACGCAAAGGTCGGGTCATTGATCGCGATACATTACTCAATCGAATCTGGAATTTTGACTTTGATGGCCAAAGCCGCATTGTTGATGTCCATATCAGCCATCTGCGAGAAAAAATCGAAAGAGATCCAAAACAGCCAGAATACCTATTGACAGTTCGTGGATTCGGCTATAAATTTCAGGAGCCTGAAAAATGAAAAAGCGCTTTGGCTATGGTGTTTGGGCAACGATTTTATTGATCGTATTTTTGCTTTGCTGGCAGCTATTGAGCAGTTTTTATCGCCAGCAAGTCATTGCACAACAAGCTGATTTTTTAGAAGAAAAAGCCTCGATTTTTCTTTCTCTTTCGCAAATTCAGAGCGATACATTGCAACAATTTGCTGATGCCTATGTCCAAGACAGCAATAGTCGGATGACTTTAATGGATGCTACAGGAACCATCATTTACGATACCTATGACCGTACATTGCACGAAAATCGTGCGAATCGACCTGAAGTCAAAGCTATTTTGCGGGGCAGCAATGTTGGCCAATCACTGAGAGAAAGTGATACGTTGCATGAAGAATTGCTCTATGTCGCAGTGGCGATCAAAGAAGACGGCAATCTAACGCAAATTTTGCGTATCGCTGAGCCGACGGCGGCTTTTTTTGCCAAAAGCCAGTCCATCGAACGATCGATTCTGATTGTTTACATGCTCTTTTGTTTATTTGTCAGTATCCTGATTTTCCATACATTGCGCCAAAGAAATCGACCGGTCCAAACAATTTTACCGGTTATCAAAAAAATGATTTCATCCCCTGATCAACAAGCAATTATTATGCAAGAAACGCCAGAACATGATGAGTTGTATCAAATGATCAATCAGTTAAGCGAACAAATGAGTCAAACTTACCGTGCGTATGCTGCTTCAGAAGCACAACTTTATGATTTATTAGGAGAATTAATGATCGGTGTCTTTATCATTGATGAAGAGGATCGTTTGTTACTGCTGAATCCCACCATGCAAGATCAATTAGGGATCGATCATTTGCCATCTTTGCCGGTGCCATTTACCGAAGTTATTCATGATACGCAATTGATCCAGTTGATTTATCAGTTTTCAGAACACACGCCAATCCTGCATGCAGAAACGACACTAAGCAGTGACCGTCCAAGGGTATTGGATATTACGCTACGTTCTTTTCAAGAAAATCAACGGATCGGCTTGGCGTATGATTTGACTAGAATTCGCCAGTTAGAGAAGATGCAAAAAGATTTTGTCGGCAATGTATCCCATGAATTGAAAACCCCTGTCACTTCTTTGATTGGTTTTACCGAAACTTTATTGGATGGTGCCAAAGAAGATCCAGAGACATTGCAGGCTTTCTTGGAGATTATACAAAAAGATGCCTATCGCCTAAAAAACCTGATCCAAGAAATTATCCAACTGTCAAAGAACAGCGATTCTTTCGCTTATGAAAATCAAACGATTGATGTTGCCGCACTGGTGGCAAGCATTTGCCAAACTTACAAAACAGTCGCCGATCAAAAACAGTTGACATTTGAGGTGCACGGCCCAACAAAGCTGACCATAGCAAGCAAATTAGAATTGTTGCAGCCTATTGTCAAAAACTTGATAGAAAATGCTGTGACATACGCAAAACAAGGCGGCAATATCACACTCTCTTACAAAATGACCAATGCGCAATTGATTTTGCAAGTAGCAGACCAAGGGATCGGGATTGCTGAAGAAGACCAAGAACGTATTTTTGAACGTTTTTACCGCGTAGATAAAGCCCGTGCCCGCAATTCTGGTGGTACTGGCTTAGGTTTAGCAATCGTTAAAGACTACACGACGATTTTGGGTGGGACGATCTCAGTAGACAGCTTTCCTAATATTGGCACAACTTTTACATTGACATTACCAACAACAGATTAAAAACCACGACGCAGACAATGATTGTTTGCGTCGTGGTTTCTTTAGATATGCCTAAAACAACAGTCGTACTATTTGGCAGCTTTGGTCCCATTTGCATTGATATAGCCGTACCAGGTGCCTTTGTTGTCATACAATGAATAATAGGTGCTGCCATTAAAATGATTGTAATAGACTCTGACTTGGAAAGTTTGGCCATATAGCTTGCTGCTTTTATTTTTTTCTTTCCATGAAAAGTTTTGCCAAATCGAATAATTCTTGCTTGAGATCGTGACATATTTACTGCTAGAAATTGCTGCCCCTCCCGCATTGTTAGCGGTCTTTGTACCATTGGCGTTGATATAGCCGTACCAGGTGCCTTTGTTGTCATACAATGAATAATACACACTGCCATTAAAATGATTGTAATAGACTTTGACTTGGAAGGTTTGGCCAAATAACTTGCTGCTTTTATTTTTTTCTTTCCATGAAAAGTTTTGCCAAATCGAATAATTCTTGCTTGAGATCGTGACATATTTACTGCTAGAAATTGCTGCCCCTCCCGCATTGTTAGCGGTCTTTGTACCGGTGGCGTTGATATAGCCGTACCAGGTGCCTTTGTTGTCATACAATGAATAATACACACTGCCATTCAAATGCTCATAACGCACTTTGACTAAAAATGTTTGATTCAAGTAATCTTTACTGGATGATTTCAATTTCCACGAGAAATTTTGCCAGATCGAGTAATTCCCGCTTTTGATCGTCACATAGCGGCCATCTGATATAGCGGGGCCTTGATTGCCTTGTACAGTTAGTTTGGTCGTTGGGATATAACCAATCCACGTACCATTTAGATCATAGACTGAATCATAGGTCGTGCCATTGAAATGACGGTAAGTCCCAGTCACTTTATAGGTGTTTTTTAACATGGCGGCTGTAACTTTTGTCGTTTTATTAAAACTGAAATCACGATAGATCGTGTCTTGCTGTTTGAACTTCACATAGGCGTTTTTTGATTGCCAATTGCCTTGTGCACCTGTTGCAACCTTGGTTCCTCCGGCATTGATATAGCCGATCCATTTTCCTTGGTTGTCATACAGTGAATAATAGGTGCTGCCATTGATATGCTCATAGCGAACTTTGACTTGTAATGTTTGTCCCAGATAGGCCTTTGAATCTGCTTTTTTGGTCCATGAGAAGTTTTGCCAAATCGTATAATTATCTTTGGTGATCGTTGCATAACGTCCATCGGTGATTGCGCCGCCTTGGCCTTGACTAATAAAGTATTTATTATAGTCGGAATTCATATCAAAGGTGCCGGATACACCAGGGAACGTTACATTATATGTCCATTGCCATGCACTGTATTCGGTGTGTTTTTGTCCCACTGGTTCATATGGATATTGGGCGATCCAGACTTTATTCTTGCCTAAAACGTCCGGATCGATGACCTTTTCTGTGATCCATGAGATACCGATATAATGATGCGTATTCGTATAGCCTAATGCTTTCAACCGATTTTCAAAGACTTGTGCCAATGCCGTGTGATTGGCTTTATTTTTGATATTTGGTTCTTCATAATCATTGACCATCAACATCGATGTCGGTAAATTCAATTGTTTGGCATAGCTGACAAAATAATCCGCTTCTGCCCTGGCGCCACTTTCCGTGGTATACCAACTATAATGATAGGCATGCACGATCAAACCTGCTGCTTTGGCATTGGCGATCTGTGATGCAGCTAATGGATTTTGATAGGATGTTGCCTCAGTCAATTTTACAACGACAGCAGATACGCCATAGCTTTTGATGATTTTGAATTGGTCTACACTGATCAAACCATTATGAGAAGAAATATCAATAAAGTCTTGACTAGGTGTCGTTGGATCTCCTGCTTCGATATACGGAACAGTAGCTGCAGCACGCGCGGTGCGTCCCAGACTGACCTTGATATCGGAGCGACTGCGATAGGTTGGATCCAATCCTAAACTGGTATCATAATAGATTTGGTCATCTGACTCCTGTGGTTCGCTTATTGTTCCTTCTGTTTCATCAATTGAGCTGGACTCGACAGCTGATTCCTCTGTCTGTGAAGAATTTGTTGTCGTGTTATTTGCCGTTTCTTCCGTACTTTCACTCGTATTGCTTTCACTGCCTAAAGTACTTTCTGTACGTGGGCGTGTACTGCTGTCAGAAGATATAGCCGTACTGCTTTGTGTGCCAGTGGTTGTCTGTGTTGTGTCAGCGTTGATCCCCAGTGTCCCCATAAAAAATAATGCTATTGCATATAACCCGATTTTCATTTGCTTTCGTTTACGCCTATTCATCCTTTTCCCCTTTCATACGCCGTTGCTTCTATTTTACAGAAAAAAAGCGAAAAAACCACAAATAGCGCATTTTTTATACGCTCTTTTGGATAAATAGGCGAATAAGGCCGCTTGGACATTCATTGCCTTCGACTTCCTGAATCTCCTTCAGCTATTTTGCAGCTTTTGGATAGGGAAAAACACAAAAAAAAGCGCATCTTCTCTTCCAAGAAGATACGCTGGGGGCATGCATGTATTATTCGACGTTTGTCACATCGCCATCGACACTACGTTCAACTTTCATATCAGTGATTGGCAAGTAACCCAATTCTTTGACCACGCCTTGTTGTACATCATCTGTTAAGATATAGTCAAGAAATGCTTTTACATTGGCATCTGGTTCACCATTGGTATACATATGTTCATAAGACCAGATGGTCCATTGATTATCCGCAATATTTTCAGCAGAAGCTTCCACACCATCTATTGCCAATGCTTGAATCGTATCGTCTAGATATGACAATGCTAGGTAGCTGATGGCGCCTGGCGTTTCAGCAACGATTTTACGGACTGTACCTGATGAATCTTGTTCTTGTGTTTGAATCGTTTCGGCGCCGTCTAGACCCCATTTTTCAAATGTGGCACGTGTACCACTGCCTGAAGCCCGATTGATCACGGCGATTTCTTGATCCGCACCACCTAGTTCAGACCAGTTGGTGATTTTCCCTGTAAAGATACCGATCAAATCCTGTTTGCTGATGTCGGTCACACCAACTTCTTTGTTAACAACAGGTGCCATGCCTACCACTGCCACTTTGTGGTCAACCAATTTGCTGGCATCAACACCATCTTTTTCTTCTGCAAAGACATCGGAATTACCGATCGTCACAGCACCGGCTTCCACTTGGCTTAAACCAGTTCCGCTTCCGCCACCTTGGACTGTAATTGTATAGTTGGGATTTTCTGATGCATAACTTTCGCTGGCTGCCTCAACCAAAGGCTGCAATGCAGTTGATCCGACTGCTAAAATTTCTACATTTTCTGTTGCTGCGCTACCGGAAGAAGCCGATCCGCTGGCCGCTTGGCTGCTATCGGCACTGTCACCGCTGCTGCCACAGCCTGCTAATAATAATCCTGTTGCAAAAAATAAAAGCCCCAATTTTTTCATTCGATAAATCTCCTTTCGTTATAGGCTAAGTTTAGCAAGATGGTGTAAACCCTTGATAGATTTCATGTAAAGAATTGATTGAGAGATGTAAATCTTTTGTAAAGATAAGATGTACCTTCAATTAGTTTTGCAAGCCAGCATAAATGATAAGAATAAAAAAAGAGCAGAATCTGCTCTTTTTTTCTATTGATGATTGTTTATATAATCAGTCAGACGCTTCATTGCTTCGACCAGATTCTCCATACTTGCAGCATAACTCAAACGCACATAACCTTCTGCTTCAGGCCCAAAAGCAATCCCTGGAATAATGGCCAGCTGATTTTTCTCTGCCAAATCGACACAAAAGGCCATTGAGTCTTGGTTAAAACCAGTGGGTATTTTGGCAAATAGGTAGAATGCCCCAGATGGCTTGGCGATATCAAACCCTAACCCAGTCATTTGTTCAAATAAATAGTCACGTCGGGCACGATAATCAGCTTTCATTATTTCAGCATCATTGATGCCTTCAACCAATGCCCGAACAGCGGCTTTTTGTGAGATCGTTGAAGCAGCTGTCACCAAATATTGATGCACCTTGATGATTTCGGCGGTCAAAATGGCCGGAGCAAAGATAAAACCGATTCGCCATCCAGTCATCGCATGTGATTTTGATAACCCATTGATCACGATCGTCTGATCCTTCAAGTACTCGGCAATCGACACATGCGGTTCATCATAGGTCAGTTCTGAATATATTTCATCACTGATGACAAACACCGGATATTTTTTTAGTACATCTGCCAACGCTTTGACTTCTTCTCGCGTATAAACAACACCTGTTGGATTGCTTGGATAATTCAAGATGACTGCTTTGACTTGATCCCCATGTTCTTGCAAGGCAGCTTCTAACACTTCCGGCGCCAAAACGAAATCATTGTCAGTCGTATCTAAATAAATAGGCGTCGCGTGGGCCAATGTGATGACTGGTTCATACCCTGGATAGATAGGTGCTGGCAGAATAACCTTGTCTCCTGGTTCAAGAACAGCCAATAAAGAAGCAGATATAGCTTCTGTTGCCCCAATCGTCACCAACACTTCTGATTGATAATCATACGCTAGTTGGTATTTTGTTTTAAGAAATACACTGGCAGCTTCTCGAACATCGGAAAGCCCCGCCATTCCTGAATAATGACTAAAATTTTCTTCAATAGCCGTCATACCGGACTGCTTGATGTGTTCAGGTGTATTGAAGTCAGGCTCTCCCAGAGTCAATTTTAAAATATCCGGAATCGATGATACCCGTTCATCAAATTTACGGATCAAAGACACAGCAATTTTATATACTTCTTGATTGAATCGTTGACTGACATCTGCCATAAATGATCACTCCTCTAGTGTAAGCAATTGTTTCGCTATTGTTTTTAATCCTACCACAAATCTCCAACAAAATTAAGGCAAAACAGAAATTTAGTTTCAATTCATTATCATTTGCATATTAACAAACGATATTATATAATATCTATAAATAAATAAACAAAGGAGCAAAGCATGAAAAACAATAGTGAATATATGTTAAAAGATTATCAACGTGGGTTTAGTCAAACAGAATCAGCTTATCACTGTTTGTTTTGCACGGTTTCTTTCAACAAAGAAGAAATTTATCCTCATGAAGGGCGCTTTTTCACAGCCTACAATCGAATCAACACGCATATTACTGATAACCATGGCGGACCGATTGCTGGTCTTTTGGCTCAGTCCAAAGAACAAACTGGTTTGTCAGAGAGCCAACAAGAGATCTTACAGCTCTTTGCTGAAGGGTTGAAGGACACTGTCATTGCCCAGCGTTTAGGCATCTCAACATCAACAGTTAGAAACCATCGCTTTAAGTTGAAGGAAAAACAACGACAGGCTATGGTATTTTTGAGTATTATGTCATTGTTGCAAGAAACACCTGACTTGATGCCTCACAAAGGAGCCACAATGATCGATGACCGTTACGCGATCACAGCAGATGAGCGCAAAAAAATTATCGCAACATATTTTGATGAGACTGGCTTTATCAAGCAATTTCCTAGCAAAGAGAAACGAAAACTGGTCGTCTTAAGCGTCCTTGCAGATCGCTTTGATTCAGAAAAAAACTATTCAGAAGCCGCCGTCAATGATATTTTGAAACAATCGATCACCGATTATGTCACTGTGCGGCGCTATTTGATTGAGTATGGGTTTATGAAACGGACAAATGACGGAAAAACCTATTGGCGCAGCTGATTTCCGTCATTTCTACTCACTATCAGAGCTGCTGTCAGCTTGGGCATCCAAGAACAATTGCGCTTCTTGATTTATTTTTTTTAAGTCAACACCTTGTTGTTTGGCAGCAAATACGCAACCACAATAGCATTGGCGGTAGATATCATATTCTTTGCACATCATCAACGATCTTTGATACCCGTTTTTCTTTTTAAAATCACTAGGCAAATAGGCGACTTGGTAAATCTTTTGAATATCTAATCCAATCTCATTGATGATATTTGCTGATTTTTTTGGAGATAATGTCAAAGCACTGCCAAAATAATCAAAGTTCAGTTCAGCAGCTTTCTTGGCAACCAAATCCAAGCGCATCTGAAAACACGCCTGACATCTTAAACCGCCTTCTGGTTCATCGGACAAATGCTTCACCCTTTTAATAAAATCATTGGGTCTATACGCTGCTTCTATAAATCCGACCTGATTGCCGGTACGCAGATTAAAGGCGTGTATGAAATCTTTTTGAACACGTGCACGTCGGTGATATTCACTACTTGGATGAATGTTCGCATTTGCAAAATAAACCGTCACGTTCGCATATTCACAAAGAAATTCCAACGAATAGGTACTGCATGGTGCGCAGCAGCTATGCAGTAAAATCGTGGGACGATGTTTCGCCACCTGCCAGGTAGCGATAACATTCCGTAATTCTTGATCATAATTGACTTTCTGATGATGTTCTTGTTTAACATCTTGCATGCGGTTGCCTCTCTTCTTCATAATGTTTCGATAAATTTTCATACAAAAAAGCCAAACAATCATGAATGGCTTTCTCTCCCACACACTTATCTAATAGACTAGTGCGTTATTTTATTTCTCTTTTAAGAAAATTTTCTTAATGATCAGCTTATCAAATAATTGGGTTTGATTGTCTTGTTCACCAATCACTTCAGCAGTAATGGCTTTGCCTTCTTGTTTCTTTCTAAGCTGATACATGATCTTGCCTGTTTCTTTTAGTTCGTTGATCATATCAACGACGCCGCCAAAACCGGTTTTTCGGGTGATGAAACCTAATGCAACCATCCGTTCATCTAAATTTTTTGCAGAAATGCTGGCACCAGTAATCAATGCTTGTCGCATGATATGCAGAAATTCTTCTAGACCTTCGACTGCCGGCTCTTCAATTTCTTCTGTCACAGGTCTTGCCCGCAAATCATGTAATTCTTGTAATAGTTTCTCGTATTGTTCTTGTGTCAACATGACCCCCGCCACTTTTTCACGATTGAATACATAGACGGCTGTCCCGGCTTCTCGCGCTTGATTAAATACATCCATCGGAGATTTTTTTACTTCGGTGATCGAAGTAGTGGGAACATCCAACTTCTTCAGTTCCATAATCAACGTCCTCCTTGTTCTCAACGCATTCATTATAGCATAAAGTGCCATGGAGGCTATAAAAGATTTTGGTTGCAAAAATAAAATCGACGACTCGTTGCTTATAATCAGCTAGCACTACTCATCCTTTTTATTGATGGATAGCGTCATAGCATTGATAGCGACAATAATTGTGCTCAATGACATCAAAATCGCGCCAACTGCGGGGTTCAGCAAAATTCCCCAAGGAGCCAAAATCCCTGCAGCCAATGGGATTGCGATGATATTATATCCAGCACCCCACCAGAGGTTTTGGATCATTTTCCGACGTGTTTGTTTGGCCAATGATAAGAAATGCAACACATCTTTAGGATTGCTGTTGGTTAAAATGACATCTGCTGAATCGATTGCGACATCTGTTCCTGCACCAATTGCGATGCCGATCGTTGCTCTCGCTAAACTTGGCGCATCATTGATACCATCACCGACCATCGCCACCCGTTTGCCTTGTGCGACAAATGATTTGACCAGCTGTTCTTTATCTTCTGGCAAAAGCGCGGCGTGCACTTCTTTGATACCTAAATAGTCTGCTACAGCTTCGGCAGCCTCTTGGTTGTCGCCTGTTGCCATGACCGGCGTAATCTGCATTTCTTTCAACGCGCGTATAAATTCGCTGGCTTCGGGTTTGACTTGATCCCCCAATGCAATGATACCTGCAATCTCTCCTTGATGCACAAGATAACTGATCGTATTGCCCTGTTCTTTGAAATGCTTGATCTTATCTTCTGGTACAGTCAGATCGAGTTGTGTGAGGCCTTTTTGATTGACGATTTTCCAAGTTTCTTGATTGATCACACCAGATAAACCAATCCCAGCCTCCGATTGAATATCCGTGGCTGCTTTAGGTGAGACACCTTCAGCAGCGGCTTTTGTTAAAATTCCTTCGGCAATTGGATGATTTGCCGTTTTTTCTAATCCTGCAACATACGCAAGCACTTCGTTTTTAGACAGTGTACCTAAAGATAGTACATCGGTGACTGCAAAAGTGCCTTGTGTCAAGGTGCCGGTTTTGTCTACGATCAGCGCATCGATCTCATGGGCATTCTCCAGTGCCCGCCGATTTCTCAGCAAAAGACCATTTTTGGCAGCAATCGATGTGGAACGAGCCACCACCAATGGAATTGCCAGACCCAACGCATGCGGACACGCAATCACAAACACCGTCACCATTCTGTCAAAAGCAGTCGGTACATCTGAAATGAACAACCAAATCAGGAATGCGCCGACACCAGCGATCAATGCCACATAAAACAACCACTTCGCGACTTTATCCGAGAGTGCCTCTAACTTTGACTTGTCTGCTTGGGCACTGCGCACCAACTCCATGACTTTTGCAAGGTAGCCACTTTCTCCCGTACCAGTAACTTCGATCACGATCGACCCGTTGCCATTGACAGATCCGCCAATCACGGATTGTCCGCTTTTTTTTGTTACCCGTTTAGATTCTCCAGTAACAGCCGATTCATCGATCGTCGTTTCGCCTTCAATGATCTTGCCATCGGTCGGAACTTTATCACCAGAACGAACAATCAGATAATCCCCTTCCACAACTTGATCCAATGGCACACGTTCTTCTTTACCTTGGGCGTTTTTCCGGATGACCTCTTTGGGCAATAATGCGGCCAATTGCTGGACTGCATTGCCAGCATTCATCACTGCATTCATTTCGATCCAGTGACCTAGCAGCATAATCACGATCAATGTTGCCAATTCCCAGAAGAAATCCATGACATGGTCCCCTGACAGGAAATGATTGGCGACAAAGGCATACAAGCTATAGAAATAGGCAACACTGATGCCCATCGCTACCAATGTCATCATCGCTGGACTCTTTTGTTTTAATTCCGTTTTTGCTCCACTTAAAAAAGGTGCTCCTCCATAAAAAAACAAAACCGTAGCTAAGACAAGAACCAACCAATCAGATCCTGGAAAAGTGAATTGAAATGGTAAATCGACACCCATCATTGGTGACAAAAAGATGATGGGTATCGACAAAACAAGTGAGAGCCAAAACTTTTGTTTGAAATTGCCCATATGCATGCTATGATCCATACCGCTCATCTCATGGTGACTATGGTCATGTGCTGACATCTGCATATGGTTCATCTGAGCATGATCCACTTGGCTGTGATTCATTTGACTGTGATCCATCTGGCTGTGATCCATTTGGCTGTGATCCATCTGGCTGTGATCCATTTGGCTGTGATCCATCTGGCTGTGATCCATTTGGCTGTGATCCATCTGGCTGTGATCCATTTGGCTGTGATCCATCTGGCTGTGATCCATTTGGCTGTGATCCATTTGGCTGTGATCCTTAACGGTATGGTCTTTTGATATGTCTTTTCCCATCCTGTCCATCCCCCTACTTTTTTACCAAAAATAATTCTTGTATCATGATCAATTAAAACTAGCAGAATATCCAGCATCTGTCACAGCTTTGATCAACATGTCATCTGTCGTTTGTGTTTCATCATATTTCACTTTGCTTTGTGCTTTTTTCAAATCAACTTTGGCTTTTTTGACACCCGGCACCTCAGTCAAAGCTTTTTCTACTTTTGCTGCACAATGGGCACAATTCATGCCAGTGATCGTCATCATTTTTTTCATCTTTTATTCTCCTTCACTTTAAATGAGTCATGTGTGTGTACTTTACACTGGCATTGGCCAGGAATACAATTACATGCGATTTCGGCAACTGGCTGTTTGTTATCCAACGCGTCTCGAAGCATCGCCATATCTGCTGCTGTTAATTCAGCCTCCGTAATCATTTCAGTGATTGTTTGGCCAACTTTCTGGGCACAGATATGAGAAAACAAATTCTCGGTTGCACTGCGAACGGTTGCTTCTTCTGAAACCAAGGGTGTATAGATAAATTTTTTCCCTTGCGATTCTGGTTGCAAGACCCCTTTTTTGACCAACCGTCCCAATAGCGTTTTGACAGTTGCTGCTTTCCAGTTCTTATTCGTACTTAATAAATCAGTGACTTCTTTGGCGTTTGATTGACCCAATGTCCAAATCACACGCATGACTTCCCATTCTGAATCACTGATTTTGATTGGTTCTTTGATCGCTTCCATTGTTTGACACCTCACTTTTAACACCTAATACTTGAAGTTTACATCTGTAATCGTAATTTGTCAAAAAAATACGCCCCTTTCATTCAGAAAGAGGTGTATTTTTTTTCTATCGATCAGAAATGGGCCCGATAGGTCGTTACTGAATGAAACGGTGTATCAGGACGTAAAACAATATCACCAAATTGGCTGAATTTTTCTGTCCCTGGTACCCCCTGTGTCTCGATCGCCATTGCCCCATGATTTGTCATTGGTCCGGTCTTCATTGGTGCACCGACTTCCCCAGTTCCCGTTGTATAGATCACGACTGCTGGACGATCAGTTGTCACCGTTAAGCGCACTTTCTGGTCTGGGCTGGTGACTTGCAGATCCCACTCTTGATCATGATCAAGTAAAAACGGATCATCTAATAAGGTTGCACCGATTGCACGTTCTTTTGTGAAATCAAATTTGGTCCCATCGACAGCAACTTTTTCACCTGTAGTTGTCACGTCATCATTGGTTTCAGCCACATGACGAGCATTGATTTGTATAAGATGCGTATCGATTGCTTGCTGGGTATCTCCCGTCAAATTAAAATAGCCATGATTCGTTGGATTAAACAGTGTAGCTTGATCTGTCTTGGCATCATAAGCGATCGACAATTCATTGTTGTTTGTTAGGGTATATGTCACTTGGTAACGGACATTCCCAGGAAAACCGCCAGTACCATCTGCTCGATTTGTTGTAAAAATGACACCCGCTTCACTCGCATCTTCGAAAGTTTCAGTGATCCAAGTTTCCGTATCTAAACCCTTGAAACCGCCATGCAAGGTATTACCGCCATCGTTGTCTTCTGTTTGATATTCTTTGCCATCGATCACAAAGCGTGTCCCAGCGATCCGCCCTGCGACAGGGCCAATCGTTGCACCATAGTAACGGGCATCGATATGTCCTTTGATCGAATCATACCCCGCGACAATATCCCTTCCGTCTTCGATAGGTATGACCCAGTCTAATAAGCGGGCACCTTCAGGACTTACCCTCACGATGGTACCGCTCTCATTTGTTAGCTCATAAATCGTCCCCATTGTGTCTGAAGTTCGTTGTTTGACACTTGTCATGTTCTCATTCCTTCTTTCCTTTTCATTTCATAGCCATCCTTAGTATAGACTTTCAAGCTACCCTTCGTCAAATCAACAAAAAAAGAAACAAGCAACTGCTCGTTTCATTTTTTGTGTTTCGCTCGATAATGCCTACGTTTGATTCGTTCATCTTTCAATTGTGCAGCCTCTTCAGCTTGGTTTTTTTCTGTATTGCTGCCATTTCGTTTATCAGAACGTTCATTCAATAGTTGCTGCCGATATCTCCGGTTACCTAGAAATTTCAAGGCATGCATCAATGGTTGTCGATTTTCCCCAACTAAGCCGATCAATTCAATAAACAGTTCGATCCCAAAACCAGTGCTGATGATCAGCAAAATAATCGCTGTATTGCTGGCGTAATTCATCAATAAGGCTATAAAGGAAAATACCAAAGCCAACGCATAGATCGTGAGTACGGTCCCTCGATGGGTAAACCCCAACGACAACAGACGATGGTGCAAATGCATTTTATCGGCAGAGGAGATTTTTTGCTTATTGAACTTGCGACGAATCATTGCATAAACAGTATCAGTGATTGGGACGCCAAGAATCAGCATTGGTGTCACAACTGTAATAAATGTAGCATTTTTCAATCCTTGCAATGAAAGCACTGAAATCATAAAGCCAAGAAACAATGCACCTGTATCCCCTAAGAAAATCGTAGCAGGATAGAAATTGTACGGAAAAAAACCGATGATGGCAGCGATCAGTGTGAAGATGACCATTGGCACTTCTACCGAATTTGGCAAAAAGAAATAACTAATAATCCCAATCGTTGTCAAACTGATGATTGACACACCACTAGCCAACCCGTCTAATCCATCGATCAAATTGACCGCATTCGTGATGGCCAAAATCCACAGGATCGTCATTGGCAAACCCAACCAGCCTAAATCAAAGACACCGATATATGGAATCGACACCGTACTGATTTTGATATCTGCCACAAAATAGATGACCAGTGCGGCAATCGTCAAACCAAGCATTTTTTGTAAAGGGCTCAATTCAAAAATATCATCCATCAATCCAGTGAAAACAACGATGGCTGCACCCAACAACATCGGCCATACATAATCAAAAGGAAGCATCTCGCGAAATTCCCATAGCAAAGCAAAAGAGAAAGCAAGGAAAATACTCAGTCCGCCCGCTGTTGGCATGGTCTTCGTATTGATTCGACGATCTCCAGGTCGATCGACTGCACCGATTTTAAATGAGACCAACTTGATAATAGGTGTCAGAATCAATGAAATGATCATCGTGATAAACAGGCGTACCACAAATTTAAAGGCAAAATCCATTTTGTATACTCGCTTTCCATTATTTCTCTTTGTTCGTAAAGGTATCTTCCAACTTAGAAGAAATCCGTTCTACTGGGTCTTTTCGTGTTCTGATTTCTTGACCTGTGATATATTCTTCAACCACTGCATTCATGATGCCGCCTAAAATGACTACTGTTGCTGCTAAATTCAGCCAAATCATCAACACGATAAAACTTCCGATAATTTGGTACCCGCTGACTTTGGCAGTAAAATAGCGCGCATACAATCCGAAGACTTGTGACAATAACATCCAACCAATTGTTGAAAAGATCGCCCCTGGCAGAGTGGAGCGCAACTTCACTTTGGCATTTGGCACGAGCCAATAAATCATCATCATAATGAGCAACAGTGCAACAATCGTCAACGGCCATTTTAAGGTTTGAAAGGTACTGATCAGATTGTCAGGAAATTCAAAAATCGGCTGCAGCAGATCCAAGATGATTTTGCCTAGACCAAACACCATGGTCACACCCACGATCGCAATCATAAACAACAAAATAATCACAAAAGATACCGCACGGACAACAATAAAATTAGACCGCTGCTCCACACCAAAGGCTTTATTCATGGCAATCTGCAAAGCATTGATGCTTTGACTAGCCGACCACAATGCTGCCAAAACAGAAATTGACAATAACCCACCGGAGCTGCTGGTCAATAAGTTTTCGATTGCTGGCCCGATGAAGTCATAGATTTCACGTGGGAAAACCTCCTCCACATAAGGCAATACATTATTGGGATCGATCGATAAGTATGGCAGCAAATTACCAACTGCAATCAATAACGGAAAAAGTGAGAATAATAAGTAATAAGCAACAACAACTGAGGTTGTGCCCATTTCTGATTCAGTAATTCGAACTTGCGTTGTTTCTATAAATCGCATCAGTTTTTGATTGCTTTTGACTTTTTCAACGATTTTCATGGTGTCTTTCCTCCGCCAGCGGTCATCTGCCTTTTTATCATTTTGTCAATCATACACTCAACTGTGTGGTTGCTACTCTAATAGGTGCCTTCTTCTCCTTGAGAAGTTAAAATCCTCGGACCATCTTTCGTGATTGCTAAACTATGTTCATATTGGCAACTTAATCCACCATCAAGAGTGTACGCTGTCCAACCATTCGGATCCATTTTCATTTTCCAAGTACCCGTATTGATCATTGGTTCGATGGTGATCACCATTCCTTCTTTTAAGCGCAATCCTTTGCCAGCTTCACCATAGTGTGGGATCATCGGACTTTCATGGATTGTAGGGCCAATGCCATGACCAACAAAATCACGCACAACACCATAGCCTTCTTTTTCGGCATACGTTTGAATCGCATGGCCGATATCGCCGATCCGATTGCCAACTTGCGCTTGTTCGATCCCAAGGTACAGGGCTTTTTTGGTCACTGCCATCAAACGGTCGATTTCTGGTGTAGACTCTCCTACCACATAACTCCAGCAAGAATCTGAAATCGCACCTTTTAAATCAATACACATATCTACTTTGATCAAATCGCCATTTTTCAAAGGTTTCTTGCGTGGAAATCCGTGACAAATTTCATTGTTGATACTGCAACAAGTCGCATATTTATAATCCTCAAAGCCAATTTGCGCTGCAATGCCCCCATGGCTTTCAATATAGTTGCGTACAAATACTTCAATATCCCAGCTTGTGATTCCTGGTTTGATAAAACCGCGCAATTGTTTATGCACGTCTGCCAACAAGGCGCCTGAAGCAGCCATGCTGTCGATTTCTCTGGCAGATTTTAATGTAATCATGTTCTCGTCTCCCTCACTTAAATTCCTCTTATTTTAACATAGAAAATCGTATTTATACAAAAATCCCCCCACAATATAAAGAGTTTCTCAAGATTTGTTTTCAATTGAATTGTCTTTTGCTATAATCTAAGAGAGTTTTCCCGAGAAAACTGGAAAAGATTGGAGGAAAAAAGCCAATGACTTTAGCAAAAATCGTCTATGCGAGTATGACCGGTAATACAGAAGAAATCGCTGATATCGTGTCAGAAGCATTAGAAGACTTAGCAATAGAAGTAGAAATGAATGAATGCACCCAAGTCGATGCCGATGATTTTGAAGATGCAGATATTTGTATCGTGGCGACTTATACTTATGGAGATGGTGAATTACCAGATGAAATCGTTGATTTTTACGAGGATCTGCAAGAATTAGACTTAAGCGGAAAAATTTTTGGGGTCTGCGGATCAGGCGATACATTCTATGATGACTTTTGTCAATCGGTAGATGACTTTGAAGCTGCTTTTATGAAAACTGGCGCAACAAAAGGTGCAGACAGTGTGAAAGTAGATTTAGCTGCCGAAGAAGAAGATATCCAACACTTAGAAGCATTTGCAAAAAAAATCGCATCAGCTTTTGCTTAATGAAAAACGCCTCTTTCAAATGAAAGAGGCGTTTTTTTTAATGGTACGTAATATCAATCGGTGTATCTCGCCGGAGAATATTGTCCACCGTTTCCGTCATTAATTTGGCTATTTGATCTTCAGTCGGATGAATGATCCCTGAAGACATCAACGCAGCTAATCCAGTCGCAACGATCCAAACACCAGTGTGCATTGACTGCAATTCAACAGTGGATAAATCACTGTATCTAGGATCTTTTTTCACTGACTTAACGAACAAATCAAATGAAAATTGTTGCATGGAGTCTCCCCCACCATATTCTTCTAAATATAAAGCGCGGTATAGGCGTTTTTCTTTATTCGCAAACCCGATATAATTCAACGTCAAATCAACAATAATATCGCCTCGACGTTCGACAGAAAATACTTCAGTCTCTAAGTAGTCATAAATCTGACTGATCAGGGCACTTTTTAAATCATCCATATTTTTAAATTCTAAATAAATCGGTTGGGTTGAACACTTCATTTTCGCTGCGATATTGCGTGCGGTAAAACGGGTGAATCCTTCGGTTGCGACAACTTCATAGGCAGCTTTTAAAATCTGGTCTCTAGTGATTGTTTTCTTTCTTGCCATAATTTTTTAATCTCCTTAATCCTGCTATACATCGCTTTCAGAAAAACCTTTTACTTATTGTATCATGTTTTTTTAAGTTTGCAAAACAACTTTTAAAATATACTTGTCCAGTGTTTCACGGAGAAAGAACACTTTCCTCCTGTTTTTTTGCCAACTATTTGGTTTGTGAAGAAAAAAAATAAGTGCTATCATAAAGGAAGTTATAAAAAGAAGAAAATGGAGGAATTTTAATGGTTTTACCAAATTTTAATCAAAACTTAGAAAAATATGCGCAACTGATCGTTGAAGTTGGCGTAAATGTACAAGCCGGGCATACGATCGTCATTCAGATTGCTGTTGACCAAGCACCTTTGGCACGCTTATTGACAACCAAAGCCTACGAACTAGGTGCTGCTGAAGTCATCGTGCAATGGACTGATGATGTTGTTCAAAAAGAATTTCTCAGCCATGCAGCAGATGATCGACTGTCTAACATTCCTCAATACAAAATTGATCAAACGGATGATTGGGTAGAAAAAGGTGCGAGTCGTATCAGTGTTGTTTCAGCAAATCCAGATGCTTTAGCAGGGGTAGATTCAGATCGTGTCGCGCTGTTCCAAGCGGCTTCTGGCAAGGCAATGATGAACTTGCGTCAAGCCACTCAAGCCAATAAAGTCAGCTGGACAGTAGTTGCTGCTGCAGGTGCCGATTGGGCGCAAAAGGTATTTCCTGAAACTTCACCTGAAGAGGCCCAAGATCAATTATGGGATCAAATCTTCAAGACCACACGTATCTATGAAGAAGATCCAGTAGCGGCTTGGAAAAAACATGATGAAACGTTGCAAGTCAAAGCCGAAGAATTGAATAAAGAACAATTTTCAGCCCTGCACTATACAGCTCCTGGTACTGATTTAACGATTGGATTGCCGAAAAACCATCTATGGGAAGGCGCTGGCAGCTACAATGCCCGCAAAGAAAAATTCATGGCCAACATGCCAACCGAAGAAGTCTTTACAGCACCTGATAACCGTCGCATCGATGGCTATATCTCAAGTACCAAACCTTTGAGCTATGCAGGAACGATTATTTCGGGTATGAAGTTTACCTTTAAAGAGGGGAAAGTCGTTGATTTTTCTGCTGAACAAGGTGAAGAAGTATTAAGCAAACTTTTGGCCATCGATGAAGGTGCCAAGAGTTTAGGAGAAGTGGCATTGGTTCCTGACCCATCCCCTATCTCTCAATCCGGCATCATTTTCTTCAATACGTTATTTGACGAAAATGCCTCAAATCATTTGGCGTTAGGTTCCGCCTACGCCTTCAGCTTGCAAGGTGGAACAGACATGTCGGAAGAAGAATTGGCTGCCGCCGGCTTGAACAGAAGCCAAACCCATGTAGACTTTATGGTTGGTTCTGATCAAATGTCGATCGACGGCATCAAAGAAGATGGCACAACCATCCCTGTATTCCGAAATGGCGACTGGGCATAAGGTAGACTTTAGCGGAGGCGCATCACGCGCTTCCGTTTTTTACATAGAATATTTATTCAGCATCAGATTTTACGATAGTCATCCGCTGTTTTTTTTGATAAAATCAATGTTGATAGTCTTTGACCAGAGAGGATGATACGATGACACCAAATCGAGAAGATTATTTAAAGCTGATATTAGAGCTTGGTGGTGACCAAAAAAAAATCAATAACAAACAAATCGTGTCAGGATTAGCTGTTTCGGCAGCCTCTGTTAGTGAAATGATCTCAAAACTGGTAAAGGAAGATTTGGTAGAACACTCTCCTTATCAAGGCGTTCAATTAACAACTACTGGCTTAGCATCTGCCAGCGCATTGATCCGTAAACATCGATTATGGGAAGTGTTTTTGGTTGAACACTTGCATTACTCATGGAATGAAGTGCATGATGATGCTGAAGTTTTAGAACATGTGACTTCAGAGACCCTTGCGGCACGTTTGGAGACATACCTTGACAATCCCCGATTTTGCCCCCATGGCGGCATGATTCCGGAACAAGGTCAAATGATCCATGAAGGGGAAAAAAATACGATGGGCAGCTTCCCAGTTGGCACAAAGATCCGCATCGCTCGGGTACTTGATGAGCGAGAATTATTAGATTATCTTGTATCGATCGATTTGAATATCCACGAAGAATATGAAATCATCGATGCGGCGGCTTATGAAGGACCAATCACGATCAAAAATGACAGGAAAGAAATCGCAGTCAGCTATAAAGCGGCTAGTACGATTTTTGTCGATAAACTGTAAGGAGTGAACATGATGGAAAAAAAGGTACTGTTTACAATCTTTGGCGGAACAGGCGATTTGGCCCAACGCAAATTATATCCTTCCTTGTTTCGATTATACAAAAAAGGCGATCTACAAGAGGACTTTGCTGTAATCGGAACTGCACGCCGTCCATGGTCGGATGAACATTACCGTGAAGTAGTGCTAGATACGATCAAAACTTTGGTTGATGACCAAGAACAAGCAGAAACATTTGCTTCTCACTTCTATTATCAATCCCATGATGTAACCGATACAAGCCACTATGATTCATTGAAAAACTTAGCAGACAAATTAGATAAACAATACCATTTAGCTGGCAATCAGCTGTTTTATCTAGCCATGTCCCCTAACTTTTTCGGCACGATCGTCTCTCACTTAAAATCACAAGGGATGTTAGACACCAAAGGCTATCATCGAGTGATTATCGAAAAACCCTTTGGCAGCGATTATGCCTCTGCCAAAGAACTCAATGAAGAAATCAATACTGTATTTGCTGAACATGAGATTTATCGTATCGACCACTATTTAGGCAAAGAAATGATTCAAAACATCTCAGCAATCCGTTTTGCCAATAATATTTTTGCTTCGATGTGGAATAATCGTTATATCGACAATGTTCAAATCAATATTGCAGAAAACCTAGGCGTAGAAGAACGGGGCGGCTATTATGACAAGAGCGGTGCCTTGAAAGATATGGTTCAAAATCATATTTTACAAATTCTGTCATTGCTTGCGATGGAACCGCCGGTTGCCTTTTCTGAAAAAGAATTGCGTACCGAAAAAATCAAAGCTTTAAATGCTATCCGTATTTATTCCGAAGAAGAGGTCAAAAGCCACTTTGTTCGCGGTCAATATGCCAAAGGCCAACTAGAAGACAAAACATTCATTGGCTATCGCGAAGAAGCCAACGTCGAGGAAGAATCCCCTACTGAAACATTTGTCGTAGGAAAATTCCTGATTGATAATTTTCGTTGGTCTGGCGTTCCTTTCTATATTCGAACTGGCAAACGCTTGACTGAAAAAGGAACCCGCATCAACATTGTCTTCAAACAAGTCCCTGTCAATGTCTTCAAACAAGACTTAAATGAAGCACAAAACAATGAGAACTTGGCACCAAATGTTTTAACGATTTATATCCAACCAACGGAAGGATTTTCATTGTCCTTGAACGGCAAAGAAATCGGTCAAGGTTTTGAAACCATCCCAGTCAAATTGGATTACCGCAACAGTACCGAAATCGTCGAAAATACACCGGAAGCCTATGAAAAATTAATGCTAGATGCCTTAAACGGAGACGGTACCAACTTCACCCACTGGGATGAAGTGGCGCAATCATGGCGTATCGTTGATGTCATTCGGCATGCTTGGGACCAAGAAACCCCTGATTTTCCAAATTACGCTGCAGGAACAATGGGACCGCAAGCGGCTTACGATTTGTTAGCTGCTGATGGTTTTGAATGGATCTGGCGCCCAGATGAATGGTACCGAGAACGGAACCTATTATCAGATAAATAAGCAAACGACCAATTGGATGGCTAAAAAAACAGCCAATTGGTCGTTTTTATTTTGCTGATTTTTTGTATAATTGAAAGAACAAGTCTACTAAGGAGGAGCGCTATGCATCAAGTACTGACGATTGCCGGCTTGGATAGTCTAGCTGGCGGCGGCGCAACCGCTGATATCAAAACATTTGAAGAATTCAATGTTTTTGGTCACATCCTGTTGACATCCGTTGTCGCCATTGATCATCCCATATTATTTCACGACTTACCCCTGTCTGTTATCCAAGCACAACTGGACTCACTAAAAAAGGCGGTTGATTTTTCTGCCATCAAAATCGGTTTGATCCATCAAATACCAGCCATTCATGTCATCAGAGATTTTTTAGCCAACAGTCAGTGCCCAGTTGTTTTAGACCCGGTACTTGCTTTTAAAGAAGGAGATACTCAGTTTAATCAAGCATATCAAGCAGGGCTGATTTCCCTCTTTCCATACAGCACGTTGGTCACCCCTAACCTAGAAGAAGCCCAACAATTGGCTGGTATGACGATTGCCTCGGTCGAAGAGATGAAACAAGCAGCAAAAAAAATCAGTGCTCTAGGTGCCAAACAAGTACTGATAAAAGGCGGTAGTCGCATAACTGGCGATTTTGCCTATGATGTATTGTATCATCAAGGGAAATTTACCATTTTGAAAGCACCAAAAAGTACCGCATCAACTACCAATGGTGCTGGTTGCACTTTGTCAGCAGCCATCGCAGCTTTGTTAGCGCAAGAATGTCATCTAGAAGAAGCGGTCCAAAAAGCCAAAGCCTTTGTTTTAGCAGGTATTGAACATGGCATTCCCTTAAAAAACCAAGCAGGCAACGTCAATCAACTGGCCTATTTTAGAAAGGATGTCCTATAATGAAAGTCAAACAAATCACGATGATTGCAATGCTCACCGCATTGACTACCGCACTTTCACTGGTCTTTATTATTCCAGTTCCACAAACCAAAGGCTTTGTCACATTATGTGAAACTGGCATTTATGCTGCAGCCCTTTTATTTGGGCCAACCGCTGGGGCTTTCGTAGGCGGATTGAGTGGCGGCATGATCGATTTGTTGTCAGGCTATCCGGAATGGGCTGTTTTTTCAATTTTGATCCATGGCCTACAAGGATGGTTAGTTGGCCGCTTGGCGCATCGACCAACTTTGGCTGTGACCCTCGGCAGCTTGACCATGATTATCGGCTACGCCGCTGCCACTTTGCTGCTTTTTGGCTGGGGCGCTGGCATCGCATCGATTCCAGGCAACCTGATCCAAACGATTTTTGGCAGTATCGTCGCATTGCCTTTGGTGCAGGCGTTGCGTCGCACCAACAAATTTCCTATGAATGAGAGATGATTGAACATGATAGCAGCAGATACATTACGCAAAGATTTACAAACGATCGTCAATGAGGTGATCACCACTGCCCATCTCAAAGAAAACGAACTGTTCGTTTTAGGCTGTTCCACTAGCGAAGTCGTCGGTGGTTTGATTGGCAAAAATTCCAGCCAAGAAACAGGGGAATTGATTGTCAAAACGATCCTTGAAGTATTGAAACCTAAGGGCATTCGTTTGGCAGTTCAAGGATGCGAACATCTAAACCGAGCATTAGTGGTTGAGCAATCTACAGCAGATCGCTATCAATTAGAGGAAGTCGCTGTCATTCCGGCGCTTCATGCTGGTGGTGCCTGTTCCGTTGCAGCCTTTAAATTATACGATGAACCAGTGGAAGTAGAACATATCGTAGCCAAAGCAGGCATCGACATTGGTGATACTGCAATCGGTATGCATGTCAAACACGTACAGATACCGATTCGGCCAAGCATTCAAACATTGGGTGGCGCCCATGTGACCGCACTAGGATCACGGCCAAAATATATTGGTGGGCCACGGGCTACTTATTCAGAATAAATTTATGGGTCATCCTCTTTCTTCATGACCTTACTTCAAAGCATGCTGCGGCATGCTTTTTTTTAGCACTTTACGCCCCCGATCATGATCGACCTACTGCATCGCATTCACCCCTTTCCAGTCCTTTCATTCTTTCCACCGTCATAAATTTGTCATTATTTCTTCAGAAAAAGAGGAGAAAATTGCGTGCAAACCCGCACGAATCCCTTTAAAATGCTTGCTACACTATCTGTAATACAAGTAAGCAACGAAAGGAAGCAAGAAAATGAAAAAAATAGCAGTTATTTTTGGCGGCAATTCACCCGAATATGCGGTTTCCCTCTCTTCAGCAGTTAGCGTCATCAAATCACTTGATCCTTCTATTTATGAAATCAGCATGATCGGTATCGCACCTACCACAATCGATTGGTATTTATATCAAGGAGATGTCACACATTTGCAAACAGATACATGGTTAGCAGATACTGAAAATCATCAAAAGATCTTACCGCTTTTTGAAGGAGAAGGTTTTTGGTTAACCAAAGATCAACAGAGATTGGTGCCTGACGTTTTGTTTCCTATCCTCCACGGGAAATACGGGGAAGACGGCTGTATCCAAGGATTGTTTGAGCTGATGAAACGCCCTTATGTAGGCTGTGGTGTAGCAGCATCCGCACTATGTATGAACAAATGGCTGCTCCATCAAGCTGCCTCGGCACTTGGGATCGAGAGTGCCCCCTCTTTGTTGATCACCAATCAAGCAAAACAACAAAAACAAATCAACGCTTTTATTCAGACCCATGGGTTTCCAGTGTTTATCAAACCAAATGAAGCGGGTTCTTCAAAAGGCATTGCGAAAATCACTGACCCTACTGCACTCGATCAGGCATTTGCAGAAGCGTTTACCTATGGAGCAGCTGTTTTATTACAAAAAAGCATTGCAGGCACTGAGATTGGTTGTGGTATTTTAGGCAATGAGGAATTGGTCGTCGGTGCATTAGACGCGATTTCATTAAAAACTGGCTTTTTTGATTTTGAAGAAAAATATCAATTATTGCATGCAAAAATTACCGTTCCTGCGCCATTGCCCGCTACTATTGACACCAAGATCAAAGAACAAGCTCGTCTGCTTTATCATAATCTCGGACTAAAAGGATTGGCTAGAATCGATTTTTTTGTCACCGCTCAAGGCGCTATCTATTTGAACGAAATCAATACGATGCCAGGCTTTACAGCCCATTCACGCTATCCGGCAATGATGGCCGAAGTTGGATTGCCTTATGAAGAATTACTCAAAAAATTGCTTGATTTAGCGCAGGAGGAGATAAAATGAAGACTTACTTGCAGTTGATCAGTAAAGATTATCCGTTAAACAAAAAACAAACACCCCCTCACCTAGTATTGGCAAAATTTACTGACCACGATGTCTACTTACAACCAGAAGTTGCCAAACAATGGGAACAGCTCGTTCAGGTTTTACACCTTGAAGAAGAAATCTGTTTGTTGGATGGCTATCGCACAGAAAAAGAGCAACGGCGTTTATGGGATTACTCTATCAAAGAAAATGGACTGGCGTACACCAAACAATTTGTTGCATTGCCTAATTGCAGTGAACATCAATCGGGGTTAGCGATCGATGTCGGCTTGAAAGGAAACCAAGAAGACCTGATCTGTCCACGCTTTCGCGATAGTCCAGCCGCTGACATCTTTACGCAGCACATGATGGATTATGGGTTTATTTTACGCTATCCACAGGATAAACAAGCGATCACCGGGATAGGTTATGAACCTTGGCATTTTCGCTATGTCGGTCTGCCACATAGCCAAATCATTGCGCATCAAGGTTGGACATTGGAGGAATATCACCAATATCTGGAACAAATAACGAGATATTTGGCATGAAAAAGAATCAAGGAATCGATCAATTTCGCGTGATTTTAGCGATGATGGTCATAGCGATCCATTGTCTGCCCTTACATGACATTTGGCCGGATGGCGATCTACTCATCACACTGACCCTATTTCGAATCGCTGTACCCTTCTTTTTTATGATCAGCGGCTATTATGTATTTAGCGATTTAGCAACTGAAAATCGATACCCTGCGCGAAGAAAAATTTTGATTTTTATCAGAAAACAATGTCACGTTTATTTTTGGGCAATACTTATTTTCTTACCATTATCTCTATACAGTCAGATGATTCGGGCTGACCTCTCCATAGGTGATTTTTTTCATATGCTGTTCGTCAACGGCACACTTTATCATCTGTGGTATTTTCCTGCACTGATTTTAGGCAGTTTATTGATGATGGTGCTGTTGATGTGGCTTCCATTCAAAGGTGTTTTCCTGATATGTATAAGTCTATATGTCATAGGATTAGGCGGGGACAGCTGGTATGGACTGATTGATCAACATCCGATTTCTCCTATCTACCCAGCCATTTTCCAATGGTTAGGCGGCACCCGAAATGGATTATTCTTTACGCCGATGTTTCTGCTGTTAGGTATTATCGCAAAAAAGAATCGCACCCACCAATGGGTGACCAGCAACTTTTTCTATTTGAGCATCAGTCTGCTATGTCTGTTATTCGAAAGTTATTTTTTGCATCATTTCAGCACTCCCAAACATGATAGTATGTATTTCTTTTTACCGTTTGTCATGTTTTTCTTATTTCCGATCATCCAACAATGGCGGCCGCGAATGATTTGGAAAGAGCCAAGAAAATGTTCCTTATGGTTGTATTTACTGCATCCATATGCAATTGCAGTGACACATTATCTCAGTCGAAAAATCATCTTGCTGCAAAACAATTTGTTGAACTATTTCGTGGTGATAAGCCTAACTTTTGTTTTAGTCCACTGCTTGTTGCTGCTGCATAAACGGCTGCAACCCTCAGAAAGAAACAGACTCCGAGCAAAAAGAGCGGTCAAAGAACTTTCAGTTTCAGCACTTTTGCATAATTTAGCAGCAATCAAACAAGTCATTGATCCCCAGACAAAAATCATGGCAGTCGTAAAGGCCAATGCTTATGGATGCGATGCAGAGACTATGGCTAAGGTTTTAGAAACAGCTGGTGTTGATTTTTTTGCTGTGGCGACTATTGATGAAGCCATCGCATTAAGAAAGAGCGGCACACAAAGTCAACTATTGATATTAGGCTATACTTCACCTGAGCGTATCAACGAGATCAAACACTATTCTTTGACCCAAACGATTGTCAGTGAAGCACATGCACAGGCGTTAGCCCAAAAAAATGTGTCTATCGAATGTCATTTGGCGATCGATACGGGAATGCATCGTTTAGGGGTCAACCCTGATCCCAAAACGATATCAGCCATTTACAAGCTACCCACACTTGCAATTAGTGGTATCTTTTCACATCTTGGCTCCGCTGATCAGTTGGATACGAATAGTATCGATCGGACAAAAAAACAAATCGCTTGTTTTGATGCACTTCTTACTGTTCTTCGCAAAAAAAATATCAGCTATGGCATAACCCATCTCCAAAGCAGTTACGGCATTCTAAATTATCCTGAAAAGAAGTATGACTATGTACGTCCCGGCATTCTCTTGACAGGTTCATTAAGTCTGCCTGATCAACCAACAAAAAGACACCTAGAATTGCAACCCGTTTTGACTATCAAAGCCCAACTGATTGCGAAGAAAACCATTCCTGCAGGAGAAGCTATCGGCTATGGTTTATCCTCAATCAACCAGCAGCCGACAACGATTGGAATCGTCAGCATCGGTTATGCAGATGGACTGCCTCGTGGGCTGTCTTCTCTTGACTTTGCCCTTGTATATCAAGAGAAAGTTTTACCACAAATTGGGCTGATCTGCATGGATATGCTGATTATCGATCTAACCAATCATCCAGATATTGCCATTGAAAGTCAGCTAACGGTCATCACAGATTGGGCCGCCACAGCCAAACAAGCACAGACGATTTCAAATGACCTTCTTAGTCGTTTGGGCTCGAGGTTGACCGCAATTTCTCGTTAGAAAACGAATGCATAAGTACTATGAGTAGGGTATGATGTAGATAAAGCTTTATTTAAAAATGACATGTATAGTTGGAGTGAACCAAATGCCAGAAAAAATAATCGTCGTGGATGATGAGAAAGAAATTGCTGAGTTAGTTGCTACCTTTCTAAGAAATGAAGGGTTTCAAGTCGACACATTCTATGATGGTGCCAGTGCGTTGATCCACCTAGAAAAAGAATCGATCGATGTGGCTGTATTAGATGTGATGTTACCAGATATCGATGGCTTTAAACTACTGCAGCAAATCCGCCAACAGCACTTTTTTCCAGTACTGATGCTCACCGCCAAAGGAGAAGATATAGACAAAATCACAGGGCTCAGTTTGGGTGCCGATGATTACGTCACCAAACCCTTCAATCCATTGGAGGTCGTTGCTCGGGTAAAGACGCAATTAAGGCGGTATCAGCGCTATAATCATGCACCGCAACAACAATCGATCGATATCTACGAAAAAGAAGGTTTACTGCTGAAAATCAGCAGCCATCAGTGTTTTCTTTATAATAAGGAAGTCTTCCTAACGCCTATTGAATTCAAAATTTTACTCTACTTATTTGAACATCAAGGAAATGTTGTGGCCTCAGAGACCCTTTTTGAAGCTGTTTGGAAAGAAAAATATCTTGATAATAACAATACAGTCATGGCACACGTTGCGCGTTTAAGGGAAAAACTCCAAGAACAACCCCGTAAACCAAAGTTTGTCAAAACTGTCTGGGGGGTAGGCTATATTATTGAAAAATAAAAGTCCTTTGATTCGCACACTTTTAATGCAATACTTTATGACCACCGCAGGTTTGACAGCGATTGCGATCATCATTCCATTCTTGATACGGATTTTCGCGAATGGGCAAATTTGGTACGGTGATGAGCCATTTTATCTATTTTATCGCTTACTTGCTAATAATTGGCTGTTTGGACTGATTGTTGTCGTCCTATTTATTTGGGTCTCCACAACCATTTTCTATATGAAAAAAGCGATTGGTTACTTGGAGGAGACTACGCAAGCCACCAATCAAATGATCAATGAGCCCACAAGACGAATCACTTTGTCACACAACTTGATCTACATTCAAGAAGAACTAAACCAATTGCGTGAAAAGAATTTATTCGATCAACGGGCAGCCAAAGAGGCTGAGCAGCGTAAAAATGATTTGATTGTTTATCTAGCCCACGATCTGCGCACACCTTTAACAAGTGTGATTGGCTATCTGACCCTCCTAAAAGAGGAACCACAACTATCTGCTGCTTTAAAAGCGCGATACACCGATATCGCGCTGGAAAAGGCTTTGCGTTTGGAATTGCTGATCAATGAATTTTTTGACATCACCCGTTTTAATTTGACAACGATCACTCTGCAAACAGAGACCACCGACTTAAGTTTGATGCTGGATCAATTAAGTTTTGAATTTCTGCCTTTACTCGCTGAAAAAGCATTGCAATGGCAGCTAGACTTAGAAAAGAATGTACTTGCTACGGTTGATACGGAAAAAATAGCCCGCGTGTTCGATAATCTCATCCGTAATGCGATCAATTATAGTTATCCTGATTCGCTTTTGCAGCTTACATTACGTCAAGAAGAGACAATCCTCATTCAATTGACAAATCATGGCAAGACGATTGCTCCCGAAAAACTCGCTTTGATTTTTGAACCTTTCTACCGTATGGATAGCTCACGAGCCACAGCGACCGGAGGTACCGGTCTTGGTCTGCCAATCGCAAAAGCGATGGTCGAAGCCATGTCGGGTAAAATCTGGGTGGAAAGCAAAGATGAAACGATCACTTTTTTTGTTTCACTCCCTCTTTCATAAAAAAACGAATAAAACCCCACAGCATTTGATTTGTTTTTTAAAGCAGCAAATCAATACTGTGGGTTTCTTTTTATTCAGCTTGCTTACTGGTACACCAATGTACGTAATGCTTGATCCACTTTTTCAGCAGCCAACCTGCCTTCACGGATCGCCCAAATGACTAAACTAGGACCTCGCTTGGCATCGCCAGCTACTAAGACCCGTTCATTATTGGTCGTGTAATCATCATAGATTTCTTTGACACCAAAGGCATCCAACAAGGTTGTTTCTGGTCCTAGAAAGCCCATCGCCAGCAAAACAAGATCTGCTTTGATGACCTCCTTGCTGCCAGCGATCGGTTGAAAACGATCATCTACAGCAACTGTTTCTAGAGCAATCAATTGACCTCTTTCGGCGCCGATAAACGCTGTCGTTGAAACCCCATGGTAGGTTACTTGGCTTTGGAATACTTCAGCCGCTTCTTCTTGACCATAGCCAGTGCGGGCGGTTAGCGGATATTCTGGCCAGGGATTATTGGCCGCTCGTTGCAATGGTGGCTGCGGCGTTATTTCTAGTTGCCGTACAGATGCTGCCCCTTGACGGACAGCAGTTCCGATACAGTCGTTTCCTGTATCGCCACCACCGATGACTACGACATGTTTACCAGCCAATTTTTTACTGGTAGCTTCTTTGCCATGTTTCAAGACCTCTTTCGTTGCCTCGGTTAAATAATCAACCGCAAATTGAACGCCAGTCAGCGAGCGACCGGGTATTTTCAGGTCCCGAGGTACACTCGCCCCAGTTGAGAGGATCACACGATCATATTGGTCGGCCAATTCATCTGCTGAAATGTCGCGCCCAATCTCTGTGTTACCGATAAAGCGAACCCCTAAATCCACCATCAAATCGATGCGTCGCTGCACGACGTCTTTATCCAATTTCATATTCGGAATGCCATACATCAGCAACCCGCCAAAGCGATCACTCCGCTCATAAACGGTGACTTGATGCCCTAACTGATTCAAACGCCACGCGGCAGATAAACCGGCAGGCCCGCTGCCTACGATTGCCACTTTAAAACCAGTCGCTTCTTGCGGCATTCCTGAAGCTTTGACCCAATCATTTTCAAAAGCGGTATCGATGATAAAACGCTCATTGTCGTGGATCGTGACCCCCGAACCATTTAAAGCTTCGGTACAGCCCTTTTCACAAGGTGCCGGACACACCCGTCCTGTCATTTCAGGCAATGGATTGGTTCTTGCCAAACGCTCAAAAGCAGCTTGCGTCCGACCTTGATAAACCAAATCATTCCACTCAGGAATCAAATTGTCATTTGGACAACCAGAAACTGTTCGTTGTCCACCATAGAATGAACCGGTGTGGCAGAATGGAATCCCGCAATTCATACAGCGGGCTGCTTGTTCTTGCCTTTCTTCTTCGGGCAAGGGGGTTTGGAGTTCTTCCCAATCAGTGATTCGCTCAAAAACTGGGCGTGTCGGGTTTTCAACTCTTGCATGTTTTAAGAAACCAAATGGATCTGCCATATTTATTCACGCGCCTTTCCTGGAATAGTTAATTGGGTGCCAACAACCGATTCAAACGCCTTTTCTAATAACGCATCACCGACAAAACCTTGTGCGGCAAATTGATCTGTTGCTTCAACCATATGATGATACTCGGTTGGATAGACTTTCACAAAATCTTGTTTCGCACGTGGCCAATCTTGTAAAATTTCAGCTGCTTTTAAAGAATCCGTGTAGGCAAAATGCTTTTCGATCATCTCTTTCAGTTGCTGGTCATTGCCGCTTTCATCAATTTGATACAAATCAACCATCTCCATATTGCACTTGGCTGCAAACTCATGGCTCGGATCATAGACATATGCCACACCACCAGACATACCGGCCCCAAAGTTTCGACCTGTTTTGCCAAGGATAACCACGACGCCACCAGTCATATATTCACAGCCATGATCGCCAACACCTTCGACAACCACTTTCGCCCCGCTGTTACGGACACAAAAGCGCTCACCGGCAGTACCGCGGAAATAGCCTTCCCCTTGATTGGCACCAAAACAAGCTACATTCCCCACGATGGGTGAATGTTCGACATCGTAAGCAGCATCTTCTGGCGGCACGATAATCAATCGCGCACCGCTTAAACCTTTGGCAACATAATCATTGGCTTCCCCGATCAATTTCAATTCAATCCCTTGGGTTGCAAAAGCGCCAAAGCTTTGACCCGCGATACCATGGTACGTATACTGCAATAATCCTGGCGTCACTTGATCATTGCCGAAGCGCTCAGCGATCCATCCGCCCAGCCGTGCCCCAACAGAACGCTGGACATTGTTGATTGATTGACTGACTGCGATTGCCTCATTTTGTTCAATAGCAGCTTGGGCAAATGAATCTAGTTCTGGCCACTGGCGTTTTTCTAAAAATGGATCTGTCACTTTCCGCTCGATTGGAACCGCCCTGCCGATCATTCTAGAGAAATCTAAAGATTTCGCTTTGCCTTTTGCGACAAAACGCGGCACCAATACTTCTCCATGGCCAACCATTTCATCAATCGTCCGAAAACCTAATTCTGCCATTGTTTCCCGCAAGTCTTCTGCTAAAAAGTACATCGTATTGATGATATGGGCTGGTTTTCCGGCAAAGAATTTTCGCAATGCAGGATTTTGGGTTGCAATCCCCACCGGGCATGTGTTCAAGCTGCAGACCCGCATCATCACACAACCGATAGCCACTAGTGCCAATGAAGCAAAACTATACTCTTCAGCACCTAACAACGCTGCAATCGCGATGTCACGACCCGTCATTAATTTACCATCGGTTTCTAACGTCATCCTTTGACGCAGATTATTCATAGCTAGTGTTTGGTGCGCTTCGGCGATCCCCATCTCCCAAGGAAGTCCAGCATCACGAATCGAGTTTCTTGGTGAAGCTCCTGTTCCTCCATCATAACCCGAGATCACGACAACATCTGCACCGGCTTTTACAACCCCTGTTGCAATCGTACCTACCCCGGTACTTGAAACCAATTTGACATTGATCCGGGCATAGGGATTGATGGCTTTCAGATCATAGATCAACTGAGCCAAATCTTCAATTGAATAAATATCATGATGCGGCGGCGGTGAAATCAATCGTACGCCTGGCGTTGATCCGCGGATTTCTGCCACCCATGGAAAGACTTTGTTTCCAGGCAATTGTCCTCCCTCACCAGGTTTGGCCCCTTGTGCCATTTTGATTTGCAATTCGTCAGCACTCATCAAATATTCCGCATTGACCCCAAAGCGGCCCGATGCGACTTGTTTGATACGGCTATTGTAGTTGATACCATCTACGGGTTTGAATCGATTACGGTTTTCACCGCCTTCGCCACTATTTGATTTTGCGCCGATTGCATTCATTCCTTCAGCGATGCAGCGATGGGCTTCTTCACTTAAAGAACCGTACGACATCGCTCCGACTTTAAATCGTTTAACGATCGTTTCTGCAGGTTCCACTTCTGCCAATGGAATACTTGGTCGATTTTTGTCGAAGGTCCACATAGACCGTAATGTGGTTGGATGTGCCACTGCTTCTTGATCCATTTCGGCTGCATAAGCTTTATATAACGCATAATCGCCAGTACGAACTGCCTTTTGAAAGCCGTAGATCGTCTTTGGATTGAACAAGTGGTGCTCCCCATCTGCTTTGTATTGAAAACTGCCACCTGATTCAAGATAATCCGTTTGTTTATGACCATACGCTGCCTGATAGCGATTGAGGTATTCTTCTTCGATTTGCTGTAAAGACAATCCACCGATTCTCGTTGCTGTACCGGTAAAATATTCACTGACGACGGCTTCAGAAATACCAACCGCTTCAAAAAGTTGCGCGCCATGATAGCCGGCGATCGTTGAGATCCCCATCCGAGACATGATTTTGATGATACCTTTTTCGCAGGCTTTACGATACTTTTCGACTTTAGCAGATAAATCAAGGTGAACCAATGTTTGATATGCCCCGTATGGATGAATACCGCTGGCACCGTAACCGATCAGCATTGCATAGTGATGTACTTCGCAGACCTCTGCTGTATCGACCACGATCGACGCCAAGGAACGCTTGCCTTTCCTCACAAGATAATTATGCAAACCTGAAACAGCCAATAAAATCGGCATGGCCATTTTGCCTTTTTGCGCTTGCATATCTGGGGTTTCCCCCCGATCGCTTAAAATGATAATTGTGGTGCCTTGATCGATTTTGGCTTCAGTCTCTTTAAATAAATTTTCTAAAGCCGCCTGTAAGCCGCCGCTTTGTTCATTTTTGATTGGATATAAAATTGATTGAACGCTGGACTTTTGACCCGATTGATCCAAGTGCTTGATTTTCATATAGTCATCTGTCGTTAACACAGGACTACTGATTTTTAGTTTGTTGCAATTGATTTGAATATCTTTCGCAACATCCCCATCTCGACCTAAAAATAACTCTGTACCAATCACAAGTTGTTCACGAATGGCATCGATCGGTGGATTGGTTACTTGTGCAAACTGTTGCTTGAAATAAGTAAACAGTGATTGCGGTTTTTCACTCAAAATGGCCAATGGTGAATCGAATCCCATTGAGATCACCGGCTCTTCGCCGTTTTCCGCCATTGGCATGATCAAAGTACGAATGATTTCATCCGTATAACCATTCAATTTCCACAATTGCTGCATTTGGGCAGTTGATGGCTGGCCTACTGCTTCTTCACTAGGACTCAAATCCGCGGGAGTCAATAAATGGTTCTGCAGCCACTCTCGATACGGATACGCTTTTGAATAGTGGTCCTTGATTTCTTGATTGCGCAGAATGGTACCGTCAACAGTATTAACCAAAAACATATTCGCTGGGCCTAATACCCCTTTTTCAATGACTTCTGCTGCTGGCAAATCAACAACGCCAGACTCTGAAGCAACAATGACAAACCCTGATTTTGTGATCGAATAGCGTGAGGGGCGTAAACCATTTCTATCAAGCGCAGCCCCCACCATATCACCATCCGTAAAACACAATGCCGCTGGTCCATCCCAAGGTGCCATAAAACTTGCATTATATTCATTGAAGGCCGTCAGTTCAGCCGACAAGCCAGCTTCATTTGACCAGGCTTCTGGCACCATCATCAATAGGGCTTGCGGAATATCCCTTCCTTGTCGATATAAATATTCCATACAGTTTTCTAATTTGGCAGAGTCAGAATTTTCATCATCATACACCTCGATTTGATGCCCATGCATCCAATTCTCCGCCCCCCGCAACGTATTGATTTCCCCGTTATGAGCTAAAAAACGAAAGGGTTGTGCGCGATTCCAACTAGGAAAGGTATTGGTTGAAAAACGGGAATGGGTCAAAGCAATGCTTGAGGTCATTTCTGGCCGTTGCAAGTCTTTGAAAAATAAGCCTACTTGATAAGCATGGAGCATTCCTTTATAGACGATCGTTTTGCTGGATAGGCTGCAGATAGAACAAGCATCAGCAGGATACGTCTGCTCCAATTTGCGGCGCAACCGATACAACTGATCTTCAAAAGGTCGTCCCGCTGCAACATCCACCGGTTTTTCGATAAAGAGTTGCAAAAAAGACGGCATCACTTTTTGAGCACCTGGTCCGCATTGATAATAATCATAGGGGACATCGCGTTGCCAAATCACTTGAAATCCCCAACTTTGGATATCTTTGATCATAGCTTCTTGCACTTGTAATGCCCGTAATTTTTCGGCGGGCAAAAATAACATGCCCACAGCATAATGTCCTTTGTCTGGTAAGCGGATACCGGCAGATTGCGCCTCGATTTGGAAGAATGGATCTGGCATCGCCATCAAAATCCCTGCACCATCGCCTGTATCAGGTTCTGCCCCAGTACCACCGCGATGATTCATTCTCTCTAACATCGTTAATGCGTTTTGAATCAATTCCCTTGAATAAAGCCCGTCCTTCTGGGCAATAAAGCCCATACCGCACGCATCCTTCTCAAATCGAGGGTCATACATTGATCGTATTGTAGTGGTTATATTTTTTTCATTCATCAAATCACACTTTCTTTGAATTTTCTGAATTTTCCGATTTTTAAACATGTATCTCTCTACATTTTTATTGCAAGATATTTACTATACAGACTGTTTTTAGCAAAAGGAAAAATTTTTCTTTATTTTTTCATTTGTAAATAAATCAAAAACCTTTGTACATACTATAAAGATTAAGGTTTTTATATTATACAACATTCTTCCCGTTATTTATAAATTTTAAATGAGAATCGTTTTCATCTGTATCAACTCGTCAGCTACCATTCACATGTAAAAAATCGTGACAAACAATAGTATTTTTGTGCGGAAGATACGCCTTTTTCGTCTATCTAAACAAAAAAAACAGGCAATCATAAGAATGATTGCCTGTTTGATGGGATATTGATTGGCTTATTTTTCGAAACCTTCAGCAACAGCTTCTGGATAATTTTCTTCTACGATCTCTGCACAATGTCCACAAAGCGTTGCTAAGTGTGCATGACTACCGACATCTTTGCGCATTTGTCGGCAACGTTCACAGACTTCCCCGTCAGCTTTTTCAACGAGAATCGAGACATCTTCAAATGAATAGGCTTCTGCTGGTGCGGCTGTACCAATAGGTGCTACTTCAAAGAAATCAGGCGAGATGATCAACAACTGGGCGATATCTGAATCGATTGCCTTCAATAAAGTTGCGACTGGTTCAGTTGGGTAGATCGTTACTTTTGCTTCAAACGATTTACCGATCAATTTCGCATTGCGGGCTTCTTCCAATGCTTTTAATACATTATCACGGAAGTCTAAGAAGGCTGCCCATTGATCCAACAATTCATCTTGGTTAGCAAATGTTTGATAGCTAGGAAGTTCTGCTAGTTGAACATACTCATCTGCTTCTTTCAAATGAGACCAAATTTCTTCTGCCGTATGAGGGATGATTGGTGTCAATAGTTTAGTCAATGCAACTGCCGTTTGGTAGAAAACAGTTTGCATTGCCCGACGTTGGAAATCATCTTGGCCTTCGATATAGACAACATCTTTGGCAAAGTCTAAATAGAATGAAGACATATCAACCGTTAAGAAGTTGATGACTGTGCGGTAGATATGCAAGAAATTGTATTTTTCGTAGCCATCTTCGCGAATCGTTTTGATTGTTTGGTGCAAGCGTACCATCATGTAGCGATCGACCGAGCGTAATTCTTCAAATGGTACAGTATCTTTGGCTGGATCAAAATCATTCGTGTTAGCGAGTAAGAAACGCATCGTGTTGCGGATTTTACGATACACTTCAGATACTTGATTCAAGATATCCATCGATACCCGAACATCAGATTCATAATCGACACTGCTGACCCATAAACGTAATATATCGGCCCCCATTTGTTTGATGACTTTCTCAGGTGCAATCGTATTGCCCAGAGATTTACTCATTTTGCGTCCTTCCCCATCTAGTGTGAACCCTTGTGATAGAACAGCTTTATAAGGAGCTACCTCATTGATTGCAACGCTGGTGGTGATACTTGAATTGAACCATCCACGGTATTGGTCTGAGCCTTCAAGGTACATATCTGCTGGGAAGGTCAATTCAGGACGTTGGCGCAATACTGCTTCATGTGAAGAACCTGAATCAAACCACACATCCATGATATCTGTTTCTTTAGAAAACTTGCCATTCGGTGAACCTGGATGGGTAAAACCAGCTGGCAACAATTCTTCTGCTTCTTTTTCAAACCAAATCGTCGATCCATGTTCTGCAAATAAATTTGCCACATGTTCAATGGTTTCCGGTGTAATAATTGCTTCGCCATTTTCAGCATAGAAAATCGGCAATGGTACGCCCCAAGCTCGTTGACGAGAAATCACCCAGTCACCACGATCACGGATCATGTTATATAAACGTGTTTTGCCCCATGGAATGATCCAGTCGACTTTTTCGATTTCGTCTAAGATATTTTGACGGAACTTATCAATTGAAGCAAACCATTGTGGTGTTGCCCGATAAATCACTGGTTTTTTGGTACGCCAGTCATGGGGATAACTATGGGTAAAGAAGTCTAATTTGAGCAAAGCGCCTTTTTCTTCTAATAATTCAGTGATCATTGGATTGGCTTTGTCATAAAAGATACCTTCGAAGCCAGGTGCTTCTTCTGTATACATCCCACGACTATCCACTGGGGATAGAACATCTAAACCATATTTTTTGCTGACGATGTAGTCATCTTCACCATGCCCAGGCGCAGTATGGACCAACCCGGTACCGGCATCTAATGTTACATGATCACCTAACATAAGCAAAGAAGTCCGATCATAAAACGGATGCTGCGCTGTCATGTATTCTAATTGATCACCAGAGAATTCTTGTAAGACATCAACAGTTTTCCAACCAATCGCTTCTTTGACTGTATCTAATAAATCTTTTGCTACAACAAATTTACGACCGTCAGCCAAAATTTGCAAATAAGCAAATTTTGGATTCACAGAAATCCCTAAGTTTGCTGGTAATGTCCATGGTGTCGTTGTCCAAATGACGAAAGAAGTATCTGTATCAAGTAATCCCTTGCCGTCTGCAACAGGAAACGCCACATAGATCGACGCTGATTTGACATCTTTATACTCGATTTCGGCTTCTGCTAAAGATGATTCACTTGATGGTGACCAATAAATTGGTTTTAATCCTTTGTAAATATAGCCTTTTTCAGCCATTTTACCGAAGACACGAATTTCAGCTGCTTCATAATCCGGGGTCAATGTGATATATGGGTGATCCCAATCACCAGAAACACCTAATCGTTTGAAATCTGCTCTTTGTGTGTCTACTTGGGTCAGCGCATACTCCTCGCATTTTTTGCGGTATTCAGCCAAGCTCATTTCTTTACGTTTGATCCCTTTATTGGTCAAAACTTGCTCAATAGGCAATCCGTGGGTATCCCAGCCTGGTACATAAGGCGAGCGAAAACCAGACATTGATTTTGCGCGTACGATGATATCTTTACTGATTTTGTTCAGCGAATGACCGATATGGATATTGCCGTTTGCATATGGCGGACCATCATGTAAGACAAATGTCGGTTTGCCTTCGTTTAATTCCTGTCTGCGTTGATAGATTCGTTGTTCTTCCCACTCTTTTTGCCATTCAACTTCACGGTTGGGCAAATTACCGCGCATCGGGAAATCGGTTTTTCCTAATTGAAGTGTTTCTTTCATTTTCATTTCGATTGCTCCTTTTTGATTGCTTACTGCTATTTTGATAAAGACCAGGATCGATCTTGATGCCATTGGTTCATATAGTGTTTGCAAGATTCCCTAGTATGATGACTACGTTCCCTTTCAGTCACCTAGTACTGTTCATCATCTACTCGTCTGCACTTCGTTACGCCTACAGTCTCTTCTAAGCGAATACCGCTAAGAAGGACTTGCATGCCTTGCTTTGCAAGTCAATCGTTGTGATTCGGGGGTACGGTTACTACTTTCCCTGCGGTCACCTAGTACTGTTCATCATCTACTCGTCTGCACTTCGTTACGCCTACAGTCTCTTCTAAGCGAATACCGCTAAGAAGGACTTGCATGCCTTGCTTTGCAAGTCAATCGTAGTGATTCGGTGTACGGTGACTACGTTCCCTTTCGGTCACCTAGTACTGTTCATCATCTACTCTGCCTTGCTTTGCAAGTCAATCGTAGTGATTCACAGCAAAAAACACGTTCTTCCCGTGAAGGGACGAACGTGTTCGTGGTACCACCCAAATTTTGTTATCTATGATAACTCTTTGTTGATCGATAACGGGATCAGGCGGCGGTTTTTAATAGAGCTTATTTCGTGCTCTTTCGAAACTGCGACTAACAGATGATTTGATTTCTTATAGGGTTTTATTTGGCTTCCACTCTCCCAAACTCGCTTGAAAAATATAAGAAATTTTTTTGTTCTGTTTTCTAGTCGTTCTCTGTTTTGTTTAATTCATTTAATAAACTTCTTGCATCATCCAATGTTTTCACTTCACTATTGTCGCTGACGTCAACAATTTTTTCGCTTGATTCGACAACATCGATGTCAGGTGTTGATTGGATATCTACTGCTTCTGAGTTTACTCCAGAACTATTTTCACTGTCAAGCTCTTTTGATAAAACTTCTCTAATGACTTGGTGAGAATCTTGGACATAACTTGAGAATGGCGCCAAAATTTCTTCCCATTCTGGGCTTTTGACTTGTTCTAACTGTGTTTGCAGCATAACCAATAAATTGTTGTGGAAAACACGGGTTTTCTTTTTCAAGTCATTGGTTTCAGTTGCCAACTGGCGGGCATTATTGGTTGCATCCGTTAAGATTTCTTTGGCTTTTTCTTCGGCAGCCACATTCAACGCATGGGCGCGTTTTTCTGCTGTTGCAACCATTTCATCTGCTTTATTTTGGGCAGAAGTCACGATCACTTCAGACTCTTTGCTAGCGCTGGTTTTTACCTTGTCTGCTGTATCTTGTGCGACAATGATTGATTGGTTCAATGCGTCTTTTAATTCATTGAAATATTCAAGTTTTTCTTCCGCATGCTTCAATGATTTCTCTAATTCACGGTTTCTTTGGACCGCTTCTTCATAATCACGGACGATCATATCTAAGAAATCATCGACTTCATCTTGATTGTAACCTCTCATCTTGACTGAGAAGTTTTTATTCTGAATATCTAATGGAGTTAATGCCATAATTTACACCTCTTTGATTTATTTACGTAGAACACCTAACAACAATCTAACTTTTTCTTTTTTTGTTGTACCCTCTAACCCCTGTATTTGAATTCGACCAAATCCTCTTACTGATACGATATCCAGTAAATCCAGAACAAAATCTGGTCGTAGTACCTCGGTCCAATTGACTTTGACTTTTCCAGTCTCGATCAGCTGTTTCGATCGTTGTCGAGAAATATTGTATACGGCAGAGATCACTGTATCTAACCGCAATGAACTCACCGTTTCTCTTTCTTCAGTCCAGCCGTCTTTCGGTACGATCAATTCCGTATATTTGGTTTCTTCCAAACGTACAGACACATTGCCGATTTTTTCAACTTGCAGTTGAATGAATTGACTGACTTCTGAAGCAACAAATACTTGCCATATTTCCCCATCGGAAAGAATGTCACCAAAGTATTCTCTTTTGACCCCTGTACCCATCAATGTACCTAATACTTTCCCATGACTGAGAACGGTAAACTTTTTAGGGTATTGGATCGTGAACAATGTCATATCAAATTCATCCGTCGTCGGTACATAGTAATCTGGATAAATCAAACAGCGCCTTCTTTCCGCTGCCTCATACCCGCCAAAAAAGCGGTAACTTAGATCTGTCGATTGTCGAATCAAACTTTCTAAGATATAAGCTTGTCTGGGGTCTAGGAAATCTGTTAGGAATGGTGCATATTGCATTTGTACTTGCTCGATCCATCCTTCAGCGGAATCAATAAAAGGGCGCTCATCGTTTCGAAAATGTTGATAGACATTTGCGTTCATCGATAATCACCCCTTACTTCTAAAATAAAATTGATGTAACAATAACAGTCAATCCTTGTGCGGCCAATTGTAAAACGATCACTGCCACAGCAATCGTAAAGTCAATGCCGCCAATGCTGAGATTTACTCGATCAAACAAACTTAAATAAGGCTCACAGACTTTAGATAGGAAACGGCCAAAAGCCGATTGGTATCCCCCCGGAAACCAAGATAACAATGCATAGATCACAAGTAAAATCGTGTATAAGTAAACCGCATCATTGAACAGTTTCAATAGATTATAGATTAAAATCGGCGTTCCTCCTCAAATTAAAGATCAAAGAAATTCGTGTCTGCCAATGTTTGCGCAGTGCCGTCGATTTCCATTCCTTTAGGGGTGCAAAGAAAAATTTCATCGCCGACCCGTTTGATATCTCCATCTTCAGCGTACACTGTTCCTGTCAAAAAATCAACTATTCGACGGGCCTGATACTCTTCAATTAAGTGAAAATTAACAAGTACTGCATCCCCATTGATGACTTGCTTGGCAATGCCCATAGCCTCAGAATAGACCCTTGGTTCCACGATGGTGATTTTGCCAGCCATTTTGGGTTTGGCATCTTTTGTTTTGGTATTGCTATTGGCTCGCTGTTGTGCCATTGGCACCACTTTTTCCTCAGCTTTGAATGCAGATTTGCTGCGCTCTGGTGCCACAGTCGTTTGTTGTTGACTTGCAGCTTGAGGCTGATAGCGATGTTGTTGCGCTTGTGTCCGGTTCCGCGTTTCTGGCTCCGCATATGTGAATGCTGGACCGTTCGCAGCTTTAGGTGTCGTATAGGCATTTCCTTGATTGACAGCTACTTTAGGCACTGCTCTTAGTGTATTTTCTTGTGCAATCGATTCACTCTCGAAATCTTCTTCATCAGTTAGGCCAAAAAAATTGGTTAATTTATCTTTGAGCGACATCAGTCAACCTCCTTTACTCTTGAAATAATGCTGTTCCTACACGGATAAACGTTGCGCCTTCTTGAATGGCTTCTGGGAAATCATTACTCATTCCCATACTTGTTTCCAAACAAGGGGCATGTGTAAGATGCAGATCAGCGATTCGCTGTTGTATTTGTTTTAAGGTCTTAAACAGTTGGTGTCGTTCGCTGCTGGAAGCATTGAGGGGCGCCATCGTCATCAAACCGATCACACGTATATTATCCAAAGAAGCAAGATCGCGAATAAAGCCGTCGACTTCTTCAGAGGAAATACCTTGTTTTGAAGCTTCCTGCGAAACATTCACTTCCACAAAACAGTTGATTGGCTGCTCTGCTCGTTTTTGGATCTCTTGTGCTAATTTTAGAGAGTCCAAAGCATGAAAGTAATCAATTTCATTGATAATTGATTTTACCTTTCTACGCTGTAAATTTCCAATAAAATGCCATTTGACATGAGGATAATCCCGAAGTGCTTGTTTCTTCGATAGTAATTGCTCTACGCGATTTTCAGCGCAATCAGTTACACCAGCATCCAACAAAATTTGCGTCGTTTCTGTGTCCACTGATTTTGTGACAGCAACCAAGCGAACATCCGATGCCTTTCTAGAAACAAGAGCACAGGAATCCTGTATCTCTTGCCGGATCTTGTGCAAGTTCTCAGAAATCATGTGCTCTGCCCCCTAGCGTTTACGACGGAAAAACGGTGGTGTACTTAATTCATCATCATCGTTTGATTTTACATCGTCACGGCTAAATGTATCGAATTCTTTTTTCTCAACATTCTCAAATGTATTTTCTTCAACTTTAGGCCGCACATTTTGCTCTTTACGTATATCCCAATCGCCAAAACCGCTATTGTCTTCTGCTTGTGCTGGACGTGCTTGTTCCATATCTAATGTTGGTTTTTGCGGAATAGAATGGATTTGACTTTGACTTTGTCTACTTGAACGAGCTGTGCGTTCTTTCTTTGACGGATCAATGCCTGTTGCAATGACAGTCACTCTGATTTCGTCACCTAAATCTTCATTGATCGACGTACCTAAGATAATATTGACATCCCCTGTTGCTGCGTGGGCAACGATATCAGAAGCATCTTGCGCTTCGAATAAAGTCATGTCTAATCCACCAGTAATATTTAATAAGACTTGTTCAGCACCATCGATCGATGTTTCAAGCAATGGAGAAGAAATAGCTTTCTTCGTTGCTTCGATCACACGTTCTTCACCACTGGCCACACCAATACCCATCAACGCAGTACCTTGATTTTCCATCACTGTTTTGACATCAGCGAAATCGAGGTTGACGTAGCCTGGTGCCGTGATCAAATCAGAGATACCTTGCACACCTTGGCGCAACACATTATCTGCTTCACGGAATGCTTCAAGCATTGGCGTCTTCTTGTCAACGACTTCCAATAAACGGTTGTTAGAAATGATCAATAATGTATCAACATTTTCTTTTAATTTTGCGATACCTTCTGCAGCAAAGCGACCACGTTTAGGTCCTTCAAAAGTAAATGGACGTGTCACAACACCCACAGTCAACGCACCGATTTCTTTAGCAAGTTTAGCTACGATCGGTGCAGCACCTGTACCGGTACCACCGCCCATACCAGCAGTGATAAAGATCATGTCTGCGCCTTCTAATGAATCGCGGATTGCATCTTCACTTTCTTCAGCAGCTTTTTCTCCAACTTCTGGTTGAGATCCAGCACCTAATCCACGAGTATATTTAGGGCCTAATTGAATCACAGTTTCTGCTTTTGAGTTTTTTAATGCTTGAACATCTGTATTGGCTGCAATAAATTCTACGCCTTTAACGTTTTCTTCGATCATACGATTGACAGCATTACCGCCGCCGCCACCGACACCGATGACTTTGATGACAGCACCATCATTGATGTTATTATCAATTGAAAATTCCATAGTTTGTCTTCCTCCTGAAAATCATTTTTAGGTTATTCAAAGATATTTGAGAAGAAATCTTTCACACGAGTGGTAATTGAACCAGATGCTTTTTCTTCTTCAACTTCTTCATAGGTTTCTTCGGGTGCTTCGTATTGTTGTTCATAGTTTGTTTCTTGCTGTACAGCTACTGGTTGGTGATGTGACGTCTTTTCGCCAGTGATTGCACTTTTAGCCAGTTGATATACTTCACTTAAATTAGCAGAATAATCAACGATACTGATCACATTTGTAAAGACTGGATTACGTAACCCCATATGATTTGGTACATATAATTTTACATTTGTTTCGAACACTTCTTGTGCCAAATCCACAACACCTGGCAAACTTGCTGCGCCACCTGTCAAAATCACACCGCCTGGTAATTCCAAACCGTCGATTTCATTCAATACTTCTTTTGACTTAATAAAAATTTGTTCCATACGCGCTTCAATGATTTCAGAAAGATAACGCTCGTCGATTTTAACTGGTTCTGATTTACCGATCACATCTACTGGAAATTCTTCACTCGCAGACGTTCTTTCAGGATAAGCATCACCATAGTTGATTTTTAACGCTTCTGCATTATTGAAAGATGTATTCAATACAGTAGAAATATCTTTTGTGACGAATTCGCCGCCTTCTTGATTGACATGGGTAAATTTCAATTGTTTATCATGCATCGCAGAAGTAGTTGTTTGTCCACCGCCGATATCGATGACGATCGTGCCAAAATCTTTTTCGCCATCTGACAAAATCGATTCTGTCAGTGCCAAAGGAGTGATGACAAGCTCATTGACGATCAAGCCTGATTTTTCAACACATTTGCGGATATTATGGATAATCGTTTTCGGTCCAGTATAGACTACACCAAACATTTCTAATCGAACACCGATCATACCGCGGGGATCTTTGATGCCTTCAAATCCATCAACTGTGAATTCTTGAGGCAAGATTGCAATGATTTGTCTTTCTGGAGGTGTTGAGCGGACAAGTGCTGCTGAAGCAACATTACGCACATCCTCATCAGTGATTTCTTTTGATTCGCTGTTGACTGCGATCATACCTTGGCAATTTTCAACATCAAGTAAATTAGCTGGCACACCTACACTGACGCTGCGAATTTGAATACCTGCTTTTTCTTCTGCCTGTCTTACTGCTCTTTGAATGGCTTGTACCGTTTTATCAATATCTACAATGATTCCACGATTGATCCCTTCAGATTTTGCATTTCCTACACCAATAATATTCATTTGGCTGTCAACGTATTCAGCAACAACAACTTTAACCGATGTCGTTCCGATATCAAGGCCAACATACATTCCCGTTTTTGCCATGGATGGGGTTCCCTCCTACTTAATTGGATATATAGCGAACCATCACAGTCCGTTTTTAATGTTCGATCGAATAATTTGTTCACTGTTACCAATTCTACCATATATTGGCGATTTATAGAAACAAGTTAATAAAAAAACTCTTGATTTTTTTCTAAGAATCAGCATCTTCAGATTGTTCTGTCTTTGCATCATCTTCTTTGGTGCTAGAAATTGGATACGTAAAGATACCAACCTCCATATCTACAATACTTGCTTCCTTCAAATCACTGGCGATTTGGGGATAGTATTGCATTTGACTAGCCATGTTAGAGATATTCACGATAATTTGATTTCCATCATTCATGAATAAGGTCAATAATTCCGTATTGCTTTCTCTTGGTGTCGATTTGATTTGAGAGATACCGTCTTGTAATTCTTGACTTAATTTTTGATAGGCAGTCAAAACCGCTTTGATTTGTGTTTCGTCAGTAAAATCTTCCAATATCGGTAAACCTTCGATTGGTTGATCACTGGTTTCAGAAAGAACAACACCATTTTCCAATATAGCTGCGTAAGTATCATCTTGAGCCAGTAATGCGACTTCTTCGTATTCTTGCACTGATATTTCAAAATGATTCAAGCCAACTAACGAAATCGTCGCTTGCTTGATACGAGGAATGGCCTTTTCGATAGCTGCTTCGCGTTTGTTGCGGCCTAAAAATTGCGGCCATAGGTCTTCATTAATCGTCAAATCCGAATCAACGATGATCTCTTCTTGTGACACGTCTTGGTTTCCTTTGACAGTCACTTCAGTTAATCTGCTTAACGGCGAAACGAAATATAACACGACCAATAAAGGAACCATTAAGATCCCGATAATAAGTGCCAAACGGCGAATCAGTAGTCGATTCCGATAATGCTTCAAGTTCGGCAATCGATCAGCAAAGGACCGTGGCTGTTCGTCCACTTGCTCTTTTTCTTCAGGGTCATCCTCAAAAGATGCCAATTGTATGTCTTCTGGCGCCACTTGGTCCGCTGTTTCTGATTCTTTTTCATCTGAATCGACTGCAGCATCAGCTGATTGAGACCAAAGCGGCTGATCACCTTTTTCTTGCAAATACTTTAAATTTTCTCTTTGCCAAGGAGTCAACTCTTCTGTTGACGAGGGGGTTTGATCATCATGAGGTTGTTTGTCTTTACTAATGATAATCGCTCCTTTCTATCCCACACATTGTACTATTTGATGATCTCTTGCACAAGTCGAAATAATCTTTCTGAAGCATCGCTGATTCCTTGTTCTTTTGAGGCTTGCGCCATTTCTTTGCGTACAGCCTCATTCCCCATGATACTGTCAACAGCAGCAACTAAATTGCGGCTATCCAATTCATTATCAGCAATCATTTTGACAGCACCAGCATTGACCAAACTTTGGGCATTTTTCGTTTGATGGTCATTGGTCACATAAGGGCTCGGAATCAAAATTGCAGGAATCCCAAGAGCTGTAAACTCAGCGATCGATGTTGCTCCTGCACGACCAATCAGCAAGTCGCTATTGGCCATCACTTCGGCCATTTGATCAATGTACGGACGGATACTAATATTTGGAAACGCATCTTTAGACATACCGATTTTTTCTTCGATTTCTTTATAATAACGTTCACCGGAAGCATAGAGTACTTGATAGTCTTTTTGAGCAAACAGCGGTATCGCGTCGATCAATGCTTGATTGATTTTTAATGCACCTTGGCTCCCGCCAAAAATCAGCACTGTCGGAAGTCCTGGCTTTAAATCATACTCGGAGAGAATAGAAGATTTATGACAATTTCTAACCTCTTGTCCTCGGGGATTGCCAACCAAAGCCGTTTTTTGGGCAGGAAAATACTGTGCGGCATCTTGGAATGCGATTGCGATTTTGTCCACATACTTTGTCAAAAACTTATTGGTGATCCCAGGGACACTATTTTGTTCATGGATGATCGTTGGAATGTTGAGTCTTGATGCTGCAAATACGACAGCTCCAGAAACATAACCACCTGTTCCGATCACAACATCAGGTTGAAAGGCTTTGATGATTTTTTTTGCCGCTAGATAACTCTTTAAAAACAACTGTACTGTCTTTACATTGTCCAACGATAACTTACGTTTGAATCCTTGGATTTCTAATGTTTGAAATGGGATACCCGTCGGCGGGACGATTTTATTTTCCAAACCTCTGGTGGCACCGATATAAAGAAACTCTGCTTCTTTATCGATTGATCGTACATAGTCAACAAAAGATAACGCAGGATAAATATGTCCGCCTGTTCCGCCACCGGTCACTAAAATTTTCATGTTGTTCACTCATTTCTTTTCAAATCTGATACGGCTGTCATGAACTTATCGCCGCGTATCTCGAAGTTGGGGTATTGATCCCAACTGGCATTTGCTGGCGACAATAAAATGGTGTCGCCTGCTTGACTGTGCTTGAAGGCAACAGGCACGGCAGTCGTGACATTTTCAGTCATTTCAATAACGGGTACTTGTGCTGCTCTCGCAGCTTGGGCCAACTTATCTTTCGTTTCCCCGAATAGGATGATTGCTTTTAGCCCTTTAAAATAAGGGATAAGATCATCAAAATCATTTCCACGGTCTAAGCCACCCGCCAACAAAATCAACTGTTGATTAGCAAAACCATCTAAAGCCATTTTAGTAGCCAAACTATTGGTGGCTTTAGAATCGTTATAAAATTTCACACCTCGATACGTACCGACGTATTGCGTCCGATGTGGTACCCCACTAAATGTTTGCAAGGCTTCTTTGATATCCTCATTTGAAATGCCGGATAATTTACCGACTGCAATAGCAGCTAAGGCATTCTCGACATTGTGACTGCCGGGTACCCCCACTTCAGCAACCGCCATGATGGGCTCACCTTTATAATAAAGATTGCCTTCTAGCAAGTATGCGCCATCCACTTGTTCTTTCGTTGAAAATGGCACTACTTTTGCCGCTGTCGTTGCCGCTAATTTTTGTAATTCTGGTTGATTCCAATTGATGACCAAATAATCATCAGCCGTCATATTTTGTTGCAGACGCCATTTTGCATGAACGTATTCAGGACGACTGCCATGATAATCGATATGGGCTTCATAAATATTGGTAATAACAGCGATGTGCGGACGTAAACTTTTGATCCCCATCAACTGAAAACTAGACAATTCCATCACCAACTGATCCGCTGCTGTTGCCTTTTGCGCAACAGAACTGGCAGGAAAGCCAATATTCCCTGACAAAAGCGCTTTGCCTTGTGTCAGGCCTGCGTTCAACACGTTGGCGATCATTGTTGTTGTAGTTGTCTTGCCGTTTGTTCCTGTAATCCCAATGATTGGGGCTTCTGAGATCTGATAGGCCAATTCCACTTCGGTGATCACTGGGATGCCTTTTGCTATAGCCCCTTGTACAATTGCTTGTGTATAAGGAATACCAGGGTTTTTGACAACCAATGAAAAGCCTTCTTCCAGCAACTCAATCGGATGACTCCCCGTGATCACTTTAACACCTAACGCCAAAAGATCTTGTGCCTCGGGATTTTCTGCAAAAGGTTTTCCATCATTGACGGTAACCAACGCGCCCAAATCATGTAATAATTTGGCCGCGCTGAATCCACTTTTTGCTAATCCTAGCACAAGAACTTTTTTATTTTGATATATAGTAATATTCTTCATTCTCTTCCATCTCCTACCATACAATGACTAAAGTAAGTATCGAACAAACCAATGCAATACACCAAAAAACAGTGTCGATTTTCCATTCTGACCAACCACTCATTTCAAAATGATGATGAATCGGAGACATTTTAAAGATTCGTTTGCCAGTTAATTTAAAGGATGCCACTTGCAACATGACACTTGCCGTTTCGCATACATAGATCAAGCCAATCAGCAACAATGTCCATTCCTGATGCAACAAGATTGAGATTGCAGCTAAGAGACCACCTAGCGCAAGCGAACCAACATCACCCATGAAAATCTTTGCAGGTTTACGATTGTAGGGGAAAAAGCCGATCAAACCGCCAATGACCGCCAAACACACGATCAAGATATCCATTTGGTCTTGTCTCCAGGCGATGATTCCATATGTGGCAAAAGAAATCGTGCCTAGCCCCGCAACCAATCCATCGATACCATCGGTTAAATTGACTGCATTGGAAAATCCAACCAGCCAAAATATAACAAACAGCCCATAAAATACATTGAGCGGCACATCAATGCCAAAAAAGTTCAACGTATTTGCATTTCCCTCAGATAGGAAAACAACATAAAAGACAATCCCACCAAGAATTTGACCAATCAATTTCTGTAATGAATTTAAGCCCATGTTTCTCTTCTTAAAGATTTTGATAAAATCATCAATGAATCCTAATGCACCGTAAAGCAAGGTGATAAACAAAAGAATGAACAATGATGCTGTCAATTGATGCTGCCAAGCCCCAACCCAGATCGTTGTGATCATCGCTGCGATCAAAAAGACGAATCCGCCCATGGTTGGTGTACCCGCTTTGATATTATGCCATTTGGGGCCTTCTCCACGAATCTCCTGCCCGTATTTCTTCATTTGAAAATACCCGATAAACAGGGGCATCGTAGCTGTTACGATGGCAAAACTACTCGCCAGCGGTAATATCATCTCTGTCCATTCCATGTTTTTCTCTCCTATTATTCGTTTTCACTTAATGTAAATTTGATTGACTCTCCAGATAGCTCAGTATATGGTTCTACGCTTTGCGCAGTACAATAGCCATCTCCTTCGAACGTAACATCAATATTGAGCAAGCTGCCAAATTTGATCAAATCGGCTTTGGACCAACCAGTCGTATCCGGCATATCATACGTGTCGCTGTCAGTGATCAACAAAACACGCTCACCAGACATGACTGTGGTGCCGCTATCCACTGACTGGGCAGTCACTTTGTCACCATCACCGATAACAACTGGTATCAAACCTAATTTTTGCACATCTGTTGCAGCTGATTCTGTGTCAAGATTGCGGTAATCATTGACAGTAATCTCGTCACTTGCTGTAGTTGTTTCATCTAATGATGCGGTTTTGAGATCCATGACCCGTTTCATCAACGGATTGGCAATCTCACCTAAAACGGTGCTTTCATGTTTTTCTGGTAATTTGATTGTTAAGTATAAAATATATTCTGGCTCTTCTGATGGAAACATCAAGACAACTGAGTACAAGTAATTTGATCCGCCAGATAAATATTTCCCTGTATCAGGATCAGCAACTTGGGCTGTTCCTGTTTTAGCTGAAATGTTATAGCCTGGTAATTCGTAAATACCATACGCACTCCCATAGTTTTCACTCTCAACGACGTCCCGCATATACTCTCGGACTTTGGTTGCGGCATTTTCCGTGATTGGATGTCCAACTTCTTCAGTTTGTGTGACAGTCGCATCACCAGTTTGATTATCAACGATTTTGCTGATAAATTGCGGTTTTAACATTGTACCGTTATTGGCAACCGATGTGAAAGCTTGCATCATTTGAAAATTGGTGACGCCAATGGCTTGCCCGAAAGAAGTCATCGCTTGACTGACTGGATTGTCTTCTGGTGTGATACCTGTATTTTCGTTTGGCAAACCTGAATATGTGCTGCGGCCAAAACCAAATTGTTTCAAATATTGTTGCCAACGATCAGTCATTCGTTGTTCTAAAGTCACCATTCCGATATTACTCGACCATGACAAAGCTTGTCGCATCGTCAATGTTCCTTTTTGACCATGATCCCAGTCATTGATCGTTGCATCATAAAGCTTAAGACCGTTGCTACTTGGGGTAAATGTTTCATTTTCATTGAAAATTCCTTGATCGATAGCTGCTGCTGTCGTTAAAATTTTCATTGTTGACCCAGGTTCGTAATTGTCTTCTACCAAAAGATTTTGCCAATCATTGATTGAATCTAAGTCTTCTGGATTATACGTTGGTCGTTGCGCCATCGCTATGATCTGACCAGTTTTGGCATCCATTAAATTAGCCGTCAAATTTTCAGGCTTATTGTCTTTAAACACAGAATCCATTAGCGTTTCTAAATACGTTTGGATACGGCTGTCGATCGTGGTATAAACATCTTTTCCATCAACAGCAGCCACTGTTTCTGCAATCGTACCTGGTAAAGGATTTTGATTATTGTCTTTTTGGTAAACGATCTTGCCATCCGTACCAGAAAGGATATCATTATAGGCGGCTTCCAGACCTGTTTTCCCTACGAGTCCTGTATCCTCATCGTTCGCTACTGCATAACCGATAAAATGAGAAGAGAAAACGCCATTAGGATATAACCGTGCTGGGTGACTGTCAAAGTGAAACCCTGCAATCCCCTCTTTTTCCATCGCTTCTTCGATTGTCTTCTTCTGTTCTAATGTAATGTTGTTACCTTTGCTTCCAAACGATACTTGCCATAACTGATCCGCAAGACCTGCTTCTAGTTTCTTCACAGCGGTATCTTCATCGATCCCTAACGTATCTGAAAGAATCTTGGCTAATTTATTAAAGTTCTTTTCCTCAGCGTACAATTTCTTTTTTCCATCCATATAGTTTTGATTCAAAACTGCATAGATCGAATAAGAAGTCACGTCTTCAGCAATGGCGATCCCATTGCGGTCATAAATCGTTCCTCGCTTCGCTTGAATCACTTCGCTGCCTTGGTATAAGTTTTTGGTTTTCTCAGCAAGAGAAGTACCTGCAACATCACCAACAATCACGATATAGCTCAAACGCGTGACAAACAAAAAGAACAATCCAATACTCGTAGCAAAGAGAATAATACCTACTTTTTTGCGATTGTTCATCGTAGTTTGATTGTTCTTTTTTAAGTATTGCTTGAATTTATCTGTTAGCTTCATCTAATCCACTTTCCTTAAATTGCCATCGTCAATGGACAATCCTTGATCCTCAGCTATCTTCTTGATTCGCTCGGTTTTAGAAAGCTCGTTTTTTTCTTGTTCCAACTGCTCTGCTTCAGCCGTTTTTGCATTGATATCTGATTGAATCAACGAAATATCATGTTCAACTTGACTGATATTGGTGCGAATACTAATCGTTAAGATGGCTAAAGTGATCACAGCCAAAACAACAAATGCAGCAATAAGCTTTTCTAATGCAGAAATACTTTTTAACCGGCGATGTGGAGATGCTGGGATGCGGATAACTTCAGGACGCTGAGGGTCATGGGGAAGTTTTTCAGCTATATGTTCAGTTTCTTGATTGAATTCAGGTTCTTGATGTTCTCTGAATTCATAGTCATGGACTTTTAATTCTGCCATAGCTGCTACCCTTCGCTTTCCTTCGTTTTTTCCGCAATTCGTAGTTTCGCACTACGAGAACGATTATTTTCATCTACCTCTTCATCAGATGGCAGGATTGGTTTTCTAGTCACCAACTTCAAAGTTGGTTGAAATTCTTCAGGTATGACCGGCAATCCTGGCGGCATATCTTTCGGACTACTGTATTCTTTGAACATCGATTTGACAATACGATCTTCTAAAGAGTGAAAAGTGATCACGCTGATACGTCCATTTTTTGCCAAAAGCGCAATTGCTTGTTCTAGCGACTCTTCGATCACACCCAGCTCATCATTGACAGCTATCCGTATGGCTTGGAAAACCCGTTTTGCTGGATGTCCGCCCTTTCTTCTGGCTGGTGCAGGAATCGCCGTTTTAATGATATCTACTAGTTCTCCTGTAGTCTTGATCGGACGCTCATCACGTACTCGTTCAATTTCACGGGCGATTTGTTTCGAAAACTTCTCTTCTCCATAACGGAAAAATATTTTTACTAATTGATTGTATGAAAAGTCATTTACCACATCATAGGCACTCAATGGTGCAGATTGGTCCATTCGCATGTCCAGAGGTGCATCTTGGTGATAACTAAATCCACGTTGCGCTTCATCTAACTGTGGTGAAGACACACCTAGATCGTACAAAATACCATCGACTTTCGTTACACCTTGTTGGTTCAGTGCTTCTTTTAAAAAGCGAAAATTGCTTTTTATGAATGTCACCATATTTTTTTCTATATAAGGTGCCAAGCGAACTTTGGCATGATCGATTGCTTTTTGATCTTGGTCAAAGGCATATAAATGACCTTGCTCAGATAATTGCGATAAGAGATACTCGCTATGGCCAGCCCCACCTAATGTACAATCGACATAGATACCATCAGGACGTATATTCAGCCCGTCTACTGTCTCTTGAAGCATAACGGTGTAGTGTTTGAAATCTGCCATTTGTTTTCCTCTTCCTATAAGCCAAAATCAATCATTGTTTCAGCAATTTCATCAAAATTTTCTTCAGCTTCAACGGTAAATGCTTGCCAACGGGTTTCATCCCAAATCTCGATTCGATTCGCTACGCCAATGATCACACAACTTTTTGTTAAAGCAGCATGCTCTCTTAACGCAACTGGGATATTGATTCTTCCCTGCTTGTCTACTTCACATTCTGTAGCAGCTGAATAGAAGAAGCGGACAAAAGTCCGTGCATCTTTTTTGGCAAGTGGCATTTCGTTCAACTTTTCTTCAAGTGTTTCCCATTCGGATAGAGGATAGCCAAATAAGCAGCCATCTAGCCCTCTTGTGACAACGAATTTTTCTCCAAGTTTATCCCGGAGTTTTGAAGGGACGATTAGTCGGCCTTTTGTATCGATCGCATGTTGATATTCACCCATAAACATCGACAAAAACCCCCAATCACCACTTGATATTCACAGTCTACCACAATCCCCCACTTTCTACCACAAATTCTACGAAATTTGAAAGGGAAGTTCTTTGACTATTCTTTACCAAATGCACAATTGCGGGTCTGACGTCTTTTAAAAGTCTTTAAAAAAACTTTAAAGCAAAAAATGAAGATTACTGACAAACTTGATTTACAAAAAATGAATGATATTCAAAATGACCAATACAATATGGAAGACGATCGTAAACAAAAAAATACTTCTCCAATACATCTTGGCATATCGTCCATATTCAATTTCTTGATAATAATAAGCTTGAAAAACCGCCAGTAGAATACCCAACAAAAATATCGATAGAAGATAATAAAGCGTAATTGCTTGATCAAAGGTATATGTTGATAATTGATGAATCCCAATAATCAAAAAAGGAACTGCGACATCTGGTGCCTTGATGTGAAATCGTTCGTTTAAAGAAAGCGTCGATACCAAAAAACGGCAAGCAAGATACACGATGGCTGGATAGATATACCAAAACAAAACAATTGGATTAAACGATGACATACAAAAAATCCTTTCTAACAACTAGTGTCACTATACTTTATTTACTTTACAACCTTATTGCAGTTTTTTTAAAAATGTATGGACAAATAAGTCAGACATGACATTTTTTAGCCGTTCACTAGATGAAGCGGCTCATTTACATAAACAAGGAGTTTTCTCTTTATATTAAAGCAGAAGGAAAGCACTTCAACAAGCGTATCTTGTCATTCTCTCGGTAATTTTGCTGTTTGGTTGATTTTTTATTAATTTCTACCGCCTTTATCTTGAGTTATCGCTTGATTGAAGGTACACTGTCACTAGAATAACTCTTGAAGGTGGATTTAAAATGAACGAGAAAAAACCAAAAAGCACATTTGCTAAGGTCACACAGGTTGTCATTTGGACAATGTTGATTCTAACAGTCGGTTCAATTTTCTTAGCCGCATATACTAGTATCATGGGTTAAAAAAATCCTCCCACAGGTCGATCGATCTGTGGGAGGATTTTTTTATAATAATGGCGAAATCAATCGTGCCAGGCCTTCTTTGATTTTGATTCGCATCGAGCGATTTTGGTAGTTTTCAATCGTCAACGCTTTTGAATCAGCTGAATCACGTAAAAACGCCGATTTGGCTTTTGTGGCGGTTTCTACATCGTAAATGATCGTATTGACTTCAAAGTCAAGTCTGAAGGAACGCACATCGATATTGGCAGAACCAATCGATACGACACCACTATCAATGATCATCGTTTTGGCATGCATAAAGCCTTTTTCGTAAGTTTCGATCACAGCACCAAATTGCAGCAATTCCGCTGCAAATGAATACGTCGCCCAATAAACAAAAGGATGATCTGGTTTATTGGGAATTTGAATATGGACTTTGACGCCTGATATCAATGCAAGTTTCAATGCATTGTGGATGGATTCATCTGGAATATAATAAGGCGTTTGGATCATGATCTCTTTTTTTGCCAGATTGATCATTTTCAGATAAGTCATTTTGATCTCTTCACGTTCTGTATCAGGTCCACTCGTCACTACTTGTGCAGCAACTGTACCCGTGGTATGAACAGCAGGAAACAATGATTCCTCATATTTGATTTCTAACTTATGCTGAGAATTCCAGTCCATCAAAAATCGATTCTGTAACGAATAGACAGCTGGCCCTACGATACGCAAGTGATTATCTCGCCAATAACCAAACTTCTTGACACCTCCGAGATATTCATCACCCACATTAAAACCGCCTGTATAACCAATTCGCCCATCGATCACTACGATTTTACGATGGTTGCGGTAATTGATCCTTGGATTGATGTAAGGAACGAACAGTGGGAAAAAGAAAGAAACTTGACCACCATGTATCCGCAACTCTTCAAAAAATTTCAGCGAAACACTAGAACTGCCCCAAGCATCCAATAAGACCCGTACTTTTACACCCCGCTTAGCTGCCTTTATCAACGCTTGTTTGATTTCTTTTCCCAGATCATCACTGCGATAAATATAATATTCCATGTGGATATGTTCTTGCGCTTGATCAATGTCTGCAATCAATGCATCGAATTTTTCTCTTCCATCTGTGTATAACGTAAGTTGATTACTTGTCGTGTACAACGATTGACCAAAAATCGTCAATAAATAGACCAATTGTTTGACCTCAACTTGATCGGTCGGAGGATGTGGAAAGAGCTGGCGTTTAAGGGCTTGCTTTTGTTCCGCCAGTTCAACATTCAAGCCTACATTCGCTTGAGCGCGCATATCGAAAATTTTTTCTTTAGAGATACCTCTTCCGAGGAAAACATATAAAACAAAGCCCACGATCGGTACAAACATCAATACCAAAAGCCATGCCCATGTTTGGGCTGTTTGTTTGCGTTCTCTGAAAATAATAATGGCTGATAATAATAAATTGACTATAAAAAGAATCGTGACTAAATGATTCATATCAAACATGCATTTCCCCCATCCTTCCTCTCATCAAGCATATCTAAGACAAAGCGCAATGTAAAGAAGCACTTCACTAAAACCAAAGAAACTATCCATGATTCCAGTGGATCTGTTTAAGCGACTACGTTCCCTTCGGTCACCTAGTACTGTTCATCATCTACTCGTCTGCACTTCGTTACGCCTACAGTCTCTTCTAAGCGAATTCCGCTAAGAAGGACTTGCATGCCTTGCTTTGCAAGTCAATCGTAGTGATTCGGGGGTACGGTGACTACGTTCCCTTCGGTCACCTAGTACTGTTCATCATCTACTCTGCCTTGCTTTGCAAGTCAATCGTAGTGATTCGAGGGTACGGTGACTACGTTCCCTTCGGTCACCTAGTACTGTTCATCATCTACTCTGCCTTGCTTTGCAAGTCAATCGTAGTGATTCGAGGGTACGGTGACTACGTTCCCTTCGGTCACCTAGTACTGTTCATCATCTACTCTGCCTTGCTTTGCAAGTCAATCGTAGTGATTCGAGGGTACGGTGACTACGTTCCCTTCGGTCACCTAGTACTGTTCATCATCTACTCTGCCTTGCTTTGCAAGTCAATCGTAGTGATTCACAGCAAAAAAAGCCGATTCTATATGAATCGGCTTTTCGCTATTATACTTTTAAGAAACGACGCATGGATAGGACGGATCCTAACGAACCAATCACAATACCAATCAACGCCATCACGCCACAAACTTGCAACAAGAAGGTGTGTGGTGCAATCAAACTATAATTAGACCGCAACAATGAAGGGTTGACCAATGCATAGACTTGGTGATAGCCAAAGTACATGATCGCAATTGGTACGATCGATCCTAGCAGCCCGATCCAACCACCTTCTAAGAAGAACGGCCAACGGATATACCCATTTTTTGCACCAACCAGGCGCATGATTTGGATTTCTCTTTGACGAGAAAGAATCGTGATTCGAATCGTATTCGAAATCAAGAACATTGCTACAAAAATCAAGAGAACGGCTGCTGCCAAGCCCCATGTCCGAACAGCTGCTGATAGTGAAAAGATTCTATCTGAAGAATCGCCACCATAGTCTGCTTTAAAGACATTTGCCAAATCTCCAGCTTGATCTGCAATATCTTTCGTATATTCCGGATCCGTGGCACTGACGACATAGACATTGTATAAAGGATTACTATCTCCCTCAAACAAGTTCCAAGAATCGCCCATCGCATCTTGGATTTTCTTCAACTCATCGTCACGACTTGAAAAGTGAACTTCTGATACATTCGGTAAATCTTTTAACTGTTGTTCCAAAGCATCCATATCCTCTTGCTCGGTACCAATATCAACAAAGACCGAGACATCGACGTTTTCTCGAATATCCTCAGCTAATTTCGTGGCATTTAAAATGACACCTAGAAAAATACCCACCAATGTCAATGTGATCGTTACCGCACTGAGCGAGGCAATGGTCATCCAACCATTACGTTTTAAACTTTTGATACTCTCAAGGAGATGACGGAAAAAAGTTCTAATCATCGTAGCCATATTCTCCTTCCGCTTGGTCGCGAATAATGCGTCCATTTTCAATTGCAATTACGCGGTGACGAATCGTATTTACGATCGTACTATTATGCGTTGCCATCACAACAGTTGTCCCCTGCGCATTGATCCGATCTAACAACTTCATGATCTCCCATGAATTTTCAGGATCTAAGTTTCCAGTTGGTTCGTCAGCAATCAAGACTTTCGGTGTATTCACAATTGCACGAGCAATCGATACCCGTTGCTGCTCCCCACCAGATAATTCACTAGGGAACACCCGAACTTTGTGTTTCAACCCAACTAAATCAAGTACTTCCATTACCCGTTTTTTGACATCTCGCGGCTTACGTCCGATAACTTGCATAGCATAGGCAACATTTTCAAAGACTGTTTTGCGGGGCAATAATTTATAATCTTGGAAAACTACGCCAATTTCACGACGCATCAATGGAATCTCACGACTTTTCATGCCGACTAAATCATAGCCTGCGACATTCAATACACCTTTAGTTGCTTTTTCTTCTCGATACATCAATTTAATAAAGGTAGATTTACCTGCGCCAGAAGGGCCGACGACATAAACAAATTCTCCTTGATCAATCGAAATCGATAGGTTGCGGATAGCAGTCGTACCATTAGAGTACTTCTTCATTATGTCTTTCATTTCAATCATACAGCTATCTCTCCATCTCAAAAATTTTCATACTGGCTTATTATAGCATGAATATATTTCACATTGCTTGCAACAGATTACAATTGTATGTCAATCTGTTTAAGTGCCTGCAAGGTTATTTTTGGTTTAGTTTTAGCTTCAAAAAGGCATCGATAAATCCGTCAAGATCGCCATCCATTACCGCCTGTACATTTCCAGTCTCATAATTGGTGCGATGGTCTTTCACCATTGAATAAGGATGGAACACATAAGAACGGATTTGAGAGCCCCAGCCAATCTCCATTTGCTCTCCGCGCAACGCAGCGGCTTCTTGTTCTTTCTTTTCTACTTCTAACTGATAAAGCTTAGCCTTCAACATGCCCATCGCTTGCTCGCGGTTTTTCAATTGCGAACGTTGTGCTTGACTTGCCACTACAGTACCAGTTGGGATATGCGTGATACGGACAGCTGATTCTGTTTTATTGATGTGCTGACCACCAGCTCCGCTGGCTCGATAGGTATCGACTTTCAAGTCATCAGAATTGATTTCAATATCGATATTGCCGTCTAATTCAGGCATAACATCTACAGAACAAAATGAAGTATGGCGACGTTTGGCTGAATCAAACGGTGAGATTCGTACCAAACGATGTACCCCTTTTTCTGACTTCAAATAGCCATAGGCATTATGGCCTTTGATCAATAGCGTGACACTTTTGATCCCTGCTTCATCACCAGCTTGGTAGTCTAATGTTTCGACAGTATACCCATGCTGCTCACAAAACCGAGTATACATACGTAAGAGCATGCTGCCCCAATCTTGCGACTCGGTTCCACCAGCGCCAGGGTGCAATTCGATGATCGCATTATTGCGGTCATATGGTTCATCTAAAAGCATTGCCAACTCATAGGTCGCCATTTTGTCATTCAGCTTTTGCATCCGCTCAGCTAATTCACTTTCCATCTCTTCATCTGGTTCTTCTTGAATCATTTCCAGCATGACATCCAATTCTTCCAATTCTTCTGCCAGCTGATTGAATTGATCATAGGTTTCTTTATTGGCATTATTGGCATTGATGACGATTTGCGCTTTTTCCGAATCATCCCAAAATGCAGGATCTGCCATTTGGTGCTCAGCTTCAGCAATGTCTTCTTCTAACTGATCTAAGTCAAAGAGACCCCCTAAAACTAGTTATTTTCTCATGCATGTCGTTTAATTGATTGCGGATATCTGCGATTTCCATTGATTTTCCTTCTTTCTTATAATTATACGTGAAAGTAGGCTGGACAAAAATTCCTGCCAGCCTACCCAACTTCACATTCTTACATGTTTTTACCGTGACAATTTTTGAATTTCTTACCACTGCCGCATGGACACGGATCATTGCGTCCAACATTTTTAAAACTTGGTTCTTGTTTGGCTGGTGCTTCTTCCACACCTTGGGCTTCACCTTGCGCCACTTGTTCACGTTGAACATTTTGACGGATCTCAGCTTTCATGAATAATCGTGTCACTTCATACTCGATTGCCCCGACCATATTTTCAAACATATTGTACCCTTCTGTTTGATATTCAACCAATGGATTATTTTGTCCGTAAGCCCGCAAACCGACAGATTGACGTAATTGATCCATCGCATCGATATGATCGGTCCATTTTGTATCTACGACACGCAGAATAACAACTTTTTCGAATTCAAGTAATTGTTCTGGACTATTCAACTGCGCTTTCTTTTGGTCAAAGACTTCTTGTGCCCGCAGGTTTAAATAATCTTTGATTTCTTGCGCTGATTTTCCTTTGATGCTGTCGATTGAGATACTGTCTTCATGAACCAATGCATTTGCTGCAAAGTCAACGATACCTTCATAATTCCATTCGCTTTCTTCTAATTGTGTATGACTGTCGACTACACGATTGATTGAGCGTTTGACCATATTCATCAGTGTTTGTGATAAATCTTGATCTTCTTTAATCACTTCCTGGCGTTGGCCATAGATGACTTCACGTTGTTCTCGCATCACATCATCGTATTGCAAGACATTTTTCCGTGTATCGTAGTTATTGCCTTCAACACGTTTTTGGGCAGACTCGACTTGTTTTGACAACATCTTGCTTTGAATCACAGCATCTTCTTCATCAATCTTCATCCGATCCAAGAAAACTTTGATTCGTTCAGAACCAAAACGTTTCATCAAATCATCTTCCAACGACAGATAGAATTGCGACATACCAGGATCACCTTGACGTCCAGCACGTCCCCGCAACTGGTTATCGATCCGGCGCGATTCATGGCGTTCAGTACCAATAACAGCTAAACCGCCAAGTTCGGCCACGTCTAAGCCCAACTTGATATCCGTACCCCGACCAGCCATATTTGTCGCAATCGTTACGGCACCCTTTTGACCGGCATTCAAAATAATTTCTGCTTCTTTAAAGTGGTTCTTGGCATTCAGCACTTCATGCGGCACTTTCTCGCGATCAAGCATACTTGAAAGCAATTCAGATGTTTCTACTGCCACTGTACCAACCAATACCGGTTGCCCTTTGCGGTGGCGTTCTTTGATGTCTTGGACCACTGCTTGGAATTTGCTTGCTAAGGTTGGATAAAGCAAGTCTGCACGGTCGTCCCGAACGATTGGTTTGTTCGTTGGGATTTGAATAACTTGCATATTATAGATTTCCCGGAATTCTTCTTCCTCTGTTTTGGCCGTCCCTGTCATCCCAGACAGTTTTTTATACATCCGGAAATAGTTTTGGAACGTGATCGTTGCCATTGTTTTGGTTTCATCTTCGATTTCGACATTTTCTTTGGCTTCGATCGCTTGATGCAACCCATCTGAATAACGACGCCCATCCATGATCCGACCGGTAAATTGGTCAACGATCAACACTTTGCCCTCTTGAACCACATAATCAAAGTCACGAATCATAATGTAGTTGGCCCGCAACGCTTGATCCATATGGTGCGTCAATGCTGTATTTTCAATATCATATAGGTTATTCAAACCGAATGTTTCTTCGGCTTTTTCGATTCCTTTTTCAGTCAAACCGATCGTTTTAGATTGGATATCGATTTTGTAGTCTTCTTCTTCTGTCAAGCGTTTGACAAAATTGTCGACGCGATTGTACAAAGCGGTTGACTTTTCGGCTTGCCCCGAGATAATCAACGGTGTTCTCGCTTCATCGATCAAGATTGAATCGACTTCATCGACGATAGCATAGTTCAATGGGCGTTGCACCATTTGATGACGATACACAACCATATTGTCCCGCAAGTAATCAAATCCAAGTTCATTATTGGTACTATACGTGATGTCGCAAGCATATGCTGCCCGTTTTTCTTCAGCAGATTTCGAATTGATGTTCAATCCCACACTCAAACCTAAGAAATTATATAAGTCACCCATCTCTGTCGAGTCACGGGTCGCCAAATATTCATTGACGGTCACAACGTGGACCCCTTCACCGCTGATTGCATTTAAGTAAACAGGCAAAGTAGCCGTCAAAGTTTTTCCCTCACCGGTACGCATTTCAGGGATATTGCCGTCGTGCAAGACGACCCCACCCATCAATTGGACATGGTATGGATATAAACCAAGGACCCGTTTTGCCGCTTCACGGACAACCGCAAAGGCTTCTGGCAATAATTGATCTAGGGTTTCACCCTCTTGATAGCGGCGGCGAAACTCATCGGTTTTTTCGCGTATTTGTTCATCTGTTAAAGCGGCCATTTCATCCGCATATGATTCAACTTGATTGGCAATATGGTCAAGACGTTTTAATTCTTTTTTATCGTTTTCGATTAATTTTCTAAAAAAATTGGCCATGCGTAACTAATTCTCCTTTTATATCTACTTTTCCAAGCTAGAAACTCTCCTAACCATTTTATCACTTGTTCATCATAAATGAAATAATTTTCGTAGCGGAAGTCTGCCAGGCTATAAAAACTTAAAAAGAAACGGATATCGTCAATCAAAAAAAGTAGGATTAGAACATCTCATCGTCGCAACCGTTTGCTTTAATTATACAGTAGCAACTTTATAGATTAAAATAAAATTCTAAATATTTAAGTAAATAACTAGGTTTAATTATCTGAAAAATCTAGAAAAAGATTTATCTACACTTGTAATATAAGCATATAAAATAAAAATCAAAAAAAAACCATTTACAGCTTGACTATTACTGCAATCGGTTGCATAATACTAGTTGTAACCGTAATCATTCATATTAGGAGGAAATAAGATGAAAGTAGACGTAAAGAAATTACTTATTGGGGGCAGCATTCTTAGTTTATCCGCACTGGTGTTAGGCGCATGTGGCAATAGCAATGATTCCACTGATACCTCAACAGCTGGCGATACAGAAACCAGTACCAAAGTTGAAGGCGATATCAAATTGTGGGTCGATACTGAACACATTGATGCTCTTCAAGGTCAGGTAGACAAATTTGAAGAAGAGTATCCTGACGTGACAGTAACAGTCGCAGCTGGTTCATCTGCAGATGCCAAAGCAGATGTGTCCAAAGATCCAGAGCAAGCTGCCGATGTCTTTATGATGCCTCATGATCAAGTTGGGCAAATGGCTGAAGCTGGTTTGATCTATCCAATTGGCGAAAAACAAGCTGAAACAATCAAAGACACCAACGTTGAAGCAGCTGTCGATGCCGTCACTTGGCAAGATAAAATTTATGGCTATCCATACGGAGTCGAATCACAAGTTCTTTATTATAATACGTCTACGTTAAGTGAAGATGACGTCAAAACATGGGAAGGCCTTACATCTGCAGGTGTGATTGGTACCAATTTCGCTGAAGACGGCGCAAACTATATCTTTGGTCCTTTATTCATGAGTAACGGCAATGTTTTATATGGTGAAAATGGTGAAGATATCAACGGGACAAACTTCAATAATGAAGCTGGGATCGAAGTGTTGCAATGGATCGCTGACCAAAAAGACAATGCTGGTGTATTACAAGCAAGTGAATCAGCGTTATCTGACTTACAGTCTGGCAAATCAGATGCCTTCCTTTCTGGACCTTGGTCTAAAAACGATGTTGAAAAAGCACTTGGTGACAATATGGGTGTAGCCGCTTATCCTACAATCGATTTTGGTAGTGGTGCCCAACAAATGAAAGCTTTCTTAGGTGTTAAATTATACGCAGTTAACCAACAAACACAATCACCTTTAGCTGCGATGGCCTTAGCTGAATACTTAAGCAATCAAGAAACACAAGAAATTGAATTTACCGAAAACGGCGTGGTACCTTCTAACAAAGAAGCGCAAGCATCTGATGCAGTCACATCTGATGCTGTTGCCAAAGCCGTGATGGAAATGTCAGATACTGACCACTCTGTTGTTATGCCAAAACTCCCTGAAATGGTTTCTTTCTGGCCTCCGATGGATGCATTGATCAACGACACATATAAAGGTCAAATCAAAGCCGATGATTTCCAAGATAAATTAGATAAATTTGTTTCTGATATTTCAAAAGTAAGCGAATAATCACATACGGGATCGAAAAGGGAAAGCCTGCTTTCCCTTTTCTAGTTAAGGAAAGAAAGTAAGGTGAACATAGATGTTTAATAAAAGAACTGCGTCAGCTGTCACTTTTAGAGAAGTATTAAAAAAGGGTGATTGGTCTGAGAAAGCCTCATTTTTGATTATGGGTTGTGCAAACTTAGCACACAAACAGTGGTTAAAAGGAATTATTTTTCTAGGGGCACAAATTGGGTTCCTGGCTTGGTTTATTCGTAATGGGTTTCATGCGTTGATCATGCTACAAACACTAGGTACCCAAAAACAAGGATTGGTCTACAACGAAGCAATGGGCATTGATATTTTACAAAAAGGCGATAATTCGATGCTTCTATTATTATTTGGCATTGCTTCATTGCTCGTTTGTGCCTTATTGATCATTTTATATGTATTGAACCTCAAAAGTGCACGCAATATTTATATATTAAAACAAACAGGGCAACGAATCCCATCGACTATGGATGACTTGCGCAGCTTAGTCAATGAGCGTTTCCATGCCACACTAATGACCATTCCTTTGATTGGGGTCCTCTTCTTTACGATTTTACCGCTCTTGTATATGATTTCGATCGCATTCACTAATTATGATCATACAAACCTGCCACCTAAGAACCTGTTTACTTGGGTAGGTCTTAAAAACTTTACGAATGTAATTTCAGGAGATATGGCATCAACCTTCTTCCCAGTACTCGCCTGGACATTGATTTGGGCAGTTTTAGCAACGATCACTTGTTTCTTTTTTGGGGTGATACTTGCATTGTTGATCAACGCCAAAGGTATCCGTTATAAAAAATTATGGCGAACGATTTTCGTTCTAACTATGGCAGTGCCGCAATTTGTTTCATTATTGATCATGAGAAATCTATTGAACGGCTCAGGACCTATCAATTCAATTCTCTTGAATTTGGGTTGGATAAATTCTGCTATTCCTTTTTTGACTGATCCTTTATTTGCCAAAATCAGTATCATTTTTGTCAATATGTGGATTGGGATTCCCGCAACCATGTTGGTCACAACTGGTATCTTGCAAAACTTGGACCAAGAACAGATTGAAGCCGCGGAAATAGACGGGGCAAATCGTTTTCAAATTTTCCGCTCTATTACCTTTCCACAAATTTTGTTCGTGATGATGCCTGCACTGATCCAACAGTTTATTGGCAATATCAATAACTTTAATGTGATTTATCTTTTGACTGGTGGCGGCCCTTCCAATTCCAACTTTTATGGTGCTGGCTCAACCGACCTTTTGGTGACTTGGTTGTACAACTTGACCGTCAACACAATGGATTACAATCTAGCATCCGTGATCGGGATTTTGATCTTTATTCTATCAGCAGTCTTTAGTCTATTTGCCTATACGCGTACCAATTCATATAAGGAGGGCTGATCTATGGCTACTAAAGCAAAACAAAGCAGTTACAAAAAAGGGCAATCCAATACACGTTTCCTGATTTATACGATTCTGATTATATTATCAGTTATATGGCTTTTTCCGATCGTGTGGATCATTCTTACAAGTTTCAGAAGCGAAGGCGGCGCTTTCGTGCCTTATATCATTCCAAAAGAGTTTACATTAGAGAATTATCGCCAATTATTGGCCAATGATTCTGGGAGCTATCCATTTGTCCGTTGGTTCTTAAACACGTTATTTGTCGCAACTTGCAGCTGTTTACTTTCGACATTCATTACCATCGCAATGGCCTACTCGTTGTCAAGATTACGCTTTAAATTAAGAAAACCATTTTTGAAGTTGGCTTTAGTTTTAAACATGTTTCCTGGCTTTATGAGTATGATTGCAGTCTATTATATTCTTAAAGCATTGAACTTAACACAAAGCTTGTTGGCACTGATTCTGGTCTACTCTGCAGGTGCCGCTTTAGGGTTCTATGTAGCAAAAGGATTTTTCGATACGATTCCAATGGCTTTAGATGAATCAGCAATGATCGATGGTGCAAATAAATGGGATATCTTTACGAAAATCACCTTGCCACTGTCTAAACCAATCATTGTGTATACATCACTAATGGCCTTTATGGGACCGTGGATGGACTTTATCTTCGCCCGAATCATTATGGGTGACGATGTTAAAAACTACACAGTCGCAATTGGCTTATATTCCATGATGACCAAAACGACGGCCAATTCATTGTTCATGTCATTTACAGCAGGATGCGTATTGATTGCGATTCCCATCACTTTACTTTTTATTTATATGCAAAAATACTATGTTCAAGGGATTACATCTGGTTCCGTCAAATAGCATCTCACATGTCGTGATTCTGCATGCTGTATTTCATCAATTCTTGTTTATAGATTGGTGAAATACAGTTTTTTTGATAAAAAAAATGGAGCAGCTGCGGCTGCTCCATTCAGAATATTTAAATGGGGTGGTACGTTATCAAAAACAGTAGTCGATCAATCTGTTTCGATCAATCCATACTTACCGTCTTTACGGCGATACACGATGCTAGTTCCATTGGTTTCGGCATCTTCAAAGATAAAGAAGTTATGTCCAAGCATGTTCATTTGTAAAACAGCTTCTTCACTATCCATTGGTTTCAGAGATAAACGTTTCGTACGCACGATATCTAAATCTGACCCATTTGTTTCCTCATCATTTGATTCTGAAGTGAATAAGTCACCATCAGTTGGTGGTACCAATGCTGTTTCTCTTGATTTGCGATTGATTTTGGTTTTGAATTTACGAATCTGACGTTCTAATTTATCAACGACTAAATCAATACTAGCATATAGATCAGGTGAAGTTTCTTCCGCACGAAGAACGAGAAATGGTAATGGGATCGTTACTTCAACTTTTGCAGTTTTTTCTGTATATACTTTTAAATTGACATGCGCTGTTGCTTCTGGCACATCATTAAAATAACGTTCTAATTTACCTACTTTTTTTTCTACGTAGTCACGGATTGCTTCAGTTACCTCGATATTTTCGCCACGCACATTGTATCTGAACATATAAATTACCCCTTTCGTCTACCAGTAAAGAAGGAAAAGGACCACTCTTTTCTTCTTCTTGATTCTATTATATCGAACTCTGATGGTTTTGCCTAGTAAATCGTATATAAATTTCAAGCGTTTTCAAAAGAATCACCGGGCCAGCGATAAAGATTCAACAGATGTTGGCTGACAACTGTGGATTAAAGCAGCAGCATGATATAACGTTCGGCCGGTTGTATACACATCATCGACCAATAGAATTTTTTTCCCTTTGATGCTTTCTATCGCACCTTGCCTCAACGAAAAAGGTTGATCAATTGCCAACCGTTCTTTCCTTGATAAAGTGGCAAGCGGTACAAGAGAAACATGTTTTTGCAATAATTCCTCATAAACGATCGAAGCAGCTTCCAGCACAGCTGTCACTTGGTTAAATCCGCGGCTTTTATAACGATCGGCAGACAAAGGAATTGGAATCAAGCAATCATAACGAAATGTTTTCAGGGATTTTTTTACATCTAAAGCCACTACCTGCCGCAAACGGTAATCTCCCAGTAATTTATATTGGTGCATCCATTCTTTCATTCCATCATTATAAACAAAGATTCCTCGATGTCTGAGCACAAAGTCAGGATAGACTTGGGCCCAATATTGGCAATCTAGACAGTCAGCAGTCTCCTTTTGCCCACAAGAAGGACAACAGGTCTGCCAGTCGATTCTTTCTAACCGTTCATCACACGCCTGGCAGCGCGCAATAGCTGGCATCAGAAGCGGGCATAATAGCGCCAACATGGATACCTCTCTTATAACAGATTGCCTACACCAACTACAGATCATCTGCTAACCACCTTTCTGCCAAGAGATTCATAGACTTGATTTCAGCAATCGCTTTGCGGATAGCTGGGGTCATTTGGTTATAGAAGAACAGTACTTCTCCATGATTGAATGCACCTTTACGATCAACGCGACCAGCGATCTGCACCAACGCTGATTTGGTATAAATCTGATGATTTGCACCTAATACAACAACGGATACCCGCTCAAAAGTCACGCCTCGTTCTAAAATCATGGTAGTAAACAGGATCTGAAAATGTCGCTGACGTGCTTGTAAGACCTTCTCCTCTCGGAGCTGATCTTTTGATGAGACGCTTGAAACGGTATAGTCAACTAATTCTTTGGCCACCACCTTCGCAACTTTTTCCATATAAGGGATACTTGGGCAAAAAACCAACACAAAATTTTTCTCTGCCAATCTCCGCAATACCTTGATCAACGGGCGTCGCAACCTTTTGCGCTGATCGATCCGCCGCCATTTCTCCAACCAACATAACTGCGGCACGATCAATGGACGCTGATGGAAACGCAGGGGCATTTTTTCTATGTCGAAGGTGCCGTTGATTTCCTTTAACAACCGGTCAGAGGGTGTCGCGCTTAAATAAATCAAACATCCTTCTTCTGCCAAAGCCTGCTGCAATCCATAACGCAATTGTCGATCCCCTTCATAAGGAAACGCATCGATTTCATCTACAATAATCAATGGGAAACTCCGATAAAAATGCAGTAATTGATGTGTAGTAGCAACCAATAGGTGGGTATAACGGTATGATTCTTCTGAATCACCGTAAAGGAGCAGACAGTCTTCATTCTGAAAAGCTTGTTGGATCCTTGGATATAATTCACGACAGACATCGATTCTTGGGGAAACAATCGCCACCCGTTCCCCTTTCTTTCGGGCCGCAGCGATTGTTTCAAAGATCATTTCCGTCTTGCCCGAGCCGGTCACAGACCAGACCAAAGTAGAGCGACCCAATTGATAATTTTTGACCAAGCGATCAGAGATGGCTTTTTGAAAACTGGTCAAAGGTCCTGGGAAAACAATCTGATGTTGAAATGGCACCAAGCAACTCTCTTGCCAACATAAATGATGATCCGATGTAATGCGTCCATAGCGACTGCAGCTTGGACAATAATACCTTTTGGTGGGTAATTGCACGTCTGATTTGATATGTCTTTCCCCGCAGCGCTGACAGATGATCAATGGACCATCGATAACCATCGCCTCTCGGTACTCACCTTCTTGTAGATCGTGCGGTTCTTTTTTCTTTTCAACAAGATATTGTTTGCCTAAAAAGGGATTCATTCACATCACACTCCTATTAAAAAGTACGCAAAAAAAAGAGAAGTATCGCAATTTCACTGCGATACTTCTCTTTAACTGTCCTCTTTCGATGGATTACTCGCCAATCAACGTCAATGCTTGATCTAAGACTTTTTCACCATTCATCATGCCATAATCAGCCATATTGATCACTTCTAATGGAATGCCTTTTGGTGCTAGGCGTTTTTCGAAGTCACCTTTCATAAAACGTACTTGTGGTCCCAATAATAGTACGTTGACATCTTTACTTTCTAGATGTTGATCAGCTTCTGATGCTGACACTGCGAAGATATCTGTTTCTAAACCTTTCGCTTCAGCAGCTTTTTGCATTTTTGTTACGAGTAAACTTGTACTCATCCCTGCAGAACAAACTAACATGATTGTTTTTTTTGCCATATCGAACACTCCCTGAGTTTTAAAAATAAGATAACATTTCCTATCTCTAGTATAAATCAAGTTGCGAATTTGTCAACGCTTTCTATCTATCAGCCAATTTGATTTAACCAATCTGTTGAAAACAATATACTCCTTTTTTAGATTCACATGAACCACCTCATATCCTGCATTCAACCATGCATAAGCCCCGTTTTCAGGATGGCGATAATCATTGGCCCACCAATCACTATTTGTGCGGGCACTTCGCGGCAAACCAGTTGCCGGGAAAAGAAATTCATCAAATTGGGTAAATGTCAACGTGACTTGCGACCCGCCGTTGTTTTTAAGATAATGGGTGATTGAATCGTACTTCTTACGTCTGCCCAGCGTCACCGCCTCCTTTGGTTTAATTATTTCACGATCCTAATGGTATTTGTATCTTGCGCCAAGTTTGCCTATACTATAGGTAAAAGGAGGCGATGAACATCGAAACCTATCGCACGATTCGTGAGAATGGTCAAAGCGAGATCGAAATCAAAAAATCACGCTTTATCTGTTTCTTAAAACGAATCCAAGATGAAGAAGAAGCCAAACAATTTATCCAACAAATCAAAAAAGAGCATTGGAAAGCCAACCACAATTGCAGTGCGTATGTTTTAGGATTCCATAACGAGATCCAGCGTAGCAGCGATGATGGTGAGCCCAGCGGTACAGCTGGTGTGCCCATCTTGGAAGTTTTGAAAAAAAATCAATTGATCAACGTAGCCGCTGTCGTCACGCGCTATTTTGGCGGAACGAAATTAGGTGCTGGCGGCTTGATCAGAGCCTATTCCAACGCCACCTCAACTGGCTTAAATGAAGTCGGGCTTGTAGAAGGCGTCTTCCATCAATCACTGATTTTGACGATCGAATATCCTTTATTGGGTAAATTGCAAAACTATTTGGAGCTGCAGCAAATCGTTGTCAAAAGTATCGACTATACGGACAAAATCAATTTAACATTGATGGTGCCTGATTCAGAGAAACAACAAATTGAAGCAGCATTGATCGATCTGTTGCAAGGACAAGTCACGATCAAACACGGTGCAGCCTCTTATGTCGAGCAACCCGTCACGCCTATTTCAGGACCCAATGACTGATTCTGCTACACATCAACTACCAACAAGTCCACCATGACCAAATTTAAAAAAAAGCCGATAAGATTGCGAATGGAACATTTTTTCCATTTATGCACTGACTATCGGCTTGTTTACGCTTGCGAATGATCGATCACTTCTCCATATAAAATTCAAATCGATTGCCGGCATATTGCGTTCTAACATATTCAAATGGTTGACCATTTTCAAATGAGGTGATTTGACGCATCCGTAAAATTGCATCGCCTCGTTTCAAATCTAAATATTCTGCGATTTGTTCAGAAGCAACCATTGCAGAAATCGTTTGAGAAGAATGACCAATTTTATGATGACCTTTTTCTTCCAAAACTTTATAAAGCGACGAGATGATTTCTTCTTTACTTAAATGACGAATCAATTTTTCAGGAATACTTGCGACTTCAAAACAAATCGGGACATCATCCGCATATCGGATCCTTTCCATGCGCAAAATCGTTTCATGTCCTGCAAGTTGCAACTTTTCCATTTCACTTGAACTTGGCGCTGTCAAAAAGTAGGCAACGGCTTTACTCGAAGGCACGCGGCCTAACGAATGCATGATTTCAGTAAAACTGGTCGTTCCAGTCATTTTCTCTTGAACCTTTTGACGAGCCACATAGGTGCCTGAGCCAATTTTACGCTCAAGGATCCCTTCATCAGCCAAAGTTTGAATGGCTTGTCTCAGGGTCATTCGACTCACACCAAATTGTTTCGACAGTTCTCGCTCAGAAGGCAATCGGTCGCCTATTTTATATGTATTATCTTCAATATTTGCTTTGATTTGATCATGAATTTGAATATAAACAGGTAATTTTTCCACCATATACATTCCTCCGTTCCTCTTTATTATAACTGGTATATACCTAAAATACCATTAAATGAGACAAAAAAAATGCTTGAAAATCAAAATCTATCGAATTTCTTCCCTAATTTTAAAGGATAAGAGAAAGTATTCGTAGACATTGAATTTTCAAGCAATACGTATCAATCAATAAATTGGTTTAGTCAATTTGTCCAACCATTTCTGCAGCCATCGCTTTGTGGGCAGTCGCTAAGAGTAAACGAATGCGATTCAGCTGGTTGACTACCGATACGCCTGGATCATAATCGATTGCTGCAATATTTGCTTTGGGATATTGATGGCGCAACTCTTTCATGACCCCTTTCCCCACTACATGATTCGGTAAGCAGCCAAAGGGTTGCAAACAAATAATATTGTTGACATCATGCTTCAGAAGTTCAATCATTTCTCCCGTCAAGAACCAACCTTCTCCAGTATGGTTACCGATTGAAATGATTTTGCTCGCTTCATCCGCCAATTGATGGATCGAATCGATGCCATCAAAACGTGCGGATGCCCGCAAGGCTTTATCCATCGGTTTCTGGATTTTTTCGATCATGGCAATCACAAAATTTGCCAATAATTGACTTTTTTTGGCCATCCCCAAATGTTCATATCGCCATACTTGATTGTATAACGAATAGTTCATAAAGCCAACGATATCCGGTACTACTGCTTCCGCACCTTCCGCCTCTAATAGTCGGACAATATCATTGTTTGCTGTTGGTGAATATTTCACTAAGATTTCGCCTACGACACCGACCCGTGGTTTCCGTACTTCCGTTAAAGGAATCGTGTCAAAATCATGGATAATTTTTTTTAATTGCCGATTGAAAAGTGAAAAAGATCCATTACGCACATTTTTTTCGATTTTTTTGATCCATTCTTGATGGAGTTGATCTACAGATCCTTTGACTTGTTCATACGGTCGCGTACGATAGACCAAGCGCTCAAATAAATCACCATATAAAAATGCTACTGCGACCCGCTTCATCATAGGATAAGTGAAACGGAACCCCGGATTTGACTCGACGCCTGCATTACCCAAAGAGATCGACACAACCGGTACTTGTGGGAAGCCTGCATCATTCAATGCTTTTCTCAACAAAGGAATATAATTCGTTGCGCGACATCCTCCCCCTGTCTGAGTCATCAACACACTGGTATTTTCAACATCATAAGCACCGCTTTGCAGCGCTTCTACTAGTTGACCAATCGAAATGATCGCCGGGTAGCATGCATCGTTATTGACGAAGCGTAAGCCGACATTGACCGCTTCTTGATCATCTGATGGCAAGCACACGACGCGATATCCTGACGCTTGCAAAGCGACATCTACCAATCCGCTTTGATGGATTGGTGATAACATGGGCAGTAACAGTGTGTGCTGTTTGCGCATATCCTTCGTGAAGGTGATTTTGGCTGGTTCTTCGAATTGTTTTTTTGGCTCAAAGTGCATTTTTTCTCGCTCATTGACTGCAGCTTTGAGTGAACGCAAACGAATACGAATCGCCCCCAAATTGGCTCCTTCATCGATTTTTAAGACGGTATATAATTTGCCGTATTGGGCCATGATTTCTTCGACTTGATCCGTCGTCACCGCATCGATACCACAACCAAAGGAGTTCAATTGTACCAATTCCAACTGTTTGTTTTTGGCTACTACACGCGCAGCGGCATACAATCGTGAATGATAGACCCATTGATTGACTACCCTCAGATTCCCAACATTCCCTAAATGGGCAATACTATCTTCTGTCAGGACATGAAATCCTTCTTGCGTGATAACTTCTGCAATCCCATGATTGATTTCAGGATCCAAATGATAGGGCCGACCGGACAATACGATCCCTTTTTGATTGGTCTCCATCAACATCCGTAATGTTTCTTCGCCCCTAGCAGCAATATCGGCTTTGAAATGATCCAGTTCTTCGAAACCATGACGTAAAGCAGCGGCAACCTGATCTTCTGAAAAACCGAAATCTTTGAAAGCTGCCGTCAATGTTTTGACCATTGAGCCTTCGTCAGCTAAGTTCAAAAAAGGACAACGATAATCGACTGACCCTTCACGAATCGCATCGACATTATTGCGAATCACTTCAGGATAACTTTGAACGATTGGACAATTAAAGTGGTTTTCGGCACTCGCCGTTTCTTTCCGTTCAAAAATGACGCCTGGATAGAAAATCAAGGGTACTTCTTGATCGATCAATGCTTGAATATGTCCATGAGCCAACTTGGCAGGATAACAAACTGTATCACTAGGGATCGTTTCGATCCCCTTTTCATATAAGTCTTTATTTGATCTAGGCGACAGTGTAACTCTAAACCCTAGTTCCGTAAAAAAGGTATGCCACAATGGATAATTTTCATATAAGTTCAATACACGAGGCATACCGATTTCTCCATGGATTGCCTCTTTCTTTCTTAAAGAACGGTATTTGAATAAGCGACGGTATTTTTCATCAACTAGATTGACTTTACGGTCTTCTTTTTTGATTTTGATGCGGGCGCCCCGCTCACAACGGTTTCCCGTAATAAATTTGCGGCCGTCAGAAAACAAGGTGACCGTCAACAAACAATTATTCTCACACAACCCACAATGGGTAAATTCTTTTTCTGCTTCAAAAGATTCCATTTCTGCTAATGATAGCAAGGTACTTTCTGTGCCTAATTCATAGTTTTCCAATGAAATCAAAGCAGCACCATACGCCCCCATCAGACCGGCAATCGATGGACGGACAACTTCCCGACCACTGATCAATTCAAAGGCCCGCAAGACGGCTTCATTATAGAAAGTTCCTCCCTGACAGACGATTTTTTCCCCTAAGTCCTCTGGTCGTCGAATCTTGATTACTTTATAAATGGCATTCTTGATCACTGAATAAGACAACCCCGCTGAGATATCACCAACTGAGGCGCCCTCTTTTTGGACTTGCTTCACTTTTGAGTTCATAAAGACCGTGCATCGTGAACCCAAATCAACAGGTGCCTTTGCACTGACAGCCGCTTGAGCAAAATCCCGTACATCTTGATTCATCGATTTGGCAAAGGTTTCAATAAAGGAACCACATCCTGATGAACAAGCCTCATTCAATTGAATAGAAGATAATGCCCCGTCTTTGATGGTCATGGCTTTCATATCCTGTCCACCAATATCTAAGATAAAATCTACTCCTGGCTGAAAATGATTGGCGGCTTTATAATGAGCCATTGTTTCTACTTCACCAAGATCCACTTTTAAGGCATGTTTGATCAAATGTTCCCCATAGCCTGTAATCGTTGACTTGGCAATGAAGACATCTGCTGGCATTTTTTGATAGAGATCTTTCAACACCGTCATAGTGGTTGTTAAAGGTTCTCCTTCATTATTGCCATAAAATGAAAAGAGTATATCCCCCACATCATTGATCAGAACCACCTTAGTGGTTGTCGATCCGGCATCAATACCTAGAAAAGCATGACCTTTGTGTTGTTGTAATGGTTTTTCTGATGCTACTGCTTCTTGATGACGCGTGCGAAAAGCACGCAATGCTTCCTCATCAGAAAAAAGCGGTGGTAAAGTATCCGTAGGAATCAGTTTTCCTTGGTTGCCGTTGATCAAACGATCCAATAAAGTTTCGATCGTTAATTCATCTTCTGCATAAAGGGCTGCCCCCATAGCCACGAATAGTTGTGGATTTTCCGGAAAGATAATATCCTCTGCTGCCAAGTCCAATGTTTCGATAAAACGTTGGCGCAATTCCGACATGAAATATAACGGACCACCTAAGAAAGCCACCTTGCCTTTGATTTTCCGGCCCGCCGCCAAGCCCGCGATCGTTTGATTGACTACTGCTTGAAAAATACTGGCAGCGATATCCGCTTTTTCTGCACCTTCGTTGATCAAAGGCTGCACATCTGTCTTGGCAAAAACGCCGCATCTTGATGCGATTGGATATAGCGTTTGATAGTCTTTCGCTAATTCATTGATCCCATTTGCATCGGTTTTCAGTAATACGGCCATTTGATCAATAAAGGCGCCTGTCCCGCCAGCACAACTGCCGTTCATTCTTTGTTCTAGTGCCCCTTCAAAAAAAGTGATTTTCGCATCTTCTCCACCTAGTTCAATCGCCACATCGGTTTCCGGAATAAAGGTTTCCACTGTTTCTGTACAGGCAATCACTTCTTGTACAAAAGGTATATGAAGGACATCTGCTAATCCCATACCGCCAGAACCAGTAATCGCTAAAGCCATCGGCTGCTCACCGATGATTTGTTTGGCTTCTGTCAGAATCTTTTGCGTTGCGCCTTGAATATCTGCAAAATGGCGCTCATATTTTGCAAAAATCGTCCTATTTTCTTCGTCAAGCACGACGAATTTGACGGTTGTCGAACCTACGTCAATGCCTGCTTTGAATTTTTTCATACTTTGCCTCCATTTAAACAACACATTGTTGAATAACTAACAAACTGTTTGTTATAATACTTATGTCTATTGTAAAACAATTCATTGATAATTCAACAAACAAAACAAGCCAAGGTGTGGGTTAAACAACAAAATAGATAAATCTGTTGTTTAAATTGAGAGGAAGTTCACATGTGAAAAAGACTGATCTTCGCGTACAGCGTACCAACAAATTAATTGTGGAAGCATTTATCCATTTAGTTGAAAAAAAAGGCTATGAACAAGTGACCGTTCAAGACATTGCTGACGAAGCAATGATCAATCGGGCCACATTTTATGCCCATTACAAAGACAAACAAGATCTATATGAGCGTATCTTTGATTTGGCACTAGATTCTTTCACTGAGATTCTTTCTTTGGAAGACTTGGTTCAAGGGAATCGGATCAAATTAAAAAAAGTAGAAGTGACCATGACCAATATTTTCAAACATATCCATGAAAATCGTCAATTTTACTTGACGATTTTAGATGGCGCTGCAATTGAGATCATTAGAAGGAAGTTAGGTGTTCTACTCACTGTACGCTATGACAAGATTTTCTCATCGCTTCGGATCACTGAAAGTGACATCGAAGTCCCTCTTGACTTTATTATTGAATATATCACATCGATCTTTGTGGGCACCTTGCATTGGTGGTTGACAGCCGAAACGACCATGGCGCCAAATCAACTGGCGAAGCTGGTCATTAAGTTGGTAGCAAACGGCCATTTAACAGTTTTGGGGATTGAGATCGAAGACTAAAAAAACTGCCAGTGGCAGTTTTTTTACTGTATCTGCAGTACTTGTTAATGATTTTTCGCCCGCCATTTGATCGTGTCTTGTGTTTGGCGTTGTTTTTTTACTTTAATGCCTTTAGGGGCTACATTGATGACATACTCATTCTTTTTCATGACATCATATACATGCTCTGCGGCTTCAGTGACTTTATCTTTGATATTCAATTTAAATTTCATTATTCCATCTCCTGTACTCTTTTCTTTAAGCCTATCGCAAATAAAAAAAATCTTCAACTTATAGCGCTTGATCTGCATGAGAAAAATCTGTAATAAATAACGAAAAAAGCAACGATAACAATCGCTGCTTTTTTCACTGAATCATTCTTGACTGGGGTAGCTGGATTCGAACCAACGCATGACGGAGTCAAAGTCCGTTGCCTTACCGCTTGGCTATACCCCAATAAATGGTGGAGGAGAGTGGATTCGAACCACTGAACCCTAAGGAACGGATTTACAGTCCGTCGCGTTTAGCCACTTCGCTACTCCTCCAAAAGCTTTCTCAAAAACCTGACAATAGTTATAATACCGAAAAAGATAACAAATTGCAAGAGCAAAATGCAACTTTTTCTAGAAATTAATCATGTAAATTCCATTGACGAATGACCGTTTCGATAGCCGTTTCTAAACTTCTGCTGGCACCTAAATCTTCATCCCCTAAAAAGCTTTGAAACTCTTTTGGTCCCATTGTCATGATTTCGCCGATCATTTTCTTACCGATGAACAATTGATTGACGGTATAATCTTTCCCGTGAATTGTTTTATTGGTTTCTTCGATCCGCACTTCGATATCTTTATTTTTTTTAGACATGTCTGACACCTCTCTTCTCAAGCACTTCATTATTCTACCAGAAAATCGTGAAAAGCAAAAGCAAATCTCATTTGAAAACAAAAAAAGTATGCCATAATTGATTGGCATACTTTGGTGGAGCTTACGCTTGATTGGTCAATACGGCACTGATGACAATATATCCTGCTTCATTAAGCACACGTTTGATTTCATCGACTTGTCTTGATTCCAATTGAATCTCAACAATCGTCTTTAATGCCATCCGGTTGACCACAACTGTCAGAATACTTAACTGGTGATCCGCCAATAGTTTCGTGACATCAGCTAAAACACCGACATGGTCATCGGTGATTTCGATCGACACTCGGGTTCCGCCATCATGATACCCTGTAATTTTTAGGAAAGCATCAAAAATATCATTATTGGTAATGATACCAACCAGCTGCTTATCCTCCAGTACCGGCAAGACCCCTACATTTTCTCCCCGCATTAAAGAAATGGCATCTTCCAATAAGGCATCCGGTGCAACTGTCGTCACTTTTTTCAACATAATATCAGCCACTGTGGTTTTATTCAACAGATAGTTCATTTCATAGACGCTTAGGCTAGTTGCCTTCGACGGCATCGCTTCTGCAATCGTCCCTTCTGTGATCAAACCGACCAATTGATTGTTGTCAACGACTGGCAGGCGATGAATATCATGTTGTTTCATTAAATCAACTGCATCAAAAATCGGTGTTTGCGACTGGACAGTCACGACCGATTTTGTCATAAAATCACTTACACTCATCTTTTTACCCTCCTAGATATGCTTTGCGGACTTCATCGCTGGCCAACAGCTCTTGACCTGTGCCTTCTAACACGATTTTTCCGGTTTCAAGTACATAACCGCGATCAGCGATCGATAGTGCCATTTTGGCATTTTGTTCAATCAACAAGACTGTCGTACCTTGTTCTTTGATTTCTTGAATGATCGAGAAAATCTCTTTGATAAAAATCGGTGCTAATCCCATAGATGGTTCATCCAATAGCAGCAACCGTGGCTTAGACATGAGGGCACGCCCCATAGCCAACATTTGTTGTTCCCCACCAGACAAAGTTGCGGCATCTTGTGACAAGCGTTCTTTCAATACAGGGAATTTCTGATAGACCTGCTCGTAATCCGCTTTGACTTCATTGTCTTTGCGTAAAAAAGCACCCATCTCTAAATTTTCTTGGACAGTCAAACCAGGAAAGACATGCCGACCTTCTGGGACTTGAGATAAACCTGAAGCCACGATTTTTTGCGGTGCTTCTTTTTCAATCGTTTTTCCTTCAAAGGTCACACTGCCTTTGGACGGCCGAATCAAGCCTGAGATTGTTCTTAAGATTGTTGTTTTCCCTGCACCATTGGCGCCAATCAAAGAGACGATTTCACCTTTTTCTACATGGAAGGACACGTCATGAACGGCTTGGATCATGCCATAATGCACGCTTAGATTTTGAATGTTCAGCATCAGATTTCCCCTCCCAAATACGCTTCGATCACCCGCGGGTTATTTTTGATTTCTTCTGGTTGTCCATGGGCAATGACTTGTCCATATTCTAACACATAGATTCGTTCGCACACTTCCATAACTAAACTCATGTCATGTTCGATCAATAAGATCGTCAATTGAAAGTCTTTTTGGATTTGATAGATCAGTTTGGTCAAGTCGGCGGTTTCTTGCGGGTTCATGCCGGCTGCAGGTTCATCCAAAAATAAGATTTTTGGTTCGGTTGCCAACGCCCGCACGATTTCTAATCGACGCTGTTCTCCATAAGGCAAATTTTTGGCTAACGTTTGACTTTTGCCATCTAACCCGAAGATTCGCAACAGATCTAAGACTTTTCCCTTCATCTTATCTTCATTTTGATAAAACTTAGGCAAACGTAAAATACTAGTAAAAAATCCTTCGTTGTGTTTGCTGTTCATGGCAATCAAGACATTGTCCATCACAGTTAAGTCTTTGAACAAACGAATATTTTGAAAAGTTCTTGAAAGTCCTAAATCAGCGATTTTGTATGGTTTTTGGCCATTTAAGCGAACTGGTTTGCCTTGCTCTTCCAGCAGCACATCTCCCTCACTCGGTTCATAGACCCCGGTCAGCAAATTGAACAAGGTCGTTTTACCAGCGCCATTAGGGCCAATCAACCCAACGAGTTCATTGTGTTCAAGATGTAAATCAACATGGGACACAGCCGCTAAACCGCCAAAATTTTTGGTCAAGCTTTTAACTTCTAATAGAGGCATCTTTGTCGTCCCCCTTTTTCCAGAATTTATCCACCAAACGTTTTACTGAGAATTCCCATGTACCTAATAGACCGCTTGGTTTGAAGATCATAATGATGATCAATGCCAATGCGTAAATGATCATCCGCAAGTCAGAGAAGCCTTGCAAGTACATATTTAAGATACCTAAGACAACGGCTGATACAACTGCTCCAGTTGTACTGCCTAATCCACCAAAGACAACAATGATCAATACATCGATCGATTTCATAAACCCGTAATCCTTTGGAAAGACTGATTGTTGATAGCTAGCGTATAATGTACCCGCAATACTCGCCAAGACTGCCCCCATCACAAAGGCGATGACTTTATATTTGGTTGTATTGACACCCATTGATTCAGCCGCGATCTCATCTTCTCGTACCGCCAAGGTAGCACGTCCAGGTCCGCTATGAATGAAATTCGATACCACAAGAATCGATAAAAACGCAAAGATGAAGACAATTTGCCAATTGCTGAATTGCGGTAACCCAAAAATACCAGCTGGTCCATTGGTCAATCCTCGTAAATTGATCAACAAAATACGAATAATCTCAGAAACACCTAATGTTGCGATTGCTAGATAATCCCCTTTTAAACGTAGCGTTGGGATACCTACGATTAGCGCGATAAAACCTGATACCAGCATCCCGACCAAGAGACCACTGATAAACCCGCCAAACGTTGGATTATTGGCGGAAAGAATCGCACCCGCATAGGCACCAATTGCCATAAATCCTGCATGTCCCAATGAGAACTGTCCCGAAAAACCGATGATCAAGTTTAAGCCGACTGCCAAAATAATATTGATCCCGATATTGACAATAATAGCATCTGAGAACAAGTTGATCATCCCGCCGTTATAAGCCGCAAATAAACCAAAGTAAACGATGGCTGCCAGAGCGAGCCAAATCAAATTATATTTAATATTTTTTTTCATTCTGACCACCTACACTTTCTCTTTGATATTTTTGCCTAAAATCCCTGCCGGACGAACAAGCAATATAATTATTAAAATTGCATAAACCAAAGCATCTTTATAATCTGAAAACCCTAATGCTGTCGCGGTCGTTTCAATCAAGCCAATCACAAAACCGCCTAGTGCAGCACCAGGAATAATACCAATACCACCTAAAACAGCGGCTACAAATGATTTCAGACCAGGTACGACGCCCATCGTTGGATCAATTGAATTATAATACAAGCCAATCAGCATTCCACCAGCGGCAGCTAAAGCAGAACCCAATGCGAAGGTGAATGAAATCGTTCGATTGACATTGATCCCCATCAATCGTGCGGCATCTGCGTCCACACTTACCGCCCGCATCGCTTTTCCCATTCTGGTTTTTTTGACAATCAATTGCAGCAAAATCATCAATGTCAAGGAAACCGCCAAGATCAATAATTGAATATTGCTGACTTCGATAAAGCCAATCGCATACGTCTTACGCGCAATGGCTTGCGGAAAAGGACGTACATCCGCTGAGAAGAAAAAGATCATGATATTTTGTAAAAAATAAGAGACACCGATTGCTGTGATCAATGCCGAGATCCGAGTAGAATTACGTAATGGTCGATACGCCAAAAACTCGATGGTGACCCCTAAAGCCGCACTAGCGATCATTGAGATAAACAATGCTGGGAAAAAGCCCAACTGCCATTGATTGATCAAAAAATACCCAATAAAACTACCAATCATATATATTTCACCATGGGCGAAATTGATTAATTTAATGATACCATAGACCATCGTATAGCCCAGAGCGAGTAGGGCATAGATACTACCCAAGAACAAGCCGTTGATCAATTGCTGGATCATCATTTCCATATGCTCACATCCAATATTTTTTTGTATGTACTACCTTGCTATGATAGAGAAAAGAAACTGAGACAACCGTTGCTGGCTTGCCTCAGTCATTGTTTGTTGCTTTATCGTTTCGTGTTTAAGGATTTACTGTATCAGCTGACGTTTCTTTTCCTTCTGTTAATCCTAATACAACTGCCGATTTTTCCGGGTTATGGTTGGCATCCATTGTAATTTCACCTGTCACACCTTGGAAGTCTTTCAATTCAGACAATCCCGTTGCGATTGCTGTTGAATCTGCAGAATCTTGATCCTCAATGGCTTGTTTGATCATGTAGACTGCATCGTAAGCCAATGCATTGAAAGCGGATGGCTCTTTGCCAAATTTTTCTTTAAATGCGGCAACAAAAGGTTCTACTTTGTCATTGGCAGGCGCATTGGTTGAGAAGTGACCTGTATAATACACATCAGATACATTTTCCGCACCAGCCGTTTGCACCATTTTCTCATCACCAAATCCATCGGCACCAATAATTGGTTGATCAATACCTAATTCTCTTGCTTGTTTGATGATCAATCCAGCTTCAGTATAATATCCTGGAATAAACAAGACATCAAAATCTGCATTCTTGATTTTTGTCAGAACAGCTTGGAAATCTTTATCTCCTTCGGTAAAGTTTTCTTCCATAACAACTTCGCCAGTATAGCTAGACTTGAAGGCTTCGGTCAATCCGATTGCGTAATCACTTGAATTATCACCTAAGATGATTGCTTTAGACGCATCCAAATTATCTTGGGCATACTTGGCTAAAATCGTTCCTTGGAAACTATCTTGGAAACATGAGCGGAAAGCAAAGCCTTGGACTTTATCACTGCTGACAGTGATCGCATCATCCGTACCAGATGGTGTCACCAATGGTACTTGTGCTTTCGTTACGTTTGGCAAAGCTGCTTTCGTCGCACCAGAAGTTGCTGGCCCGATCATTGCTACGACCTTATCATTGGTTGTTAAGTTCGCTGCTACTGTTGCAGCTTCATTGTTATCAGATTTGTTATCTTTAGATACGATTTCAATCTCTTTGCCTAAAACCCCGCCAGCAGCATTGATTTCTTCAACCGCTAAATCGATTCCGTCTTTTTCAGCAGAACCATACGCAGCTACGGCACCTGATAATTCTAAATTGACACCAATTTTGATTGTGTCACCTTCTTGTTTATTGCCCCCATCCGCTGAACCGCTACTTGATGAACCACCAGTTGGTCCTGCGCTGCAGGCTGTTAGTAGAAACAAACTCGCAAATAAAAATGCAAATTTCTTTTTCATTTATGATCCTCTCCTTTACATCCCCTAGATATGTTATCAAATATACGCAAAAACGAGAGAAAAGTCAACAAATTATCAGAATATTTCATCTATTCTATTTGGTTTTTTTTACCATAACACAACCAGTATCGTAGAAAACATTGAATTTATACCTTTGGCAGCGTTTTTCATAAAAAAAAGAAACAAAAGCTAGTTAAAACTTTTGTTTCTTTTACCACTTACTTTATTGCCTCTACACCCCAGATACACATCATCTCACAGTTTCATTTTGCGCCAAGAAATTTGCTGCTGCCCCAACCAAATTGGCATCATTCCGATAATCACACAGTTTGATCAGTGGTTTAAAATCATTCAATCCTTGTGCCGACAACATTTGTGATAGACGTTGCTCAACTTCTGTCAATAGACCTTCTTTGGCACTGACACCGCCTCCGATAATAATGACTTCTGGGTCAAATGCAAATTGGATGCTAAACAGCCCTTGCGCCAAATAGCGATAAAAATTATCGACTTCTTCTGCTGCGATCGGGTCGCCTGATTCACTACGCGTAAAGACCTCTTCCCCAGAAATCGTATCCCGCTCGATGCCCATTCGATCACAATAACGCCACGCCATTTGCACGGCTGTGCCTAACTGTGAAAAAGTCTTCCCTTGATCTAAGATCATCAATCCAAATTCACCACCATAGAGATGCGCACCACGAATCAACTGTCCATGGTGGATCAAGGTACCACCTACCCCTGTACCGATGACCACAAAAGCCGCTTCTTCAAATCCTTTGCCGGCACCTTGATAAAACTCGGCTAAGCCAGCACAATTGGCATCATTCTCAATGGTGACAGGCAAATTGAACAAGTTTTCTAATTCGCTATAGATATCGAAACCATGAATATATGGAATTGCACTGATTCCGTTGATTTGCCGTTTTTCAGCGTTGACTGCCCCTGGGGCACTGATGCCAACACCTTCAATCACCCCTGCAACTTTATCTTGGACTGATTTTAATTGGATCTTCATTTCTTCCCAAGTCTTTGGTGTAGTAAATTTCCCTTTTTCGGTCAGTTCATCTCCTGTCCATACCCCATACTTTACTGCAGATCCACCCATATCAAATACTAAAATAGCCATACATTTCCCTCATTTATCTTTAGATTGTCTATACCTTTCATTTTACCGCAAGCGGGCTGTTGACGAAAGCGATTTCTTTAAAATGTGTAAAAAAACAGCTGAACTAGTCAGCTGTCAGTGAGTGTTTTTACCATGGTTATCTGGTCAAATAATTGTTGACCGTCTTCATAGATCGGTGTGGCGTAGTGCTTGATAAAATAATCTTTTTGACGACTACATACAACAAACCCTTGTCTTTGATACAGACTGCGGGCCGATGAAGAGATATCTCCGGTTTTGATCCATAATGTTATTGGACTTTGCAGGTTGCACACACGCACGATCGTTGATTCAACTGCTTGCAATAACTGTCTGCCTATCCCACGGTTTTGACAATCGGATGCAACTGCCAGATTCATAACTTCCCATCCGTCCTGATGTTGTTGAAAAACCACGATACCGATCAGACGTTTGTCTTCTTCATAAACCAGCACTTGACTCTCATAGAGATACCCTTCGACTATGGCCTTATCTGGGTCTGCATCAAGCAACAACGACCAAGGATAGTCCTCTTCTTCATTCAGTTTGCGGATCACACGATTCACTCCTTATGGTCAGATACCATCTGATTCCATTTTGTCCCACACTGCTGCTCCATTCTCAACGCTTATAAGAACGATAGACCGGCTTTTCAGCATCCTCAGTATTGCGCTTCAAGGAAAATTTCCGTGGCACATAATCGATGCCGCCTTTGACAAAAGGATGACAACGCAAGATTCGTGAAATCCCCATTGCTGTTCCTTTGGCCGGTCCATGCACTTGGATTGCTTGGATCATATAACTTGAACAAGTCGGATAGTATCGACAACTAGGGGGAAATAATGGCGAAATAAAGCGTTGATAAAATCGAACCAATCCAATCAATAATTTACTCATATTATCTTCCTTTTCTATCCTATCACATCGATATGAAAAAACTAGGACCAAGCGGTTGCTTTGCCCTAGTCGCATACTTATTTCATAAACTCTAAAATATGATTCCAAAGACTTGGAGAGAACACTTTAAAGGGACTGCCATCACCTATAATGCCGTAGCCAATCATCGTTCCTGCTAGAAATAATAAAATAGCACCTAAAATAACCAACAATATTTTCATTAAGCTAGTTAATATATAGCGATTTAAGTTCACCTTTATCTCTCCTATTCAACTATGCAGTGACTGCTGCCGTTTCCTCAACTGCATCTGAGACCCGTTCAACATCTGCGCCTAGTTGTTGTAATTTTTCATGGAATTTATAGTAACCACGATCCAAATATTTCAAGTTACGCACCCGCGTGCGACCAGTTGAGCGCAAGCCCAAAAGAATCAAAGCTGCTGCTGCGCGTAAATCAGTTGCGTAGACTAAGGCACCTTGTAATTCGTGCCCACCTTCGATTACTGCCACATTGCCGTCAATTTTGACATGGGCATTCATACGGCGCATTTCTTCAAGATGTTGGAACCGATTTTCGAAGACCGTTTCATTGACTACACTTGTACCTGCTGCCAATAATTGGATGGCAGACATTTGCGCTTGCATATCTGTTGGAAATCCAGGATGAGGCATCGTTTTGACATCTGTCGCTTTTAATTGTGCTGGTCCAACGACCCGAACGCCTTCTGGCACTTCAGTGATGGTTGCACCCATTTCAGTTAGCTTAGAAATCAAAGGACGGTTGTGTTCAGAAATGGCATCTTTGATGATCACATCCCCCTCAGTCATTGCTGCAGCTACCATAAAAGTTCCTGCTTCGATCCGATCTTGCACGATCGAATGACTGACCGCGTGCAAATGATCGACCCCTTCAATACGCATTGTTTCAGTACCCGCACCAAAAACTTTGGCACCCATTTTATTCAAGATATTCGCTAAATCAACGATTTCAGGTTCACGGGCAACATTTTCGATGATCGTCGTACCTTTTGCTTTGACAGCTGCCATCATGATATTTTGGGTCGCACCGACACTTGGGAAATCTAAATAAATGCTATTTCCTTTTAGTTCACTTGCGATTGCTTCTATGTATCCGTCTTTTTGAATGATCTTCGCACCTAAAGCTTGAAATCCTTTCAAATGTAAATCGATTGGTCGTTTGCCAATGGCACATCCACCAGGCATAGCAACTTTCGCATGACCATTTCGGGCCAATAATGGACCCATAACTACAATTGAGGCACGCATTTGACTGACATACTCATATGGTGCTTCAATAGCCAAATCATCCGATGCATCAATGGTCATCGTATTTGTTTCTTTATTAAAATCGATTGCGACATTTAGATGTCGAATCACTTCTCTCATTGTTAAAACATCTGATAAGATTGGTACGTTTGTTAAAGTCGTTGTGCCTTCTTCTGCCAACAGACTTGCCGCTAAGATAGGTAAAACAGCATTCTTTGCGCCTTCGATCTTCACTTTCCCAGTGAGACGATTACCACCTTGAACGATCATTTCTTCCATTATTTTCCCTCCAAATAATGCATTAAAACCTACACAAAACCTTGCCAATTATAGCACAAATCCTTGTATACTTGCATATATTATTGATAATCTTAAAATCCTATTAAAAACAAATTGCGACAAAGCGCGATAAGTTCAAGAAAGAACGTACTTGCGGTATACCCTAGACCGATTGCCAAAAGCACCATGACCATACGAATCTGCGTCGTCTGCAAAGCTTTAAAAAAAGCCTCGATTCTAATAGACTGCAATGCCCAAAAGGCTAGATAAATGAAGGCTAGATGGCTAGTGATTCGAATGATTGCATCGATTCCATATACTTGCATGACATTTCTCCTTTTTTTATGAACGTTACTATCATAACACAAACCCGTAAATATAAAAAATAATCTTTCCTTAAAAAGCGGATAAAAGTCTTTAAAAAGTTTTTAAAACGTTTTCTTATAATATAAAAAAGCAAAGGCGATGGCCTTTGCTTTTTTTACGAGTGTTTAGACACATTGATTCGGTTGATGGCTCGATGCAATGCGACAGTTGCTCTACGCAACTGATCGATATCTTCGACTTGTTTTGCTTCTTCGATTTGTCGTTCTGCCCGTTGCTTGGCACGCTCAGCACGAGTAACATCGATATCACGATCACGTTCAGCACTATCTGCCACGATAGACACGACATTGTCACGAACCTCTAAGATACCGCCATTGACTGCAACCCAGTCTACATGGGTATCAGAATCGACCCGTTTGACACGTATTTCATCAATGGCTAACGGCACGATAATCGGCGCATGTTGCGGCAAAATACCAATTTCACCATCGGTTGTACGTGCGACCACGATTTTGGCATGGTGATCGTAAACCAAACCAGCGGGTGTCACCACATTCACTGTTAGAAAATGATCCATGAGGTTCCCCTCTTTCTTATTGGCTGGTTAATTAATAACCGATTTTCTTCGCTTTTTCAATGACGTCTTCGATGCGGCCTACACTACGGAAAGCTTCTTCTGGAAGATCATCGTACTTACCTTCTAAAATTTCAGCAAAACCTTTGATGGTTTCTTCAACTGGCACATATGAACCAGGCAGACCAGTAAACTGCTCAGCCACATGAAAGTTTTGAGATAGGAAAAATTGGATCCGTCGCGCACGGCCTACCAATGTTTTTTCATCATCAGATAATTCATCCATCCCCAAAATTGCAATAATATCTTGCAACTCACGATACCGTTGTAAAGTATGTTGTACTTCAGTGGCCACTTCATAGTGTTTTTCACCGACAATTTCAGGTGCTAAGGCACTGGAAGAAGAAGCCAACGGGTCAACAGCAGGATAAATCCCTTGTTCTGTCAATTTACGTTCCAAGTTCGTTGTTGCATCTAAATGGGCAAATGCAGTGGCTGGTGCGGGATCGGTATAGTCATCCGCTGGTACATAAATGGCTTGGATCGACGTTACTGATCCTTTTTTGGTTGATGTGATCCGTTCTTGCAATTGTCCCATTTCAGTAGCCAAAGTTGGTTGGTAGCCAACCGCTGAAGGCATCCGGCCTAATAAGGCTGATACTTCAGATCCGGCTTGGGTAAAACGGAAAATATTATCGATAAAGAGCAATACGTCTTGACCTTCTACATCACGGAAGTATTCCGCCAATGTCAAACCAGTCAACGCCACCCGCATCCGAGCACCTGGTGGTTCGTTCATTTGACCAAAGACCATAGCGGTTTTTTCGATAACGCCAGACTCTTTCATTTCGTTATATAAGTCATTCCCCTCACGGGTACGTTCACCGACACCAGTAAAGACTGAGATACCGCCATGTTCTTGGGCGATATTGTGGATCAGTTCTTGGATCAGTACGGTTTTACCAACACCGGCACCACCGAACAGACCAACTTTACCACCTTTCAAATACGGTGCAAGCAAATCAATGACTTTGATCCCAGTTTCTAGAATTTCTGTACTTGTAGACAATTCATCAAAATTGGGTGCTTTTTTATGGATCCCGCTACGGGGCGCATCATCAGGAAATGGTGCTTCCAAGTCGATCGTATCCCCTAAGACGTTAAATACTCGTCCCAATGTTTCTGTACCGACTGGGACAGAAATAGAGGCGCCTGTGTCGATAACTTCCATTCCTCGTTGTAATCCATCGGTTGATTCCATAGCGATCGTGCGGATCACACCATCGCCAAGCTCCAACGCAGCTTCTAAAACAACTTTTGTTTTATGGGCGTCTTTTTTGTATACAATCAACGCATTGTTGATATCTGGTAAGGATTGGTCTAGAGAAAATTCCACGTCGACAACGGGACCAATGACTTGAACAATCTTGCCTGAACTCATTCGTATTCCTCCATTCGTTCTCGAAACTATTCTAATGCGGATGCCCCCGCGACAATTTCGGTAATTTCTTGGGTGATTGCCCCTTGACGTGCTCGGTTATACGAGATCGTCAAGTCCCCAATAATATTTTTGGCATTATCTGTTGCTGTTTTCATCGCTGTCATTCCGGCAGCATGTTCAGCAGTTTTAGCATCAACAATGGCACCGTAAATCAAACTTTCCGCATATTGCGGCAGCAATTGATTCAAAATGGCTTCTCTTGAAGGCTCAAACAAGTATTCTTGTTCATAGCTTTCTGCTTCTTCAGGATCCAAATCAGAGATTGGCAACATTTTTTCAACCCGAAACTGGCTGGTCAAAGAATTGATGTGATGATTATAACAAACATATAACTCATCAAAGACTTCGTTTTGGTACATCGTCGTAGCCAAAGTCACAATTTTGCGTACTTCATCAAAGCTTGGTTGATCGGATAGATTTCGTAATTCATAAGACAGTTTGATGCCTCTGGTTTTGAAGAAATCAGCCCCCGTTGCACCAATAGCAATCATGACATACTCATCATTTTGCTCATGGTCTTCTTCCAACATCGTCATCATTTGTTTTAAAATTGAGCTATTATAACCACCGACTAATCCGCCATCTGAAGTGATGACGATATAGCCTGTTCGCTTCACTGGTCGACTGACCAGCATGCTGTTATAATTGACACCTTCTTTGGGACCAGAACTCGCTAAGTCGGAAAGCTGTTGCGCCGTTAGATGCGTCACGATTTCCCGCACCTTATTTGCATAGACTTGAAACTGTTTTGAGTGGGCTTCAGATTTCGTCAATTTTGCTGCAGAAACCATTTGCATGGCATTTGTAATTTGACTGGTTTTCTTTGTTGAGGCAATTCGTTGCTTGATTTCATTTAATGAAGCAGCCATCTTTTCTCACCTCTTTTATGCGTTTTCCATGGTGGTCACTTTGTCTTGTGTCGTTACCTGTGATGTGTTGCTTGCCATGAAGATATCCTTGGCTGCTTTAATCGTATCATCCAACAATTTTTCTTCTGGTAAGTCTTTCGTTGTGCGGATCGTGTCAAAAATCGTTGCCGCATTCGCTTCGATATAGTCAAACAACGCTGTTTCAAAGTCTAAAACTTTATTTACTGGAATGCTGTCAATGAATCCATGGGTCAATGCGTATAAAATCACCACTTGTTTTTCAACAGCCAAAGGTTCATGTAATTTTTGTTTTAGGATCTCAACCGTGCGACGGCCTCGATTCAATTTGGCTTGGGTAGCAGCATCTAAATCAGAACCAAACTGTGTGAAAGCTTCTAATTCCCGATAGCTGGCTAAGTCAAGACGTAATGTACCGGCTACTTTTTTCATCGCTTTGATTTGAGCGGAGCCCCCTACCCGTGAAACGGATAATCCAGCAGCTACGGCTGGGCGGACACCTGAATAGAACAAATCATTTTCCAAGAAAATTTGACCGTCTGTAATGGAGATAACGTTAGTTGGGATATAGGCAGAGATATCTCCAGCCTGTGTTTCAACGAAAGGCAATGCAGTCATTGAACCGCCGCCAAGTTCATCAGATAACTTAGCTGCTCTCTCCAACAAACGAGAATGCAAGTAGAAAACATCCCCAGGATAAGCTTCACGACCTGGTGGACGACGCAATAGCAAGGAAAGTTCACGATATGCAACAGCTTGTTTTGATAAATCATCAAAGACGATCAAGACGTGTTTGCCATTGTACATGAATTCTTCACCCATCGCTGCGCCAGCATATGGTGCAATATAAAGTAATGGTGCAGGTTGAGAGGCACCAGCAGAAACAACGATAGTATAATCTAACGCACCGTATCTGCGCAGGGTTTCAACTTGCGCACGAACAGTCGAATCTTTTTGGCCGATCGCAACATATATACAGATCATATTTTGACCTTTTTGGTTAATGATCGTATCGATTGCGATCGTTGTTTTTCCGGTTTTACGGTCACCGATCACCAATTCCCGTTGGCCGCGGCCAATTGGTACTAAAGCATCGATTGCTTTCAAACCCGTTTGCATTGGCTCAGCAACAGATTTACGTTCCATGACACCTGGTGCTGCGGCTTCTACTGGACGAGATTTATCTGTTACGATTTCGCCTAAACCATCGATTGGTTGACCTAAAGGATTGACGACCCGTCCAATCAAGGCATCGCCAACAGGCACTTCCATGATTTTACCCGTACGTTTTACTTTGTCACCTTCACGAATGGACTCAAAATCCCCCAAGATGATGATACCAACATCATTTGATTCTAAGTTTTGAGCCATACCATAAGAACCGTTTGAAAACTCAAGCAATTCTCCACTCATAGCATTTTCTAAACCGTGGGCACGTGCGATACCATCCCCTACATAAGTGACAGTACCAATTTCTTCTACAGAAAGTTCATTTTGATAATTTTTGATTTGTTCTTTGATCAAGGCACTAATTTCTTCTGCTTTGATTGCCATCCGATTCACCTCTTATCTCTTGTTTATCTGCCCATTTGCTGACGCAGATAATCCAGCTGGCTCTTTATACTACCATCGATTACTTGATGATTTGCTTCAACGATGACACCGCCTAAAATCTCAGGATCGATCGCTGCTTCTAATTTTGCTTGTTTGTACCCAAGTTTGTGGGCAATTTGTTCTTCAATCGCTGTTTTTTGTTCATCTGAAAGTGCAACAGCTGTTGTGACAGTTCCAAGTACTAACCCTTGGTATTCATCGAAACGTCGTTCATATTCGTCAATGATCAATAATAGATCATCCATCCGATTGTATGCATAAACAATTTCTAAGAAATTTTTGACTGTACCGTCAAAGCCTTTCAACAATTGATCAAATAATTTTCTTTTTTCATGAATGTCCAAATGATTGTCAGTAATGATTTGACCAAATTCTGGCAAATCTTGGTATACCTGACGCAATGTCATCAATTCTTGATAAACTTCTGTTAAGCGTTGTTCTTCCATCGCCAGTTCAAACAAAGCTTTCCCATAGCGTTTACCGACTGTAAATTTATCGAGTTTCATTGACTGAACCCAATCCTTCGATATATTGGTTGATCAGGGATTCATGATTTTCGGGAGTCAATTCGCGGCCTAAGATTTTTTCTGCAATTTGAAGAGAAAGTTCTGCAACATCATCTTTCACTTCTTTTAATGCAGTTTCTTTTTCAAGGGTGATATCTGAATTGGCTTTTTCTTTCAAGCGAATCACTTCTTCTTTGGTTTCGCTCAAAATATTTTGCCGACTCAACTCACCGCTATCTTTGGCGTTTTTGATGATCTCCGCAGCTTCTGAGTGAGAATTTGCCAATTTGTCTTGGCGTTCTTTTTCCAGTTTGGCTGCATTCAAACGTGATTGTTCCGCTGAATCCAAATCATTGGCGATTTTATCTTCCCGCTTTTGCATCATACTGCTGATTGCATCCCATGCAAAGTGTTTCAATAAGAATAGCAAAAGAAGAATTGATCCACTGACAACAATGATGTTGCCAAGCATGGCATTTTGTACTTCCGCTATAACCAACTGATTTAGCATAACGATTCTTCCTTTCTGAAAGTCCTTGGTTCATGAGAAAAAAGCAAAAACGAGGACAATTGTTCGTTTCTGCCTTTTCACTTTCGTCTTACTGGAAGACTAAAAGCAATGCAATAACTACACCTAGAATTGGCACAGCTTCGACTAACGCTACCCCAATAAACATTGTTGAACGTAATTGACCTGCCATTTCAGGTTGGCGTGCCATTGATTCGATTGTTTGTGAAATAACTTTCCCGTTACCATACCCTGCTCCGATTGCTGCGCCGATAATTGCTAAACCTGCTGCGATAAAATTCATTTTTGTTTCCTCCTAATAAGTATGTTTTTTGAATTAATGTTCTGCCACGATTTTGTGGCTTAGAAATACCATGGTCAGTGTAACAAATACATAGGCTTGGATCGCTCCGATAAATAATGAAAAGCCAATCCAAATCATTTCAAGTGGCATGACAATAGGCAATGACCACCAACCTAAACTTGTGAACATATTTGCTATCAAGCCTAGTAGTACTTCACCTGCAAAAATATTTCCGTATAGACGCAAACCTAAGGTAATGACATTTGTAAACTCTTCAATAATTTTGATAGGCAATAAGAAACCCACGGGTTTCAAATATGAATTAACCAAATAGCCTTTAAATCCCAGCGTTTTTACCCCAAAATAATGGGTCAACGCAATCATCATCAGAGCCAGTGTCAGCGTGACAAACGGATCTGCAGTTGGACTTTTCCAAAGGGTAATATCATCTGCGGTCACGATTTTTGTTACTAGACCAATCTCATTTGCCACAAACACAAAAAGAAACATTGTTACACCCAGCAAATGAAAGTTGTTCACTTGAGATCCTGGTATATTGTCCGCAACGATATTACGTACAAAATCAATGACCCATTCAATGAAGTTCTGCTTCCCTTTCGGTTTCATTTGCAAGTTTCTAGAACAAATAAAGACCACCAAAAAAACAATTATACAAGAAATGATTGTCATCATTGCTACTGTTCCATCAAACCATACTGGACCGATATGAAACATGAGCGATTTTTCATCCAATCTTTCTCACCTCTTTTCCTGTCATCTCCAGAAAATATCTGGTGTTACAATGCGTTTCCTCTCATAACAATCGGTATCATACCACCATGACTGGAAAATTTCAAAGTATTTTCAAGAAAATTAGACAAAAAAGTCTATTTGCTAAATCCAATCAAAACACCTATCGTATGGAGGATAATGACCGTATTGAAAAAGCTTGATATATCAACAGCTTTCCCTTAAATGCTACCAAATTTAACTTGATTTTCAAAGCAATAACCTCTAGGATATTCTGAAAGAAATCTTTCAATCATTAAAAATTTCTGAGAGCACGGTCGATTTGTCTTTCCTGATCTTTACGTTTCAAAGATTCCCGCTTGTCATACTCGCGTTTCCCTTTGGCCAAACCTATCAATACTTTGGCATAACCGTCTTTGATATAGACTTTTAAAGGAATGATGGTCATCCCAGTATTCTTGCTTTCACCGATCAAACGAGCGATTTGTTTTTTGTGCAGCAACAACTTTCGGGTCCGCAATGGATCATGATTGAAAATGTTGCCTTGCTCATAAGGGCTGATATGGACGTTGACTAAGAAGGCTTCACCATTTCTTAGACGTACAAACCCATCTTTCAAATTGATTCGGCTGTTACGGATTGCCTTGATCTCTGTTCCTTGCAACACGATTCCCGCTTCGATCGTATCGAGAATCGTGTAGTCATGGCGGGCCTTTTTGTTTTGGGCAATTAGTTTCCCTTCCCCTTTAGGCATGAAGCATCCCTCCAATTATTTTTTCTTGATTCCTTTGTAAAAAGGTTTTTTCTTCTTGTTGCCGCTTTTCTTAGGCTTGGCTTTCCCCTTACCTTTGCCCTCATTGCGCTTGTCAGAGGGTCCTTTTTGATATTTGCTTTGTTTACGATTTTCTTTATTTTTGCCATTTTGCGCCCGTTGCGGCTGTTGGGAACGATTGTTGTTTTTTCCTTTTGGTGCTTGCAATTTGGGAATTTCTTCAGCTTCTACCAGTTCAAAATCGATCTCTCTGGTTTCTGGATCCGATTTAATCACTTTGATTCTGACCTTTTGACCGATTTTAAAAGTCATACCTGTCCGTTCGCCTACCAACGCCAGATGATTTTCCAAATAATGGAAATAATCTTGCTTAAGGGCTGTGATATGGATCAAGCCTTCGATCGTATTAGGCAATTCAATAAATAAACCAAATTTAACTACTGAGCTGATGATTCCATCAAATTCTTCTCCGACTTTGTCAGCTAGATATTCGGCTTTCTTCAGCGCGTCCACTTCTCGCTCTGCTTCAACTGCGCGACGTTCCATTTGTGAACTATGAAGCGCAATATCTGGCAAAACAGCGGCCCATTTGTCTTGATTGGTTTCTGAAGGATCTTCCGTATAAGAGCGAATCAATCGATGCACGATCAAATCTGGATAGCGGCGGATCGGTGAGGTGAAGTGGGTATAATCATCTGCTGCTAAGCCATAATGACCGACATTCTCCTCTGAATATTTGGCTTGCTGCATACTGCGCAGCAACATTGTATTCACGACCATCGCTTCTGGTTTGTCCGCCACGTCTTCAACGATTTGTTGTAGTTGTTTCGGTGAGATCATCCCATTGCTCTGTTTGACAACGATGCCTAATGCCGAAGCAAAATCAAAGAAACGCCGCATTTTTTCTTCTTTCGGTTCTTCGTGGATACGATAAATGAATGGAAAATGCAGCCGATCAAAATGGCGGGCAACTGTTTCATTGGCTGCCAACATGAATGATTCGATCATCCGTTCACCAACACCCCGTTCTCGCAGAACAATCTCTTGCGGATGCCCTTCACCGTCCACCAATACTTTAGCTTCCCGATCCTCGAACGAAACGGCACCCCGCTTGGTACGCATGGTTTCCAATACTTGATGCAAAGCTTGCATATCATGAAACATAGGTACAAGCGCTTCATATGCTGCTGACACCTCTGGATCACTTTCTTCTAAGATCTGATTGACCGCTTGATAGGTCATTCTGGCTGTTGTTTGAATAATGCTTTGGAAGATATGATAGTCAGTTACCTGACCATTTTGATCGATCCACATTTCACAGCTCATCGTCAAGCGCGGAACATGAGGATTTAACGAGCAAATACCATTGGACAAGCGCTGCGGGATCATTGGAATCACACGGTCAGTCAAATAGACACTCGTTCCCCGTTCATATGCCTCTTTGTCCAGCGGACTATTTTGGGTCACATAATAAGAAACATCCGCAATATGGACACCTAAATAAAAACCACCGTCAGGCAGCGCCTTGACTGTAACTGCATCATCCAAGTCTTTTGCATCTGCACCATCAATCGTTACGATTTGCTGATCTCGCAAATCTCTGCGCTCAGGAAAGTCGGCTGGATCAATCTTGTCGGGTACTGCATCCGCAGCTGCCAGTGTGTCCTCTTCAAATTTGGTTGGAATACCATTAGCAACAACGATTGATAAGATATCCATACCGACATCATTTTTGTGTCCAACGACTTTTGTGATCAGACCTTCCAAACTCTTGGCATAACCTTTTTCAGGATAATGGCTGATTTCCACGATCACAATACTGCCATCTACTGGACGAATACCTTGGGCACCAATAAAGACTTTTAACTCGCTCAGTTTTTTATCTTTGGGTTGGACAACGCCGTACAGATCTGATTCTTCGATCTCACGTTCATCAAATAAAGTAAATTCTCCAACCAATTGTGTGATTGCACGTTTCTTGATATCAATGACTTTGCCTTCTGCACCTTTATCAGAAAACGGATCAGCTACGTGAACAATGTCGATAGACACTGTATCGCCATCCATTGCATAATTTGTTGCTTCCTTTGGAATATAGACATCTTCTTCTTCATCATCTAGGGAAACAAAACCAAAGCCTCGCTCATTGGCACGGAACGTTCCTTCAATCAGTGTCCGAGCCATTGGTAACTTGACTTTCCCTTTTTTATTGAATATCACAGTGCCTTCTCTTTCCATTGCAGCAACCGTCTGAACCAGATTTTTGAAGTCAGTACTTTTTTGCAAACCTAAGCCTTCAGCGATCTCTTCCATTGAAAAACTTTTCTTACTGCTGTTTTTCAAGTAGTCAACTATTTTTATTTTGATATTTTCTGTCATTACTCACTCTTTCCAAGCCAGTGTTTCAAGAAATGCAAACACATCTTGCTCTAATTTTTTGCGTTCTGGTCCTACCGTCACCACATGACCGCTCTCTGGATACCATTGCAGTGTATAGGGAATATGTGCCAATCCCGCAGCTGTCCGAAAAACCGTTTGAGGATCGATCATTTGGTCCTTCCCCGCTTGCGCGAGAAAAACCGGTTGTTCGATTTGTGATAGGTTAGCAGCAGTTTCTTGCCCAACTGCTTCGATACCAGCCAATTGCTGGCGTACTTTCGTTGGAACATCTGCCAAGATCGCCTTTTGCTGACTTTCATCTAAATCAGAATATTGCAAGATCATGGCTGCATATTTTTCAAAGTTGGCTGGCACTTGATTGTTCGTTTCAAATAATGGTGAACAAAATAATCCGCCTCCGAGGAGTGTATCATCTTTTGTGAGACGATCCATGGCTAAGATTCCCCCCATCGATAACCCCAAAACAGCAACTTCTTGATACCCCTGTGCTCTGACGTACGCTACTGCTGCAGCAGCGTCTTCTTGCCAAGTTTCCATGCTGTGAGTGAGGATATCCTCTGGATTGGTGGTTCCGTGACCTTTGAACATCGGTGTATAAACCGTATACTCTTTTTGTTCTAAAAAGCGGCAAAGCATTCGAACATCATTTGGGCTTCCTGAATAGGCATGAAACAAAATGACAGCCCGCTTTCCGTTGCGCGCAAATACTGGTTTTGGTTGATTAAATGTTTTCATCTCTTTCCTTTCACCTCACGTCCAATTCTACCATAGTTCATGAAAATACATTGGTATTTACAATTAAAAAAAGAGCCGACAAACGAAAAAAAACCTCTCCAAAGAGAGGTTCAGGGACAAAATGATTAACTCGATGATAGATAAGCCAAAATAAAGAGCAAAACCATCCAAACAAAGCCCAAAATGGCTGTTGAACGTTGCATGACCGCTTCAAATCCACGGGCTTTTTGCTTGCCGAACAATTGATCTGCGCCGCCAGAAAATGCGCTTGCTGCACTATTTTGTTTACTAGGTTGCATCATGATCGTGATCACCATAATAATGGAAATGACAATCACAGCGGTGAGTAAAAGATTATACACGATAGCTCCTCCTTGCTTGCTAAAGTCGTCTTTTCTATTGTACCATTCCAGAAACGATTAAGCTACTATAAATCGCATCACACATAGACTGAATCGCCAATTGGTACGAAGAAATAGACCACCCGCTAGCATACTAGCGATCTAAGACATCATCATATTCAGGTTTTTCTTTGAATTCTTTGACAGCGAAGGAACATACAGGCATGATTTTTTTATCTTCATTGCGGGCTTTTTCAACAACTGCAGCTAACAATTTTTGGGCCAGCTGCTGTCCACGATACTTGCTGTCAACAAACGTATGGTCAACTACCAGTACATCCCCAGGAGCTTCTTGCCAAGTGATCTCGCCAACCTCTGTTTCCTCATCATATAGTGCAAAACGCTTGTTTTCTTCTTTAATCTCCATTTTCTCCACCCTTTCTATCAGACATCGTCTGTGTTTGCAATTGTTCAATAAAGCCAAGAACTGTTGGCCAGTAATTTGGCGCATCTGTGACTGCTTGTAAATGACCCATCTTTGGAAAAATCACTTGCTGCTTTGCACCAGCTGTTGCTTCCATTAATGTATTTGATTCACTAACAGCCAAAAAACTATCTGCTTCACCATGCAAGAATAAGACAGGTAAGTGATTACTGCCAATTTGCCGCGTCACGGATATTTGTAAAAACGGATAGCCAACTACTTGTTTACTGTACCGATTAGCAACCCGTAAAAATCGTTTGATGGGCAAACGTGAAAATTGTGGCAAACTCGAACGAATCCCACTATATACCGATGTATAACTGCTATCTGCAATCAAACCGACAACTTGAGCTGGCATCACTTCTCCACTAGCCAGTAACAAGGTAGCTGCGCCCATACCAAGGCCATAAAGATAGATCCGACATTGATTGTCTTTTTCTAAGACTTTGTCGATCCACAAAAGCAAATCCATCCGATCAAGCCACCCCAACCCAATTTCTTTGCCTTCACTTTTCCCATGCGCCCTTAAATCAGGTACCAATACATTATACCCTTCTTGCCAAAATTTCTCAGCCGGTCCTTGGCAATCAGAACGGCCATCGCTGCGATACCCATGTAAACAAATCACCCAAGTCTTAGCACACTGGTCAAACACTCTGGCAGTCAATAATAAATCATCCGAAGAAACCAGTGTACAATCGGCACCTTGTTTCCAGAATGAATCCTCTGTTTCATTTGCTCTATTTTCATAAGGAATACCCAACTTTTTTCTGCCTTCTTTGACATACCATTCATTGTTTCGCATAATAATCGCCGAAACAAAATAACGAACACCTTTTTTGAGATGTGCAGTCCGATATGTGTAGTATAAAGAATAGCATAACACAAGTAATACGATCAATAACCAAATCATAGGAGCCCCCCTTGAATTCAGTGTACCATTTACGGTGAAATTGAGCCAAAATTTTGAATAGTCCTAGTCAAATTTTAAAAAATCGGACTATCTCTTATGATTGGAAGATGATCCGCAGACCATCTTTTTTAGTGAATCAAAATAATGTTCACTGTTTTTACATATTGACCTATTTAAAAATAATCAGTATAAACAAAAAATATATCTATGAAATTGACATTTCGATAACGGTCACTGACATACTCATTGTTCCATCTTAAAATCTCTTGTTTTTGTTTCAGAGATTCTATTTAGTTTTTTAATTTTTCCGCAAAAAAAATCGAAACTACAGATGATCATCTGCAGTTCCGATTTTGAACATTCATAAAGAATTATTTGTTTTTCAAGTTGTAGAAAGCTTGTAATCCTTTGTATTCAGCAACTTCACCAAGTTGGTCTTCGATACGTAGTAATTGGTTGTATTTAGCAATACGGTCAGTACGTGAAAGAGAACCAGTTTTGATTTGGCCAGCGTTTGTTGCAACAGCGATATCAGAGATTGTTGAATCTTCTGTTTCACCTGAACGGTGAGATACAACTGCAGTGTAGCCAGCTTCTTTAGCCATTTCGATGGCATTGAATGTTTCAGTCAATGTACCGATTTGGTTTACTTTGATTAAGATTGAGTTACCGATACCGTTTTTGATTCCTTTTTCAAGGATTTCAGTGTTGGTAACAAATAAATCGTCACCTACTAATTGAACTTTGTCGCCTAAACGTTCAGTTAATAGTTTCCAACCATCCCAGTCGTTTTCGTCCATACCATCTTCGATTGTGATGATTGGATATTTGTTAACTAATTCTTCTAAGTAGTCAACTTGTTCAGCAGCTGTACGTTTCACGCCAGTTTCGCCTTCAAATTTAGTGTAGTCATACACGCCATTTTCGTAGAATTCTGATGATGCACAGTCAAAACCTAGATATACATCTTTACCTGGTTCTAAACCAGCAGCTTTGATTGCTTCTAAAATTGTTTCAACACCGTCTTCAGTTCCTTCAAAACGAGGAGCGAAACCACCTTCGTCACCTACTGAAGTTTCTAAACCACGTTTAGATAGAATTGATTTCAAGGCATGGAATACTTCAGCACCCCAACGTAGACCTTCTTTGAAAGTAGGTGCGCCTACTGGTAAGATCATGAATTCTTGGAAAGCGATTGGTGCGTCTGAGTGAGAACCGCCATTGATGATGTTCATCATAGGTGTAGGCAATACTTTTGTATTAAATCCGCCTAAGTAGTGGTATAAAGGTACTTCAAGGTAATCAGCAGCTGCACGTGCAACGGCGATAGATACACCTAGAATTGCATTGGCACCTAATTTACCTTTGTTAGGAGTTCCATCTAAAGCGATCATTGCTTTATCGATAGCCATTTGATCACGTACATCGTAACCGATGATTGCTTCTGCAATGACGTTGTTTACATTGTCAACTGCCTTCGTTACACCTTTACCGCCATAACGAGCTTTGTCGCCATCACGTAATTCAACTGCTTCGTGTTCACCTGTTGAAGCGCCTGAAGGCACCATTCCGCGGCCGAATGCACCTGATTCTGTGTAGACTTCTACTTCGATAGTTGGGTTACCACGTGAGTCAAGGACTTCGCGTGCGTAAACATCAGTAATAATTGACATGTTTTGTCTCTCCTTTGAGTTTGTTTTATCTTAAGGGGCGAACCCTTGCGAACATCTTTATTGTAGTGAAAAAATCAGCATACTGCAAATGATAATTTCATGAAAACAAAATTATTTTACAGCGTCTAATAATGCTAAGAATGAATCAGCTTGCAAGCTTGCGCCGCCGACTAATGCACCATCAACATTTTCTTTAGCCATGTATTCAGCAATGTTTTCTGGTTTAACAGAACCGCCGTATTGGATACGAACACTTTGTGCTACTTCATTGCCATACAATTTTTCAACTGTTTTACGTACCACACCACAGATTTCATCTGCAATGTTGGCATCTGCTGATTTACCAGTACCAATTGCCCAGATAGGTTCATAAGCAATCACTAGGTTGCTGACTTGACCATCTGTTAAGCCTTCTAAACCGGCAGTGATTTGTCCTTCGATCCATTCAGCAGTTTTGCCTGCTTCATAAGTTTCAAGTGTTTCACCACAGCAAAGAATTGGCAACATACCATTGGCAAAGATTGCTTTGGCTTTTTTGTTGATATCTTCGTCTGTTTCGTGGAAGTATTCACGACGTTCTGAATGGCCGATGATGACATAATCAACACCTAAATCAGCTAATGCTGCAGGTGAAGTTTCGCCAGTAAAGGCACCTTCATTTTCCCAGTAGCTGTTTTGCGCAGCAATTTTTAAATCAGTTCCTTTTGCTGCAGTTGTCAATGTTTCTAAAAACAATGCTGGGGCACCAATGACTGAATCAACAGTATCGTTGCTAGGGATCTTTGTTTTGACTGCTTCAGCAAATTCTTTTGCTTCTTTCGCAGTTTTGTTCATTTTCCAGTTGCCGGCAATAATTGGTTTACGCATATTCTGGCACTCCTTTTCATTATCAAGGGGCACTAAGCTATTTGCTTAGCACCTGCCCCTCGTTATTGATTATTTATCGTTGATTGCTGCTAATCCAGGAAGCGTTTTGCCTTCTAGTAATTCTAGGCTGGCACCGCCACCTGTTGAGATATGGGTGAATTTATCAGCAAAACCTAATTGTTCCGCTGCAGCCGCAGAGTCGCCGCCACCGATGATCGTTGTTGCATCTTCAAGGTTAGCGATTGCTTCACAGACACCGATCGTACCATTGGCAAAGTTAGACATTTCGAATACACCCATTGGGCCATTCCAAACAACTGTTTTTGCACCTTTTAACGTTTCAGCAAATAATGCAATTGTTTCAGGTCCGATATCTAAGCCCATTTGACCTGCTGGCACATCACCAGTGTGTTCTTCAGTCGGTACATCGTTTGAGAATTCAGCAGCAGTGATTGAATCTACTGGCAATACTAATTTGTCACCAGCTTTTTCAATCAACTCTTTCGCCAAGTCAACTTTATCTGCTTCTACTAAAGAGTTGCCGATTTCCATACCTTTGGCTTTGTAGAAGGTATATGTCATACCGCCACCAATCAAAATTTTGTCCGCTTTAGGGATCAAGTTTTCGATTACGCCGATTTTATCAGATACTTTTGCGCCGCCAAGGATCGCGATCATAGGATGTTTTGGTTCTTCCACTGCTTCACCGATAAATTTGATTTCTTTTTCCATTAAGAAACCAGCGACTGTTGGGATACCAGTAGAGGCAATACCAACGTTTGACGCATGGGCACGGTGTGCTGTACCAAATGCATCATTGACAAACACGTCACCTAATGAAGCCCAGTATTTACCAAGTTCAGGGTCGTTTTTGCTTTCTTTTTTGCCATCAACATCTTCAAAACGTGTGTTTTCGAAGACAACAACATCGCCATCTTTCATGTTGTTGATAGCTGCTTCTAATTTTTCACCACGTGTTTGATCAACGAAAGTGACATCTTTGCCTAAAAGTTCGCTTAAGCGAGCGGCAACAGGTGCTAAGGATTTACCTGCTTTGTCTGCTTCTTCTTTTACACGTCCTAAGTGAGAAAATAAAATCGCTTTACCACCATGTTCGATCACATAGTTGATTGTAGGTAATGCCGCCTTGATCCGTGTGTCGTCACCAATGACGCCGTCTTTTAACGGCACATTGAAGTCTACACGTACAAGCACTTTTTTATCTTTAACATCGATATCTTGAATTGTCTTTTTAGCCATGAAGAGATGCCTCCTAATCATAATTGTAAAAAAAGCGGAGAAGCGCGCTGCTTCCCCGCTTTCTCTTGCGATGGTTTTAATTACGCGACGCTAATCTTAAAGTTTAGCGAAGTATTCTAAAGTACGAACCAATTGTGCAGTGTATGACATTTCGTTGTCATACCAAGCAACAGTTTTAACTAATTGTTTGTCGCCAACAGTCATTACTTTAGTTTGAGTTGCATCAAATAATGAACCAAAAGTCATACCTACGATATCAGAAGAAACGATTTCGTCAGTGTTGTAACCGTAAGATTCGTTTGAAGCATCTTTCATTGCTGCATTGATTTCATCAACAGTTACTTTTTTGTCAAGAACAGTAACTAATTCAGTTAATGAACCAGTTGCAACTGGAACACGTTGTGCAGCGCCATCTAATTTACCGTTTAACTCTGGAATTACTAAGCCGATAGCTTTAGCAGCACCAGTTGAGTTAGGTACGATGTTTGCAGCAGCAGCGCGGGCACGGCGGAAGTCACCTTTAGGGTGTGGTCCGTCTAATGTCATTTGGTCACCTGTGTAAGCGTGGATTGTTGTCATTAAGCCTTCGATAACACCAAATTTGTCATTTAATGTTTTCGCCATTGGTGCTAAACAGTTTGTTGTACATGAAGCACCAGAGATAACTGTTTCGTCACCTGTTAAAGTTTCATGGTTTGTGTTATAAACGATTGTTGGTACATCATCTCCACCAGGAGCTGAGATAACTACACGTTTTGCACCAGCTGTTAAATGTTTTTCAGCAGCTGTTTTAGAAGTGAAGAATCCAGTACATTCTAACACGATTTCAACACCTAGTTCGCCCCAAGGCAATTCTTCAGGGTTGCGGTTAGCCAATACTTTGATTTCGTTGCCGTTCACGTTGAATGATCCATCATGAACTTCAACTGTACCGTTGAAACGTCCTTGTGTTGTATCATATTTTAACAAGTGAGCTAACATTTTAGCATCTGTTAAGTCATTGATAGCCACAACTTCGATTCCTTCTACTTCTTGGATACGACGAAATGCTAAGCGTCCGATACGTCCAAATCCATTAATACCTACTTTAACTGTCATTTAAGATTTCCTCCTTATGAAAATCAAAAAAATTATTTATTTTAAAGGGTTGACCCTTTTAAAATCTCATTTGCGCAAGCTTCATCTGTGATGAGCCAGGTTTGTTTTGGTGCATTTTTCATATATGCATTGACCGCTTTGGCTTTAGATTTTCCACCAGCGATCGCGAATACGATCGGGACTTGTTGCAAATCCTTTAATTGCAGTCCGATACGTGGTACTTTATAGACCACTTCACCGGCTTCATTAAAGAAATACCCAAATGATTCTGCTACTGCATTTTTTTGTTTCAACATCAAAATTTCTTTTTCTGACATTTTTCGTCTTGCTGCCATGTGTAAGGCTCTACCAATACTATGAATAACACAATTTGCTTGACTTATCAAGTTTAAAACATCAACGATCGCAGGTTCCTTCAACAAAAACTCATATGTGTTCATACTTAATTGTTCTGGTACAAACAACGATCGATAATCACCATTGGTTTTCATTGCCATCACTGAGCTGACAGAGTTCGCTTGAACGTTGACCGATTCTCCGATCCCGCCTCGAGCAGGTACGAATAAATTGTGTCTTTTCGTTGTTTCCAAATTCGTCAGTTCCTGAGCAACTTTCGCCATTGTCGTACCACCCATAACTGCAATGGTATTGTCTCCTTCTGGCAAAAGCAAGTCAAGTGATTCATTCAATAGCTGTCCAAATTCTGCAATCACTTTCGGTTGCCGATCGCCATCACCACTGGCAATCAAACAGCGTTGGATACCAAAGGTTTCTGATAGGCGTTTCTCGATTTGATGCATACCGAACAACTGATCCATCAATGTACCGATTTTGGTATACACTTCTTCTCCATAAGCAGTTAACTGCATACCGCTTTTTGAAGAGTCGATCAGTTTCAACTTTTTGAGGGTATCCGTCTCGGTTCTCAACACGCGTTCAGTCATCGTCAAACTTTCTGAAAGTGTTCGGCGTCCGACCGGTTGCATCCAATAGATATTCCGCAAAATACGATAACGTTCTTGGAGTACAGCAAGAATATCCGGGGTGATTGCCTCAATCAATTTTAATTCATCGAGCATGATACATCCTCCCGTTGGACAACTTTCGTCCTACAATGACTTAAAATGACCCATTGACTGTAAAAAAAATACGATTTGTATTCCTTACATCACTAATAGTAGCACTTCTGCTGGGTATACGCAACTATTTCAGTCACAAATCGTCACTTTTCTGGAAAACAATCAGAATTAGCGAAGTTTTATCCTATCAATGAAAAATGGAAAGGCTTTGGCTCCTACCAGACCTTTCCATTTTTGACAACGCAGTTTATTTCTTCCTTCAATCAAACCGTTTTCGCTTAGATGATCCTTGAATCCCCATTGCTTCTCGATACTTCGCAACTGTCCGTCTTGAAATATCAATACCCTGTTTTTTCAAAAGATCCGTCAGTTTTTGATCGGATAATGGTTTTTGTTTATTTTCTTCCTCGATCAATGTCTTTAATGCTTGTTTGATTGCCTTGGTGGTTAAATCATCCCCATCTTCTTGTGTGGACACTTTTTGACCAAAGAACATTTTCAATTCAAAGACACCAAAACTTGTTTCCAAATATTTACCATTCACTGCGCGGCTAACGGTGGATTCATGCACGCCGATTGCTTCGGCAATTTCTTTCAAGATCATTGGCTTTAATGGACGCGCAGGATCGGTAAAGAAAGCATGCTGCCGGGCAACGATTTGTTCACCGACACGATAGATGGTATCGCCTCTTTGGCGTAGTGTCTTTTTGAGCCACTCGAATTCTTGGGCTTTGTTCTCTAAATAGCGCAGCACTTCTTGATCTCCACTTTGTTTCAGGCGATCAAAGTACCTTTGTTGGAAGTGTACTTCAGGTAATGCACGTTTATTGGCGCTGACGATTGGCATTCCTTTATCAATGGTTACCTTCAAATCAGGAACAATGTATAGTCCGTCTGAAGAACCAAAAGCAGCGCCTGGTGTTGGCGTCAAGGTCTGGATATAATCAAAGACCGCTTGGACCTCTGCCAGAGATATCCGTAAACCTTTGGCAATTTTGTCCCATTTGCGCCCAGCGAGGTCATCAAAATATTCTTCTAAAACAATATAGGCCAGTGGCGGCGCATAATCATCTCTTTCCGTCTGCAACATGAGACACTCCCGCAGATCTCTAGCACCAACACCTGCTGGGTCTAATTGTTGGATCAATGTTAAGGCATCTAAAACTTGGATGGGTGTCGCCCCCATCTGTTGTGCTGCTTGATCCAAATCAATCGTCAAAAAGCCATTTAAATCAATCGATTCTACCAAGAATAAGACAATCGTCCGCAAAAACGTATCTCGGTAATTCAGATGAACTTGATCAATCAAGTATTCAAACAAAGATGTCCCCTGATCTGGAATCTGATTGAGATAATCCATCATTTGGTCAGAAGACTGATTACTTTTCGTTGGCAGAATCATTGTGTCATATTCCCCGAGTTCAATCAGCGGATTTTCCAGCGCTTGTTCGTCGATAAACGCAATCAACTCATCCGCAGAAAACTGCAACACTTGGATCGATTGCTGTAATTTCTGCGTCATAGCAAGCTTTTGCGTCTGTTTTTGCTGTTGTGAAAATTGCTGTTGAAATTTCATCATTCTACCCCTTGTTTTTTTCTTTAAAATTGGTTAAACTATTATTTGTGCTTCGCGCCTTTAGTGTAGTGGATATCACGTAAGATTCCGGTTCTTGAGACGGGGGTTCGATTCCCTCAAGGCGCGTTTTTTTATTTCTTAACATGACTAGTATACTTGATTTTGACCGATAATTCAAAATCACCTGAGCATTGCTTACAGCAATGCTTTTTTTGTGTCTCATTGAGCAAAGCAGTGATTCCCCTTCATTTATAGTTGACGAAAAAAAGAAGAGGATTATTCCTCTTCTTCCTCTTCCGCAAAATCATCTTCATCGTCATCATCGATAATGGTCAAATCTTCTTCGATATTGCCTGGCAACTCTTCTTCGTCATCGTCGTTGTTGTCAGCGCCGATTTCTTGCAAATCAGAGTTGTATGCAGAGATTTCTTCATCTTCGTCATCATCATCATCAAAAAGATCGTCTTCTTCGTCTTCAGACAAATCAGCATCTTCAGGATCATCATCATTATAATCGATTGCATCTTCATCATCATTAATAAAGGCATTGACTTTTTTACGTTTGCGACGACGTGGCGTATCTTCATCTTCGTCATCGACCCCATGATTGACTTCTTCATCAATCGAATCAATGGCATACCATGAACGTAAACCCCAACGGTTGTCACCTAAAGAAATAAAACTACCATCAATATTCAAGTCAGTATAAAACTGTGCCAAAGAATCACGAATCTCACTGTCTGATGTTTCAAGATAATTTTGAATTTGGTTGACCAAATCAGAAAAATCCATTACATCCCCACGTTGCTCTAAAATTGCGTGTGCAACTTCAATCATTGACAATTCGTGCTTATTTACACCTTCAAATACATTAATTTCCAAACTGGACACGTCCTTTCACAGTCTACTCCTAATCATACAAAATTGTTCGTCAAATTGCAATTTTTATTTTAATATTTACAATTCCTTATGCTGTAAATTCAAGTGCCAACTTGTATTCACCAATCTTATCAGCTGCCATGAACAAATCATACTCAATATCGACTTTGCCGGAATAAGGACGATCCTTCAAACTGACGTGGAGATGATGCGTAAATGTATGAAACATCATCATGCCGTAAGGCGTTTGATAACTTGTTTCTAAACGTTCTTTATAAGAAAACTTCAAACGCATCCGCATTTCTCCAGAGCGGATCAGTTGAATGACACCATCTGGCATAATTTTCATCGTAACAGGTATTTCTTCACCATCTGGTTGGATTTCTTTGTATCTTATGTATAAGGTATCACCGATTTTGACTGCTTGTCCTTGCAAATCAAAGAGAAAATCTTCTGATTGATCTCCTTGCCGAACATTGGTAGTTAAATGGATCGAAATCGGTACACCTTGTGACAATTCTTGCATTGCTTATTGCCTCCTTCTCTGATTTCACTTTCATTCTTGCTTTTTTTCAAGCATTTGTCAATCATTTCAGCCAATCCATTCATGTGCATTGCTATGAAAATAAGCTGAATCATTTCATTCTTATACTTAATTGACGCATAATCGTATATAATGAAGACATAAACTGACAGACAAAGGAGTTTGAACGTGCCTTGACGATTTATTCGATTGACCAAACATTCCCCCATACCGTCTCACCTTTCATGCCTTTTGCATTGACCGATGTACTGACGGAATACGCTGGCAAAGAGCAGCAGTCTTTTTGCCATTTTTGGCAGTTGCCAGACACATTGATCCTTGGGATGAAAGACACCCGTATCCCCTATCTCAAGGAAGCCCTGATCGAAGTGAAAAAGGCAAAGTTTCAACCTGTGATCAGAAATTCAGGTGGTCTTGGTGTAATCAACGATACAGGTGTGTTGAACGTATCATTGATTTTCCCAAAAGATTTGGCTGCAGCAACAGATACAGCCTATGAATTGATGCAGACATTGCTCCAACGTGCTTTTCCTGAGCAAACAATCGCAGCATACGAAATCAGTGATTCATATTGTCCTGGAACCTTTGATTTGAGTATCAATGGCAAGAAAATCGCTGGTACTGCCCAACGCAGAATCAAAGAAGGGGTCGCTGTGATGATGTACTTAAGTGTCAACGGAAACCAGCAAGCACGTGGACAGTTGATGCGTCGTTTTTATCAAACAGGATTAAAATCAGCTTTTGGCACCAACGGCTATCCCGCTGTCAATCCTGAAAGTATGACGACACTATCGGATGTCTTCAACCGAGATTTTACGATTCAAGAAGTGGTCCTGCGTTTGCGTCGGGCTTTAAGCCAGTTGCACAACGAGCCATTGTTGCCGATCGATCCAGAAGAATGGCTCGCATCTAAAACACGATCAGACCAATTAGCTATTCGCTTATCAAATATGGTGCAGCGAAATGAACCTTTAAAGGAGGTCAACGATGTCAATCCCTTATAAATATCAAACCTTAGCGATCGAAAAAGTCTTCCGAGATCCTGTTCATAATTATGTACATGTCCAGCACCAAGTGATTCTTGATCTGATCAATTCTAAAGAAGTTCAACGCTTAAGACGAATCAAGCAGCTAGGTACAGCTTCCTTCACCTTTCACGGCGCAGAGCACAGCCGATTCTCCCACTCTTTAGGCGTTTATGAAATCAGTCGGCGGATCTGCGATATTTTCCAAAGAAATTACTCTATTGAAAAAGTTGGTCCCAATGGTTGGGACGACAATGAACGCTTAGTGACTTTATGTGCAGCACTTTTGCATGATGTCGGTCACGGTCCTTATTCTCATACTTTTGAGCATATCTTCCATACAGACCATGAAGCCATCACTGTAGCGATCATCACTTCACCAGAAACGGAAGTTCATCAAATTTTGAATCGTGTAGCCGAAGGTTTTCCCGAAAAAGTCGCCAGTGTCATCACCAAAACGTACCCCAATCCTCAAGTGGTCCAAATGATTTCTAGTCAAATCGATGCCGATCGAATGGATTATTTATTGAGAGATGCTTATTTTACCGGTACAGAATACGGTACTTTTGATTTAACCAGGATTTTACGAGTCATTCGACCTTATGAAGGCGGCATTGCCTTCTCAATGAATGGCATGCATGCGGTGGAAGACTATATCGTCAGTCGTTATCAAATGTATGTACAGGTGTATTTCCATGCCAGTTCACGGGGGATGGAAGTGATTTTGGCCCATCTATTGAATCGCGCAGCTGAATGTTATGCAGAAAATGATGAGACATTCCAACATCATTCCCAATTGCTGCTGCCATTTCTTAGACAAGATTTTTCTTTAGAAGAATATTTGAAACTAGACGATGGTGTGTTGAACACCTATTTTACCCAATGGACGGAAGAAAGTGATTTGATTTTGAGCGATCTTGCAAAACGGTTTTTAAATCGAAAACCACTAAAATCGATTCGTTTTACCGACGATGCGCAACTGCCATTGATTGAAGAACTAAAAAAATTAGTTGAGAAAGTCGGTTTCAACCCGACCTATTATACCGCGATCAACTCAAGTTTTGATTTGCCCTATGATTTTTATCGCCCTACATCCGGTATGCATCGCACCCAAATCGAATTACAAGAAAAAGATGGTACTCTGACCGAATTATCCAAAGCTAGTCAATTGGTGGCGGCGTTGGCAGGTCAGACCCAAGGGGATCGCCGTTTTTATTTTCCAAAAGAAATGATTGACCCCAACCTGCAAAATCACTATGATTTATTTGAGGAAACCTATCAAGCGTTCGCTGAATATATTCGCAATGGCGCTTTGATCAAACCCAGCAACTTTTAGGAGGAAATTATGAGTATCAAATTGATCGCTATCGATATCGATGGCACTTTGTTAAACGACGATCGCAAAATCACCCCTGCAGTCTACCAAGCATTGAAAGCAGCTGAAGCCCAAGGTGTGCGTATCGTATTATGTACCGGACGCCCTTTGACCGGCGTACAAGACTTATTAACGGAACTGGATTTGTTTACCGACAATGACTTTGTGATCACCTATAATGGTTCTTTGGTCCAAAAGACCAAAAACCAAGAAATCATTTCTGAATTTGGTTTATCCCACGAAGACTATCTGACTATTGAGATGACCGCCCGCAAATTAGGGGTCCATCTGCATGTTGAAACACAAGATACGATGTATACAGCCAATCGCGACATCAGCCCTTACACGGTCTATGAGGCTTTCTTAGTCAATATGCCGTTGAAATATCGCACACCAGAAGAAATGTCCGCTGATTTGAATATCATCAAGATGATGATGATCGATGAACCAGCTTTACTGGAAAGTATTATTCCTAATTTACCTACTACATTGACGGATCAATACAACGTTGTCAAAAGTGCACCGTTTTTCTTAGAAGTTTTAAATAAAAAAGCCCATAAAGGGGCAGCGGTTAAAAAATTAGCAGAACATTTAGGGATCGACCAATCTGAAGTCATGGCGATCGGTGATAATGAAAATGATTTGACCATGGTTGAATATGCGGGCATCGGTGTGGCCATGGGCAATGCGACAGAAAATGTCCGCAACATGGCAGATATCATCACCGCCTCAAATGAAGAAGATGGCGTGGCCAAAGTCATCAATGAATACGTCCTGCAAACAAACGAACAATAAACCATACTTTTACCTACCAGGATGCCCACATTCTCTGCGGTAACTTAGTACTGTTTTTAGCACCTGCTCGTCTGCACTTTGTTACCTCTACAGTCTCTCCTAAGCAAATACCGCTAAGAAGGACTTGCATGCCTTGCTGCGCAAGTCAATCGCAGTGATTCGGTGTGGGGTGACTACGTGTCCTACGGTCACCTAGTACTGTTCATCATCTGCTCTGTCTTGCTGCGCAAGTCAATCGCAGTGATTCGGTGTGGGGTGACTACGTTCCCTACGGTCACCTAGTACTGTTCATCATCTGCTCTGCCTTGCTGCGCAAGTCAATCGCAGTGATTCGGTGTGGGGTGACTACGTGTCCTACGGTCACCTAGTACTGTTCATCATCTCCTTTGACTTGCTGCGCAAGTCAATCGCAGTGATTCGGTGCGGGGTGACTACGTGTCCTACGGTCACCTAGTACTGTTCATCATCTGCTCTGCCTTGCTGCGCAAGTCAATCGCAGTGATTCACAGCAAATAAAGCAAGTGGGGGTTAATCCTGCTTGCTTTTTTGCTGTAACCATTGTTTGACTGCCCATTGATGGCTGCCTCTTTTTAATAGCTCGATTGCCTTTTCTGGTGAATGCCATGATAGTTGATTATTTTCTTCTGTGGGTGCACACACTTTCTGCCACTTCGTCATCAAAAAAAAGTAACCTGGATGATAATAATAGGTATCTCTATGACGGGAATAAAAGTACTCCACCGCTTCGCCAAGGTATTGGTCGATTTCGCCTTTAAAGCCTAATTCTTCAATCAGCTCGCGTTCGATCGCTGTTTCTTTCGTTTCCCCAGCTTCTATTTCGCCCCCTGGCAAAAAATAAGCGCCATTTGGTGCTTGCACCAAAATAATCTTATTTTGTTCATTTGGGATGACGACATAGGCGCCAAACCGAGATGTATAATCTTGCTGTTCGTCTTTAACCCCAAACACGATGTCATTTTCCGGCATGATACCCTCCAACAAGTTTTCTTTTCATTTTACCTTATGGAATTGCGGTGGACAAGCGTGAAATACCGCGAATACACTTTTCTTTCCGCAAGAAAAGTGTTTATGTTATCATAAAGGTATCAAATAGGAAAGGATGATTGAATTTTATGAAAATGGCACACACTTGCGTTCGCGTCAAAGACTTAACTGCCTCTTTAGACTTTTATCAAACTGCTTTTGGTTTTGAAGAGTCTCGTCGGCGCGACTTCCCTGAAAACAAATTTACATTGGTCTACCTAACATTACCAGGAGACGATTACGAATTAGAATTAACTTACAACTATGATCATCCTGGTTATGATCTGGGTGACGGTTATGGCCACATCGCAATCAGCAGTGATGACCTAGAAGCGTTGCATGAGAAACACAAAGCAGCTGGTTTTGATGTCACTGATCTTAAAGGATTACCTGGCACACAGCCTTCATACTACTTTGTCAAAGATCCTGACGGATACAAAATCGAGGTCATCCGCGAAAAATAGTTGTATTGAAAGGACGTCACGTCCTTTTTTATTTTTGCTCATCAATGAAACTTGAAAGGAAAAGCGATATGAAACCTATTATCGGCATTGCAGCCAATGAACGATCGATGATCGAAGAAAGTGAACACTGGCTGACTTACACACCAAAAAACTTTGTCACTCATATTCAAGAAGCCAAAGGTATCCCTCTTTTGATTCCTATGGGGGTAGTTGAAGATGCAAAAGTGTATGTTCAACAAATTGATAAGCTGCTCCTCGCTGGTGGTCACGATGTTTCGCCAAGTTATTATGGAGAAACACTCCATCCGTTGATTCAAGGTACTCATCCTGAACGAGATGCCTTTGAACTAGCCTTGATCAAAGAAGCTGTTGCCCAAAAGAAACCAATATTCGGTATCTGTCGTGGCATGCAGTTGATCAACGTCGCGTTTGGGGGCAGCCTTTATCAAGATCTCTCATTAATGCCGAAACCAACATTGAAACATGTTCAACTGCCCACCCCTTTCCGCTTTGCCACCCACGATGTGACAATTCATACTGACAGTCTTTTAACCAGCCTTTTGGGTAGTCATTATCAAGTCAATTCGTTTCATCACCAAACAGTGAAAGATGTCGCAAAAGACTTTCAAGTTGTTGCTACCGCGCCCGATGGGGTTGTAGAGGCGATTGAATCACATGCTTTTGCAGCACCAATTTTAGGGATCCAATGGCATCCGGAACTTGCCGCACAAACAAGGCCTTCTGAACAATCATTGTTTGACTTCTTTGTTCATGATTTGTGATCTATACGTAAAAAAACCAGCTTTAACAGCTGGTTTTTTTCTCTATCCTTCATTCTTCATCAAGACAAATGATTGTTTCAATGAAGCAATCAAGCCGTTATCGTTATAGATCAAGACATTTGATTTGTACATCTTTGCGGAAGCCAACATCAATGCAATGGTCGAAACTACAAGGATCGCGGTTGAAACCAATGCGCCACCCACACCCACAGTATCATTTGCCAAGCGAACTGGCATAATGAAAGAAGAAAGAAATGGGATATAAGACGTGACACGCATAACGATATTGTTAGGATCTGCTGCCCCTAATACTAATCCCAGCATATACCCCGCGAGTGAAAGATACGTCACAGGTATGATCGCTTTAGCTGTATCTTCGGCTTTGTTGACGAGGGATCCGCATAATGCTGAAAGTACTGCATAGATCAAGATCCCTAAAAAGACAAAGATGATCGAGAAAATCAAGAATGAACCGAAGATTCCATCTAATGAGAAATTCGCAAGAAAACCGCTGATCATTGGAATATCTTTGATCCAGAAATAACTACCACCAAATACTGCCGCATACGCCAACAGCTGTGTCGCTGCCACCATGATCACACCGGTCAATTTGGCATAATAATGGGTTTGGGCCCGCGTACTAGATAAAATCACTTCCATGATGCGCGTACCTTTTTCCGATGCAATTTCTTGCGCAATGATTTGGGCATAAGTCAGAATAAAAAAGAATAAAATGATCGTTGCCACATAACTGACGATATACTGCATATCACTATGGTCTTCACCAAAAGTCATCACGCCTTCTTCATCAAAAGAAACCTTTTGTTTACTGAAGGTCGCCGGCTCTGCCAACTGCGTGACTTCATCGCCTGTCAGACCTAATGTATCTGCCCGCATCGTGGATTGTAATCCAGATAACAGTTGCTGGATCGTCAATTCAGCTGTTTGACCTAATGAAGATTCGCTAAGGAGTTCCCCATTCAATTGATCACCACTCGCATTGATCACCAATAAACCATCGATTGATTCATCCGCCAATTTTGCTTCACCGTCTGCTTGACTATCGACGACCTCAAAGACATAATCATCCGTGCTTTGTGCTGCAAAAGTCTCAGCAATCGCTGGCTGATTGGCATATACAGCAATCGTATCTTCGCTGTTTGTCCCATCCATAAATAGCCCAATCACATAAAAAATACCCACTGCAATGAACGGCACCAAGATCATGATCAAAAATGAAATCGATTTGATATTTTTCTTGTAGACATCTAATGCAATCACCCAAAATTTATTCATGAATTTGCCCCGCTTTCCGTTTGAATATCTCTTCTAAGGTTGGCGGTTGCTGATTGAACATTGGAATATAGCCGTCCGCCGTGGCTAAATCAAAGATTCTTCGCCCAACTTGCGGCGCATTGATCGTGATATCGAAACTGCCATCTTCCCGTAAATAAGCGTGTTCAACACCTTCGATTGCCATGATTTGTTCTTTGTTCAAATGTGATTCCAGAAAGACCTTTGTTCGGCCAAATGATTCTCTGATTTCATGCACGCGCCCATTCAAGACGGTTGCGCCATCGCGCAACATGATCAAATGGTCACAAATTTTCTCCACGTTGTCCATATTATGACTGGAAAAAATGACACAAGAGCCTTTTTCTTTCAGCTCGATAATCCCGTTTTTCAGCAATTCAGCATTGACAGGGTCTAAGCCGCTGAAAGGTTCGTCAAGAATCACCAACTTGGGTTCATGGATCAATGTTGCAATCAATTGTACTTTCTGCTGGTTTCCTTTCGATAATGATTTCACTTTATCGGTCTTTTTGCCTTTAACTTGAAATTTGTCCATCCAGTAATCGATTTGTGGTACGATTTCAGCCTTCGTTTTGCCGCGTAAACGGGCAAAATAAATCAATTGATCTTCAATCGTTACCTTTGGATATAATCCTCTTTCTTCCGGCAGATATCCAATCAAGTTATATTCTTTCTCACTGATTTTATGGCCATTCCATAAAACTTCTCCTTGATCTGCTTTCAAGAAATCCAAAATCAAACGAAAAGTCGTTGTTTTCCCTGCACCATTTTGTCCGATCAAACCCATGATCTGGCCATCGTTGATCGTAAAAGAGAGCTGATCAACAGCTGTATAGTCTCCAAAAGTTTTCACTAATTGTTTTGCTTCTAACACGTTTTCACCTTCCTCTTTCTACATTTATCCAAATAAATAGCCAGCGATGCCACCCATTACAGCGCCTGCCAGCGCCATGATAAAGAGATCCCGCACCACCTTTTGGCGTTTTGCGATTTTTTCAGGTTCGTTGTAATATTTGGCGCGGTCCTTGTATAATTTCCCCATAAGGTACGATACCATTGAAATGATCGCTGGAAGAAATAGCAACCCGGTACAGATACCAAAAACAAAAGACCACATGGCATGATCTTGCCAGTGCCAAAGGGACTTGATACTGTATAAAACGATCAAAAATAATGCCCCAATCAGCGCAACCACAAAGGCACGTTTGATCAGATAACGTTGTTCAGCATCGATCCGTTCTTGGTAACTGGCTTGGTCACTGAAAATCGGCGGTGCATCTAAATCCCCTTCAAAATAATAATAGCGTTTTTGATAACTGCTGATGTAATGCCAGCCACTTGCTTCATATAAGGCAATATACTCAGATTCTTCTGACAGTTCACCATCAAAAAAGTCAACCGCGAATTTCTTAGCCTGCGGAGGCTGTTTCTCGAATGTCAAAAAACCCAACCGATTCATCCCAACAAACTGCCAGCCTCGCATGGCTTGTTTTTGCAAACGAAGCATTTCTTTTTCTGGGTAATAGGCCACCCCTAAAGAATACAAAAATTTTCTACGCTTTTTCATTTTCACTCCCTCCCACTTGCTTGATAAACCCGGCACCAATATCATAAAAAAGTTTCCGCCGCAGAATATCATTTTCTAACACTTCTTTGCCACGTTGTGTGATCCGATAAATCTTTTTGCGATCAGCTGTTTCGTCTAGAATGATCCATTCTTTTTTGGTCAATTTTTTTAAGATCGTATACATGGTGGCCGGACCAATTTCAAAAGAACCTTGACTGATTTCATGGACTTGCTTCATGATGGCGTACCCATGTTGCGGTTTGAGCAATGCCAATAAAATCAAATAGGTTGCGTCCGTCAATGCATCCTCCATTTATTTCCCCCATCCCGCAAACTATATCACTTAATGATATAGTAGCGAATCTTACACAGCGTGTCAAACCCTTTCAAACAAAAAAACGCCATTTCCATTACGGAAACAGCGCATCTGTTTAATTGACGATTTTAACTGGCGTATTATAAGGCATATTGTAATAGAACCATTTGGCATCAGGGACTGCTAAGCGAATACAGCCATGAGATGCCCGGGTACCTAACTTACGTCCTTCTACCGCACTAAAGGTATTGGTTGACCAAGCAATACTTGTAGGGATGGTATGGAACAAATATATTCCATGACCTTTAAACGAGCGATAGTACGCTGCCCCTGAGAAAGCTGGACCTTTTTCCGCTTGGATGCGGAAGTTCCCTAATGGCGTCGGGGTTCCCACTGCGCCAGTTGAGCAGAGCATGGTGTAAATGACTTTGTCACCTGATTTGATATAGACTCTTTGCTTACTGATCGATACGTGAATATTCAGGTTTTTGACATTTAATGATGGGTACTTCCCACCTGTCGTATACATCCAGAAATTACTGTTGACACTATAGGTTTGACTTTCTTTGATCCAGCCGATCTTACCAGCAGGAGACACCAAATATAAATAGTTGCCGTCACTGGTCTTAGCTAGTTTTGTTGCTTGTGCCATGTACCCTTTGTAAGTACTCTTGGCACCTAACTTGGTACTATTGGGATCCGCTTTGTCAAAGAAATTGCCACTGTTGTTGTTGACGATCACATAGCGGCTGATCGTGTTTTGCGAATAGATCGTGTGGGCTGTTTTCACCCCAGTCGCGTTGATATAGCCCAGCCATTTGTTATTTTTGTATAATGAATAATACGTCGAACCATTGTAATGTTGATACTTACCAGTTACTTGGATCGTTTGGTTGAGGTAATCCTTACTGCTGGCTTTTTTCTTTGAAAAATTGAGATCTTGCCACAATGTATAATTCCCATTTTTCATTTGGACACTCAGTTTCTCACTTTGCCAAGTACCCCCTTGATTTTTAGCGACTGTTGCTGCATCGGCATTTAAATAACCGATCCACTTGCCACTTTTGTCATACAATGACAAGTAAACCGGCCCATTGGCATGTCCATATTTTCCTTTAGCAAGATAGGTTCTGCCTGCTAAAGTCGTCGTATTGTTTTTCTTGCTTGACCAACTAAAATTACCCCAAATCGTGTAATTTTTCTTGGTCAAGGTGACATACTTGCCATAGTTTTGATACGTTCCTTGGGCACTGCTGGACAATTTTACACCTGTGGCATTGATGTACCCAAGCCATTTGTTGTTTTTGTCATAAAGAGAATAATACGTTGAGCCATTGAAATGACGATATTTACCAGTTGCTTTAACAGTTTGCCCATTGATAGAAGCACTTGTACCTTTTTTGGCTGTCCAATTGAAGTTTTTCCATAAGGTATAATTGCTGCTGGTGATCGTGGCATACTTGTTTTCCTTTTGCCATACCCCTCCCGCATTGGCGGCCGTTTTGGTTCCAGCTGCATTGATCCAGCCAATGAAGGTTTGATCATTCCCATATAATGCGTAGTAAGTTGCTTTGTTGCTGTTTTTGTAAAAACTTTCTTTGACTTGATACGTTTTTTGATTGTAATTCGCAGTGGTAGTCAATTGCTTGTCCAAGAAAACAGACTCCCAAAGCGAATAATTGTTTTTTTGGATCGTGACATATATTTGCTCTGATTTTAACGTACCAGAAGCAATCGACACGGCAGCAGCCGCAACGATACCAACTTCACCTTGCTCATTTTGTAAAAGAAGGTATTCTTGATTGGTCGTGGGGTCTTGATATTTCTTTGTGCTTTTGAATACTTGGCCGGCCAACGCTTGGTTCGATCCATTCTCAGTTAAAGTGCTGTCTGACAGCTGATAGAGCAAACTGGTAGCCGGTATATTTTCTGTATCGTTTATCGTGATGGTTTTCAACTTCACATACTGTGGTGCATACCCGGTCACTTCATCCACCACGATCGTCTCTGCTTCTTCAGAAGAAGAATTACTGGTTTGTGACTCAGATTCCTCACTCGTCGAACTGTCTTGACGCGCTTCAGATGATTCATTTTCTGTTGCAGTCGATTCTGGCGGTTGCTCCTTGATGATTTCTTCAGATGATGCTGGAACATCTGAACCTTCGTCTACATCGGTGCCCAATTCGATTTCTGAGGTGGAACTTTCCACTTCATTTGTTTGATTGTCACCAGTTCCGATTGTGCTGTTTTCTTGATCCGTATCACTCGTACTATCAGTTCGTGCAGCACTTTCTGCTGTGCTACTAGTTTCTGTTGTTGCGAAAACCTCGATTCCTGTTCCCAGAATCGGTGTCGCTAATAATAGAAAAGCAAAAGCCCCATTCAGCAACCGACGTTTCACCTTTTTCATCCTTACTCCCCCTTTGTTTTCTTAAAGACCCAGTTACAATAAACAGATGAATCAAATCTACATATTAAGTATACCACTGACCCCAAAAAAACATAAAAAAAAGAGAGCAAAGACGAGTCTTTGCTCAAATGATGAAAAGAAAGCTTAGCTATGTTCAGCAATCAATGCTTTCAATTGATCTTTGGTGTGTACGCCAATCGCTTTGTCCACCACTTGACCATCTTTTTTCAACAATAATGTTGGAATCGACATAATGCCAAATGAAGCGGGTGTTTCAGGATTTTCATCCACATCCATTTTTACGATCTTTAATTCATCTTCATCGTATTCACTTGCTAATTGTTCTAAAATTGGTGCTTGCATACGACAAGGACCACACCATGTTGCCCAAAAATCAATCAGGACTAAACCTTTATCGGTTTCTTCTGCAAAAGTTTTATCTGTAATTTCTAATGCCATTGTACTTTCCCTCCATTTATGTGACTAGAAAAAGTATAACACGGATCAATACTTTTTTAAAACCGTCTGCTTACAAAAGGTAAGAATTATTTAAATTTCACAATCGTTGCACCATTGCCCCCCTGGTTGCTTGGGGCAAATTCAAAGCTTTTGACCGAGCGATGGTTTTTCAAATACTCGGTAATGCCTTGGCGTAATGCACCCGTACCTTTACCATGAACGATCGTGACTTGCGGGTAACCTGCCAAGATCGCCGCATCTAAATATTGATCGACTTCTGCCAAAGCTTCTTCATACCGTTTTCCTCTTAAATCTAATTGATTGATAACAGGACTGCTATCTGCAGCGCGCACTGTATTGACAATTCGCTGGACCGGTTCTTTGACAGGTGCTGCTGGCTGCAAGTCTGCTTCTGGCAAGGTCATTTTTAAAATGCCGATTTGTACTTGCCATTGATTTTTTCCAACATGTTTCAATAAGACCCCGCGTTGCCCATAAGATGTCACCAATACTTCATCGCCAACTTTCAAGGTTTTGGCGGCTTTGGCTTTTTGCAATACCTTGTTTTTCTGTAATTTTTCTTCTTGCTGCAATCCAGATAATTTCGTTCTGGCATCAATTAATTCATGTTCTTTGACCTTGTTTTGACCACCCGCCAATTGCATTTTGCGGATATCAGCAATGATTTTTTCTGATTCTTCTTTGGCCTCTTCTACGATTTGATTGGCTTGCTTCCGCGCTTTAGCCAATTCTTTTTCTCGTTCTTCAAAGAAGTAGCCATAGGCATTTTGCAATTCCTTGTGTAGGTCTTGGGCTTCTTTGACATAATGACGAATATCCAAATATTCGGTTTCAGTCATTTTGCGGCGATTTTCCAAATCAGCGATCATTTCGTTTAAATCTTGGCTTTCACCATCCATGATTTGTTTGGCCTGATCAATAATATCGGTTGGCAACCCCAACCGTTTGGAAATCTCGAAGGCATTGCTTCGTCCGGGTACACCAATCAAGAGACGATACGTAGGACTTAACGTGTCGACATCAAATTCCATCGACGCATTAATGGTATTGGCGCGGTTGTAACCATAAACTTTCAGTTCTGGATAATGGGTCGTCGCCATGACATAGGCTGATTTGGCACCTAAATCATCTAAAATCGCAATCGCCAAAGCAGCCCCTTCTTGAGGATCCGTTCCGGCACCTAATTCATCGAATAGAACCAAACTATGGGCATCGACTTTATCCAAAACATCAACAATCGTCGTCATATGAGAAGAAAATGTCGACAAACTTTGTTCAATCGATTGTTCATCCCCGATATCCGCAAAAATTTCAGTAAAGATGCCCATTTGGCTCTCTTCTTCTGCTAATATCGGTAAGCCTGCTTGTCCCATGATTTGCAAAAGTCCCAGCGTTTTCAAGGTAATCGTCTTCCCACCGGTATTCGGTCCTGTGATGACCACGGCTTGATAGTCTTGTCCGATTTGAATATCATTCGGCACCACTTTTTCTTGATCGATCAGGGGATGTCGTGCTTGTTTGAACACCACATGGTTCTCGCGGTTGATTCCTGGTACGATTGCTTTCATTTCTTTACCAAAGCGGGCTTTGGCATTCATGAAATCTAATTGGCCAATCACATAGGCATTGTGCAATATCTCTTTTTGATATGGGACCAGTTCTGCCGACAATTCTGCTAAGATCCGCGTGATTTCATCTCGCTCTGCAATTTGATGTTGCCGTAAGCGATTGTTTTGATCGACTACTTGTTTCGGTTCAACAAATAATGTCTGACCAGAAGAACTTTGGTCATGAACAACACCGCCAAACACGCCGCGGTATTCCTGTTTGACGGGAATCACGTAGCGGTCATTTCTCATCGTAACGATCGTGTCGCTTAAGTATTTCGCGTTTCCGCCGCGAACGATATTATCTAACGTTTCACGAATCGTTTGTTCTGCCCGGCGAATCGATTGGCGAATGCCTCTTAACGCTGGAGAAGCATCATCTGTGACCCGACCATCTTCATCGATTGCTTCTTTCAACCGACGATTCAATGTCGGCAATGAAACCAATTGTTCTTCCCAATGATATAAACGGGCAAACTCAATTTCACCATCAGATAAATCCTCAAAAAAGCGTTTGAGCTCTTGGGTGGTAGACAATACCCGCGCGACTTGCGCCAACTCAATACCATTCAGATCGGCACCGATTTCGATACGTTTCATTTGCGGACGGATATTTTCGATTTTCGGCACTGGAATGCCCCCACGCAATCGTTGCACTTTCAATGCGTCTTGCGTTTCTGATAGCCAAGCGGTAATCACTTGTTCATCACTTGAAGGAACCAATTTCTCAAGAATTTCTTTCCCTTGTGCCGTGACGATATACTGAGCAATGTTTTGCTTGACTTGGTCAAATGCCAATACGGTTAATATTTTTTTATTCACTATTTTCACCTGCTTTGCTGTTATATGCTGTAAAAAAGGCAGTCTGGCTATACAACCATCTGCCTCGAAGTCTTAACCAATCACATCTGTGATCCAAATTCGATAGAAATAGTCTGAAATTATCGGAGAATGATTGACAATAAAATCGACTGTACTACTTTTATCAAATAAGTTTTGTACTGTTGCAAAAGGGATCATTGAGAGAATCATGAAAAAAATATAGAGATTGATATACATCAATACCACATTCAAAACTCCTGCCAATACCCAATCATAGCCATACAAAAAACGCAGCCGTTTGTATCGTAAGCTATCTGCAAAAATCGCCACCAACTTGGTGATCAGCCATCCAGCGAATAGGACCATCACAAAAGCCACTGCCGCATAATAGGCTTTGTCTAAGTCTAATGCCATTTCCAGATCATAATATTTTAGTTTAGAATCTGCTGTGACTGACATATAAGGAACATATAATTCAATTTTTTTTGCAATTTCTTGGTATTTCGCTACGGCCACCATGAAAGAGAGTATATACCCTAACACTGAAACCAACTGTAAACTGGTTCCCCGACGCGCCCCACTGTAAAAGGCAGCTAAGAGCAGAATCGCAACCACTAATCCAATCATTTAGGTATCCTTTCTACGCCACACTAGCCATGGGCTGTTTTTTCTTGAATATTGCGTTTTCGTTGTTCATTCAAAATCTGTTGTGCTTCCACATGATTGTGGATCTCTACATCACTGCGTCCAGTTTCATCAAGCACTTTCCGAGCCTCTGATTCAATCGCTTCGATCCGTTTGATCCGATTTTCTAATTCGGTTGCTTTGATGGCTTGACTGCGTAATTCATCGACTTTCTTTTGCAGGACCAATACTTGTTCTTGTTTTTTCAATTGATCAGAAATAGCATTGATTGCCAACAAAATCGATGCTTGTTCTCTGTCCGTTTGAGGGGATAACTGCATGATCTCCAACAGTTGTTCATTCACCAGTTTGGTCACCATATCCATATGTTCTTTGCTCTCGCGGCCAATGATCGTATAATTTTGATTCGCAATCACTGCTTTGTAGCGTTTTTTTTGCTCCGTCATAGGAAAACTTCCTCCCACTGCTTACATTCTGTATTATTCTATCACCTAAAGCACCCTTGTCGCAAACTCTTCATTATTATACGTGATTTCCCTTTGAATTTCCATGCCTCAACAACCTATTCCCGATTCAAGTCAAAAAAACTGCTGAAAGTATGATAAAATCTTCATGTATCCTTTGTTTTTGCCTGCAAAAACAAAGATTGAGGAGGAAGGATATGTCTGCGATCGTCATCAAAGTGTCAACAAATGAAATGAAAAAAATCACGCAATATTATCAATCAGACCGTTTAGCCAAAACAGCACCTTATACCCTGTTTACAGCAAAGAAGAATCAAACCACCATCACTGCCTATCAGTCAGGAAAAATAATGTTCCAAGGTGCAAACGCTGAAAAAGAGGCGGCGCTTTGGGGCAATGCAACTGCAAGCACCCAGAAAAAAACGGTTGCAGCCAATACATTACCTGCTGGCTTCAGTGAAAAAAATGCCATTGGCAGCGATGAAGTCGGCAATGGCAGTTATTTCGGCCCGTTGGTGGTCTGTGCTGTTTATGCGGAGCAAGGTCATTTGTCTCGTTTAAAAGAGATGGGCGTCAAAGACTCTAAGATGTTGACTGATCAGCAGATTCGTGCAATGGCGCCAAAAATCAAAGCTTTGGTCCCATTTCAGCTGTTGACCGTCACGCCTGAAAAATACAATCAAATTCAGCCAGCTTATAATACCGTCCGTATGAAGGTTGCGTTGCATAATCAAGCAATCCGTCTATTGTTGGAAAAAATCGCACCGCAAAAACCAGAAGCAATTTTGATCGATCAATTTACATCAGAAAAAAATTACCGCACCTATCTAAAAGCGGAAAAGCACGCTGTCACCGCTCCATTATTTTTTGCTACAAAAGGTGAACAGTATCATCTATCTGTCGCTGCAGCATCGATTCTTTGCCGTACAGTCTTTTTAGATGCACTCGATAAAGCGTCGAAAGAACTCGGTTTTAAGGTACCTTCTGGTGCTGGCCATCCATCAGACTTGGTTGCTGCCAAGATTTTACAAATCGGCGGTGAAGAGTTATTAGGTAAATATGCTAAGCTGCATTTTGCCAATACTGAGAAAGCCAAAATCATTGCCCAAGGAAAATAAAACAAATGATTTTAGATTCCATCAGACAAATAAAACCAGCCCAAAAGGCTGGTTTTATTTGTCTTTATTTCGTCCAAGCAGCTACTTCTTCTGCATGGTTGTCCACCCAATCTTTGGCGGCATCTTCGGCAGAAGTGCCATCATTGATGGCTAACATGACTTCTTCCATATCTTCTTGGGTCCAACTGAACTTGTCTAACACTTCATAGACTTCAAGCATATCTTCTGATAAACCTTGACGAACCATTGTGTTGATACTTTCAGCATCTCCCATCGTTCCTTCAGGGTCATCCAGATATTTCAAGTCATATTTAGCAAACATCCAGTGTGGCGACCAACCAGTAATAACGATATCCTCCTGATTTTTGATTGCTTGTCCCAATGCGACGGTCATCGCACCTGAAGAGGAGGTCGCAACTTGCCAGTCAGATAAATTGTCATAGGTTGCTACTGTCTGCTCAGCTGCTGAAACAACACCGGCACCTGGTTCGATTCCAGTGATCGTTTTGCCCGCTTCATCAGAAAGATCCGCAATGGAATCCACATCCATATAGCTAGGAACAACGATTCCTAATTTGGCCCCTTCTAAATTCGGGCCTAAGTTTTCTACTTGATCTTGATATTGTTCATATTGTGCTTCATGCGTGGAAGGTAGCCAAGCAGCGACCATACCATCCACTTCACCTTTTGCCACAGACTCCCACATAATGGCATTGTCCAAAGGCGTCGTATTGACTTCATAGCCCATTTCAGATAACACTTCCGCTACTACATGAGTTGAAGCAACTTCCGTATCCCATTCGACATAAGCCAGATTGACTGTACCTTTGTTATCTGACACATTGCCAAAGGCAACTGAAGCGCCAATTAGCGCAACGACTGCTACTGCAGCAACACCGCCAAATATTCTTTTTTGTTTGCGATTTTTGCCTGCAGCTACTTGTTTCTTGTGTGCTGGTTTATTCAAGTTTTGGGTAAAGCGATCCATAATGATCGCCAAGATCACCAATGACACGCCGCTGACAAAACCATTACCCACTTGTGCCCGTTGCAATGCGGATAAGACACCGCGACCTAAACCTGGAGCACCAATCATTGATGCGATAACGACCATGGATAGTGCCAACATCGTTGTTTGATTGACACCAGCCAAAATCGTGCTTTTGGCTAATGGCAATTCAAGCTTGATCAGTTTTTGCCAACCAGTACCGCCAAATGAATCTGAAGCTTCGACCAATTCACGAGAAATCTGACGAATCCCTAAGTTGGTCATCCGCACTGTTGGCGGCAACGCAAAGATCACTGAAGCAAAGACCCCTGGGACCATACCAATACCAAAGAAGGCAACTGCTGGAATCAAATATACGAAACCAGGCATGGTTTGCATAAAGTCCAAAATTGGGGTGATAATGCTTTGCGCTTTTTCACTTTTGGCCATCAAAATCCCTAATGGAATACCGATGATGATCGACACCAAGCTAGAAAGCAAGACCAAAGTCACAGTATTCATCAAATCAGTCCATAAGCCTTGATTATAGATAAAGAGCAGACCGACAAATGTAAATGCAGTGAGTCCCCATTTTTTACCTGACACTAAAAAGGCGGCGATCGTTACTAACACAATCAATGCCAAAGGCGGTACGAACAATAAGACATTGGTGATGGTATCCATGATCAATTGTCCAAAAGATTGCAGTGCAGAGAATAAACCGCTGAATGTTCCTGTTAGCCATTCAGTAAAGGCCTCGACCCAATCAGCTACCGGAATTGTTTGTTGTAAAAAGTTACCCATTGATGACCACTCCTTCCACATTGTGTGACGTTGTATCCGTTTCTGCCAGTGCTTCGATCACACTGCCGCGGATCACGACGCCGATCAATCGATCATTTTCAACGACCGCTAATGGTGTTGGAGAGTCATAAATCAAATTGAAAATATCAGTGACTAACATGTCTTTATCGATTTTTTTGACGTTTTTATCAATGACAGCTTTTAACGTCAAATTATTTTTTCGGGCTTCTCTGGCTGACTCAGCTGTTAGACTGCCTTTAAGGTGACGGCGTTTGTCTACAGCCAGTAACATGCTGACTTCTTCTTTACGCATCCGATTCAACGCAACGCTTGGTCCATCAATTTCAATATTGGTGGTCAACGCTGGGACCATGATGTTTTGCGCAGTCAAGACCTTCGAACGGTCGACATCTTCCACAAAGTCGCGCACATATTGATTGGCCGGATTGGTCAGAATCTCTTCACCAGTTCCAATTTGCATGATTTGCCCATCTTTCATCAAGGCGATTCGATCCCCGATCCGCAAAGCTTCGTTCAAATCGTGCGTAATAAAAATAATGGTTTTTTGTACATTGGCTTGTAATTCTAATAACTCGTCTTGCATCTCGCGGCGAATCAATGGATCTAATGCTGAAAAGGCCTCATCCATCAGAAGGATCTCAGGATCATTGGCTAACGCCCGAGCCAAACCAACCCGTTGCTGCATCCCGCCAGATAGCTGGTCAGGGTATTGGTCTTTGAAAGACAATAATCCTGAGTTATCTAGCGCTTTTTCTGCTTTTTTCGTTCGTTCTTCTTTGGATACGCCACGGACTTCTAACCCATATTCGGTATTTTCTAAAATCGTGCGATGAGGGAATAAGCCGAAACTTTGAAAAACCATATTGATTTTATGCCGACGGACTTCCCGCAATTCCTCTTTGCTCATTTTGGCAATATCCACGTCATCAATATAAATATCTCCACCAGAAGGCTCAATCAACCGATTCAAAAGACGAATCAAGGTCGACTTCCCACTCCCTGATAAGCCCATGATCACGAATATTTCTCCTTCGTTGACTTCAAAATTGACATCATAGACCCCTACCGTTGCGCCGGTCTTTTCTAGAATTTCATTTTTGCTGCGTTGTTCTTGAATCATGGCAAAAGCCTGTTGCTTCTTCTTGCCAAAAATCTTGGTTAAATGTTCCACTCTAACTTTACTCAAATGAAAATTACTCCTTTTTCTGAAAAATTTCACGAAAGTGACCATACTATCTTAACAAGTGGTGGTCACTTTGTCAAAAAAAATATTCGCCTACTTTACAATCTATGTAAAAGCAGACGAATTTTTAGGATCTAATGGTGTTCAGTTGGATAAAAGAAGTTGGTCATCCGTTGCAGCGAAAGCTCATTACCCACAAAGTAGATTTTGTTGCCCGCACTGAATTTCGCATATGGGCCAGGTGACAGCAATAATTCTTGTGCCGTTTGAATCGCAATGATCGTAGCCCCGGTCACTTGCCAAATATTCAACTCATTGACACTTTTTTCTAGATGCTGAGCCTCTTCTGTCAAAGACAATTCAAAAGGCACGAATGGACTCATATGGTGCACCTTCTTGGTTTGCTGTACCAATACATTCAATAACTCCGAAAAATGATTCAATTCTTGCTGCTGACGATCAACACTTTCTAAAATATCGGCGCGAATTTCTTGGATCGTTTGGACATCTTGATATTGTTCAACAAAAGCCTGGGCTTTTTCTTTTGACGCAATATAGGCGCCGCTGCCGTGACGGACGTCCATGATTTCAAGGTCGACCAATACGTTGATGGCTTTTCGCGCAGTTTCAGGTGATACATTGAAATTGCTGGCTAATGTAGAGCGGGCATGGATTTTTTGCCCTACCTGATAGCGATTTTCGACAATACGCTCAGCGATTTCAACAGCAATCTGCTGATATCTAGGTAATGCAACTTTCTTTTTATTTTGGAACTGACTAGTCATGCGAAACTTCCTTTGTATTTTTTTTCATAATAACAAGAATTGAACAGGCTGACAACTATTCAACAAGATGGGGATTGCGCAACAGACGGACACGATGGACTTGCGGTAATTCACGCAATAAAGAAATAGCTTGTTGCACCTCTTTCTCTTGATCTGCCACATCAATGATCGTATATGCCATACCCGCTTTTCGTTCACTTGCCATGTGCTCGATATCAACAGCCGCTTCCGATAGCAATCTTAACAAAGGCGCTAGTGCTCCGGGAGCATCTTTATGAAATATCGTTATCCGATAAGGTGCCAAAAACCGGAGTGTTACTTGCGGAAAATTAACGGCTTCTTTAATTGTGCCGTAACGTATAAATCGATCCATATTGGCAAAAACGACTTGATCGCCAGCGGTCAAAGCATCGATGGTCGTTCCGCCAATATGCGGATAACATATGACTTGTGAATGGTTCAACAAATTAGCTGTCGGAAAATCCGTGATGTACTGTGTGAGCGTCCCTTGATTTAACGCGGCCAACACAGCTGTTTCATCCACGATTTCTCCTCTGCCAAAGTTTAGCAAGATCGCTTCTGATTTCATGTGCGCCAATGATTCTGTATTGATCAGCCCTCTTGTCTGATCATTTAACGGCAATAAAATAGCAACAAAATCAGCTTCTTCCAACAATTCCGCAAGTTCAGCCGTCTGTTCGAAATACTGACTATCTTTTTGGGTACGCGCATAACCAATCACGTCCATGCCTAAATGAAAACAGGCCTCTGCCAATCGTTCCCCAATTTCCCCTAATCCAAGAATACCAATTGTCTTGCCTGCCAATTCCTCACCAATGATCGTTGTTCTTCGCTCTTGTGCAACATCTAAAACACTATCGGCGGGGATGATTCCCTGCAGCACTTCTTCTTTGATTTGCGCCATTATCTCGTAAGCTTTTTCTACCGGCCGCACGCGCAAAAATAAGTTTAACAATAGCAATTCTTTGACCGCGTTGGCATTGACGCCGGGACTATTAAAGACTACCGTGCCATTTTCTGTACATTTTTCAATATTGATGGTATTCGTTCCAGTGCCTGATCGAGCAATGACTGCCAGTTCAGGTGTGATCAAAGAATCTGGCACTTGTTTGCTTCTGACGAAAACAGCTTCTGGTGTAACTGAATCATGAAAAGTATAGCCTTTTTGTGCTGCTTTGCTTTTGGTCGGTTCGGTTATATCATCCAGTAAAAAGATATTTCTCATCCAGATCCCCCCTCTTTCAAAATGCTTATTAATCAAATACTACATAAAAGTACGGTAGAATGATAGCAATACGCAAGAAAGGATGATGGATATGCATTTATCGATCACAGAATTTCATGATGAACAACCAATTATTGGCAAAGATTCCCAAGTTCAAGACAGTCACTTGAAGGACTATGTAGAAGTAGGAGAAGCGAACCATATCGACCATTCTACGTTGGATACCTATACGTACACCGGGCAATATTGCTTTATTCAAAATAGCTGTATTGGCCGATTTGTTAGTATTGCAGCTGCCGTCCGCATTGGACCGACCAATCATCCATACGAAAGACCTAGTCAGCACCTATTTGCGTATAATGGTGAAGGCTATGGTTTTGCACCAAAAGATAGCGAATTCCTAACCAAACGCAAAGAAAGAACCACGACCATTGGTAACGATGTATGGATTGGTCATGGCGCAATCATTCAAGCGGGTGTCACAGTCGGCAATGGTGCAGTGGTTGCATCAAATGCAGTTGTAACCAAAGATGTGCCCCCTTATGCAATCGTTGGCGGTGTGCCTGCCAAGATCATCAAATACCGTTTTGATCCAGCAACGATTCAAGCCTTGCAAGAAATTGCTTGGTGGCAATGGTCTCGTGAGGAATTAGAAGACCGTTATTTAGACTTTCGATTACCAATTGAAGATTTTATCGCAAAATATTCAACCAAATAACCTCTTTGGGCAAACCTAGTCATTATTATTGGCTAGGTTTTTGTTATAATAATCCCCTAGAATCTCTTGTATGAAATCGCATATATGCTAAAATAAGCAATAAATGAAATTTTTCACGAACCTAAAGGAGTGTTATCCATGGATTTATTAGATTATCAGCCTTTGAATCTGTATACGAACTACCAAGAAGCAGCGAAACAATATCCCGATGTCAAAATCATCCACGATGAAGTTTTAGCGGCGTTTCCTGAGTTGGGTTATCAAAGTACCTATCGTTCCAGCCATGAAGCCGTTCTAACACGGGCTTATCAATTGGCATCTCTTGGTGTGCAAGCTGGCGACAAAATTATTTTATACAAATCATCAAAATTTGATACCTATCTATTGGCTACAGCAGCCTCGTATTTAGGGGCCGTACCTGTCATGATTTCTTATCATTTTCCAGCAGCTACGATCGAAGTCTTCGTCGACCGTTTAGAAGATCCCTATATCCTGTTTGATGAAGAAACAGAAGCGCGCGTAGCACTGGTCAAAAACAGCAGCCCTGAAAAACAAATCTCAGTACGTCATTTATTATTGGCTGCGGCAGACCCTGTTGAACAAGTTGAATTGCCCATCGATCAAATTTCTTATATGACGCATACATCTGGTACAACCGGTATTCCTAAATTGATTTGTCATTCAGCCCAATCTATGGGGTGGCGCACAAAGTGGCAAAAAACGATTTTTACCAAGATCGATCGCCAACAAGCGGATTCAGATTTAGTCGCATTCCACATTTCTCCGGTGCATTCACGATTCAACATTGGTATTTCTTCCTTGATGGCGATGGGCTTTCCAATGATGCCCCTAGCAGGTGCATCCGGCCCGCATATTGTTCGCATGTTAACAGATTATCCGCCAATTGCGCTTGAAACACATCCGAACAACTTTGTGCAATGGCGTTTTGTGGCTGAAGAACACCCCGAAGCATTCGCGGGCATTCGCTATTATCATTCAACATTCGATGCGATCAACAATCAGACCATGGCCTCTTTCTTGGCAACTGCAACTGACCATAAAGCAATTTTCTTACAAGTTTACGGGCAAAGTGAGTGCGGACCAATGATTCTTAAAGCGCATACGCTTGAAAGTTTGAAACAAAACAATGCCCGTGATATGGGGGTAGGTCTAACTGATTTGACACGCGCACGGATCACGGATGCCCAAGGAAATGAATTACCAGTCAATACCGACGGCCATATCCACTTCCTTTCAAAAGGGCGCGCCTTGACCTATTATAAAGAAGATCAACGGTTTGCAGACAATGTCTATGGTGCTTGGTGGGATAGTGGTGATTACGGCATGATCGATGAAACGGGGCACTTGTATCTTAAAGACCGTCAAGTCGATTTGATCAAATCAATCGAAAGTAATTTAGCATTAGAAGATCTATTACTGGATCAACTCGATTTTCTAGCAGAAGTCGTGATCGTTCGAGACAAAGAAGATTCTCCTCAACCGATCATCGCCCTGGCACCAAATCGCGAAATGGATTGGGATGCCTGGTGGCAAGCCGTGGCAGATCTCCCACGATTAAATGAACCAATCTTAAGAGCTTATGATGAAATTCCAAGAACAGCCACGATGAAAGTGCAACGCTTGCAGATCGAAAAAGAGTTTAAAGCGTAACAAAATAGGCATCTCACGATGATGAGATGCCTATTTTTTTTGAAATAAAACTTGAGGCATGTCCCCATATTTAATCAGCTTGTTTTCGTCTAACATCACCCCGAAGCCTAGACCTTTTGGTACAGTTAACTGACCATTCTCGAGGACAGCTGGTTGCTGCACGATATCATCAAAATAATAACGGTCGGCGGCTGATAGATCACCAGGAAATTGAAAGATCTCTTGACTGGCAAATTGCAGGTTCATTGCCCGTCCGACACCAGATTCAAACATTCCCCCTAACCACACAGTCAAGCCATTTTTTGCACAAGCAGCCACGATTTTTTGTGCTTCCGTGATACCGCCAACGCGGGGGATTTTAAGATTGATGGCTTGGCAACTGCCCAAGGCTGCCACAGTCGCAATATCCTCAACGCAGCGAATGTCTTCATCTAAACATAACGGTGTACGCATTTTCTTTTGCAATGCGCCATGCCCTGTCAGATCTCGCACGTTTAATGGTTGTTCGATCATGATCAGTCCAAGGTCGTCTAACGCCAATAACGCATCTTCTTGCCCGACATAAGCACCATTGGCATCAGCCATCAGCATTAAATCGGGAAAATTTTCTCGAATAGCCGCTAACGGCACTCGATCACACCCGGGTTTGATTTTTAATTTGATACGTTGATAGCCTTGTGCAGCATATTGTCCAACTTGCGCCAACAATCGATCCGTCGTTGGTTGCATGCCAACACTCACCCCCACCGCAATTTGTTCGCGCGCAGAGGGGTAAAAATCTAAGACACTACAGCCTGATTGCTTGGCATATAAATCCCACATCGCCGTTTCTACCGCTGACTTAGCCATGGTATTGCCTTGAACAGATGAGAATAACTCCGAGACTTTGTTTGGATGATCAAGGTTCGTCCCAGTCACCATCGGGACCAATTGCTGTTTGATCACGTGTCTTGCCGAAAAAATCGTTTCCTCAATATAATCTGGTTGTTCAAAAGCCACCAGCTCTCCAATCCCCACAGTCCCATCGTCGGCTGTTATTCGAATGAGATCAAAGGCTTTTTCTGTTAACTGTCCATAACTTGTCACAAAGGGCTGTCTCAGCGGCAAACGACAAGCAATCGATTCAATTTTTTTGATTTGCATAGATGTCGCCTCTTTCTTTTACGCTGTAACATCAATCCCCTTGATCCACTGATTGATGTTTTGCAAAAGCATTCTCGGTTGTTCCAAATGAATACAATGACCAGCTGCCGGAATCACTTGGTACGTGATCGTAGGTTGGATTTCTTTCATCCTTAGACCAATCTCTTGAAATTTGCGGTCTTTTTCACCAGCTACGTACAAAATCGGACAGCGTATATTTGCTAGCGCCCCCCAATAACTTGGCTGTTTCCCAGTTCCACCGTAAACAAGACTCATAGCCAAACCAAAGGGTATTTGTCGTAAACGTCCCTCTCTAACACGCATTTGCTGCGTTTCTGGCAACTCATTTTGGCTGGAGAACAACGGTAACGATTGCCAATAATCGACAAATTCCACTAATGTGCCTTCCATAAGCTTGATAGCGAGGCGCCGATCTTGTTTGAAGCGTACTGCTCTTTCAGCAGCTGCGGCTATGCCTGGTGAGCCGCTTTCCATGATCAAACCTGCAACTGCCTCTGGAAAAAGTACCGTCCAGGCCAAAGCCACTCTCGCCCCCATTGAATAACCATAAATAAAATATTCAGATACCGCTAATCGTGTCATGAGTTCAGCCAAATCAGCAACTAGCTGAGGAATTTCATAGCGCAACGGATGCACATAAACAGAGGTCTGCCCATGCCCAATTAAATCGATTGCCAAAACATTATAGTTTTGCTTTTGATCAAACATTGGAACAAACGTTTCACTGGTTCCTGTAAAGCCATGCAAGGCCACCATCGTTGGCAACGTATTATTATATGGCTGCAGCCATCGATAGGCATACTGGACACCGCGAATCTGGCAAATCATTTTGACCACCCCTCAGCAAACAGCTTTTGACTGTTTTCCCAAAGAAGGACGGGCTCTGTTTGCGTGCCTCGGACTTCGATGATTTGAAATTGCGGCTGGCTAAGGGAGGCTTCGATTTGTGCTTGAAACATACTTGCTGTTTCAGCTAATGTCCAGTTGGCTTCATAAAGCGCTGCGACTTTGTTAAAATCAAGATTCAAAGGCGTACCAAACAATGGCTCAAAATCTTCCGGTGATAAGGTATTTTGTGACAAGAAAGAAAAAATACCGCCACCATTGTTATTCAACAAAACAATCGTCACTGGCAAATGATATTGCCGCAACAGTTGCAAGCCGTTCATATCATGGTACAAGGCCAAATCACCAATCAATAAATACGTGGGTTTTTGGCTCACCATTGCAATACCGGCAACTGTCGAGATCAGGCCATCAATTCCATTGACCCCTCGATTGCCATAAACGCGATACGGCTTAGACGTTTCGCTTCCGTAACGATCGAAGAACCGAATTGCGTTACTGTTGGCCAATAAAATCTGCGCATCAGCTTGCAAGGTCTGTTGTAAAATACGAACAGATTGGCTTTCATCGAATGGATGACTTGTGAATTGATCCGTGATGATTTGGTTGGCAGCATCTTGTACCGCTTCCCATTGTGTGATCCAATCATGATCGATCCTAAATTGTTGGTCTTGCCAATGGCTGACAAAGACATCGATTTCAGCCTCAATCAAATAATTCGCCCGGTGCAACTGATCTTGCCATTGTGCAGACGGGTCGACAAATACCCAAGTAGCAGACTCCGGTAATCGATTCAGCCACAAAAGTACGTTCTTAGTCACTGGCAAGCGGCCAAAACGCAACACGACATCTGGTTGAAAGGTTGCATCTACATGCGGCAGCAACAAATCTGCTTGACTGATAAACACGCCCGATTCTACACCGCAAGTGGCTAGATTGGTCAAAGGATCGCCAATGATTGGCCAGCCTATTTTTGCTGCAAATAGGCGCAAACATTTCGCTTGATCCAATGTCAGGCTCTCTCCCACGATAATAACGCCTTTTTTTTGAAGATGGGGCAACAACTGTTGGCCCATCTCCTGAGACAACTGTTTGATTGGATCGACATACACAAATGGTTGTTGTATCTTGCTTTGTCGTTCAAAATCTGGCAGTAAAGGCTCTCTTAAAGGAAAATTGATTTGCACAGGTCCTTGGGGTTGCTTTTTGGCTTTTGTCACACAATTGGCGGCTTGCCAAAAACTATACCGCAACATGTTCGGCTGGTTTTCAGGCACAGTCATTTCGATCATCTTCTTGACATGCGATCCGTATAAATTCTGCTGATCCATGGCTTGCGGCGCCCCAACCCCTCTTAATTCAGGTGGACGATCAGCCGTCAGTACGATCAAGGGCAAATTGACGGCTTCTGCTTCACAAATTGCCGGATAATAATTGGCCGCAGCTGTGCCAGATGTACACAATAAGATAGTTGGTTTGCCATCCACTTTTGTCATCCCGAGCGCAAAAAAGGCGGCCGAGCGTTCATCGACATCAACAAAACAGTCCATGTCTGGATCCCGGTGCAAGAGCAATGCCAACGGTGTCGAACGTGAGCCTGGACTGATCACAGCTCTTTTGGCACCAGCTGCTTTCAATCCTTCGATTGCTGCTAGCAAATAATCTGTCATGACTTCTTGATTAGACATCTCCGATGATCCCCCTTCGCATTGGTTGAAATTTCAGCCGTGTTTCTTGTTCCTCAGCTACAGCTTGCGAATCCGCGACAATCCCGCATCCTGCATACAACGTTGCACTATTTTGCGTCACAACGCCTGATCGGATCGCAACTGCAAATTCACCGATATCTTGCTGAATGCCTAACCAACCGATTGGCCCGCCATACATTCCGCGACTATTGGGCTCATGCGCTTTGATCCACTGAACGGCAGCCGCTTTAGGTTCTCCACCTAAAGCAGGTGTCGGATGCAGTTTTTGAACAGCAGACAAAAAAGAAACATCTGTTTTTCGTCTTCCTTTTAACGGAACGAATAAATGCTGGATATCCCGATTTTTGATTACGGAGCGTTTTTCTGAATAGAAGCCATCTTCTATCAACGTGGACAAAGCATTTGCCAAACGATCCACCACTACTTGATGTTCGTGGGTATTTTTCGGGTCTTGCAATAATTCGTCAGCAAGGGCTTGATCCTCTGCTTCCGTCTGGCCACGAGGCGCAGAACCTGCAATGCTCACCGTTTCAAAATGATCGACAGTCCCTTTTAATAAGCGTTCCGGTGTAGCACCGATAAAAAAAGTCGCTTCTTGTTCCATAGCAAACAAATAGGTATTCGGCTGTTGTTGACTTAAATGAGTCAGTACCGTGGCACTGTTGATTTCCTCCATTGTGGTCAAACGCATTTGGCGCGCCAAAACGACTTTCGTCAAATCGATCGACGGATCCTTGATGGCATGGACGGTATCTTCTACTGCTTGCAGCCACTCGGGTACAGCTACTTCAACTTGCCCCGTCACAACAGCAAATGGAGCCGTTGCCTCTACTTGCTGACTGTGCTCAATCCACTGCATGACTTGTGCTTGCAAGGCAGCAACTTGGGTGCGCCTTTGTGTCTCATTGCTGGCTTTGACAGTATAAACCACCCATGTTTGGCTTCCTTCTTGTTTGATCATGATTTCTGGTAAAACAAATAAACCACTGCCCAACTGCGCCCATTCTGCTTGTGCAGCACGGCTTTCATCAAAAGCAAAACCACCCAGCAATAACGCTTGGCAGGCATCCGTTTCGGGCTGATAATGTTTTGTCTGCAACTCTTTTTGAGTGGTATCGAATGCCGTTAAGGATGGTTTTTGATACGCAACCAACCAATGAAAAGCAGCAATCGTCATCGTTTGATCAGGATTACGCCAAAAATATCGCGCACCTTTTGCTGCTTCAGCTGCACGGTAAATCGCTAAAACATCTGCATAGGCTATCTGTTCACAGCTACTAAAATAGCTTTTCCCCAAATCAAATGCCTGTTGGTATTTTGTCACATTACTATTCAATCTCGTTCACTCTTTCTTCACTTAACAACCGCCGTTTGATGACTTTACCGCTTGCAGTGCGCGGCAATGCGTCAATCTGGAAAAAGCGGCGGGGAAATTTATAATGGGCAATCGTATCTTCTAAAGAATCAAGCAGTGCTTGTTTTGAGACAGCTTGATCCACTACCACAAATGCAACGGCTTCTTGACCCCATTGGGTATTGTCTTGACCGACAACAGCCGCTTCAATAATGGCCGGATGCTGTTGCAGCGCTTGTTCTACTTCAGCAGGATAAATATTCTCACCGCCAGAAATAATCAAATCACTTGAGCGACTCACTACATACAGATAGCCTTCTTCGTCTAAATACCCTAAATCACCCGTGGCGAACCAGCCTTTTTGATCCCACTGCTCCTGTCCTCGACCATTAAGATAACTTGACACAATAGCTGGTCCTTTTAAGTAGATTTCTCCTACAGCTTCTGCTTGCTGGGCTGAATCCAACATTTGTTGGGGAACTACTATCTTCAATTGGACATTCCTTAAAGGGATACCTGACGACCCTAGTTTAGCAGAGGCATTTTCAGGTGGCAATGCCACCACTTGAGAACAGGTCTCTGTCATCCCATAGGACTGGATAACAGAAAGCTGTTTATGCTGACAGTGTTCAAGCAAGCCGCGATCGATCGGCCCACCGCCGAGCAAAATATAACGCAGTGCAGGAAAACCCTCGTGCGGTACACATGGCAAAATATCCCTCAACATTTTGCTTACCAATGATACTA